>PMBV01000256.1 GCA_003153055.1 Myxococcales bacterium
ACCGAACGCACCCGCGAGATCGGCGTGCGCAAGGCCCTGGGCGCCCGGCGGAACCGCATTCTCATGCAGTTTGCCACCGAGGCCGTGGTGCTGGCCCTCGTCGGGGGGCTCATCGGCATCAGCCTTGGCTTCGGCCTGGCCTTCCTCGGCCGCTGGACCCTGGGGCTCTACACCGAGGTGCCGCTGTGGGCCGTGCTCCTCTCGCTGGGCATGAGCTCGGGCGTGGGCCTGGTGTTCGGCATCTACCCCGCTGCCCGCGCCGCGCGGCTCGACCCCGTCGAGGCGATGCGAGCGGAGTGAGCCACAAGGCGCTGTTTTCTCTGGTGAATTCTGGAGAGCATGCAGTTCAAAACGGCTTGAACTATATGAACGCTCCATGGATCCATCGGCTGCGTTCCGGGGCTATCTCGTCGAAGTGGAGTCGGAGCTCCTGGCCCAGCTGGGTGGCGCGAACCCTTCGAAAGACGACACCCTGATGGAGGCTGCCCGGCACCTGTGCCTGGGCGGAGGCAAGCGGGCGCGGCCGATGCTGGTGAAGATCTTCGGTGACACCCTCGGGGTGGCCGATGGCTCCTTGGTGGCCGCGGGCGTGGCGGCCGAGATGATCCACGCCGCGTCGCTCCTGCATGACGACGTGGTGGACAACGGCATGTTTCGCCGGGGCAAGCCCACCGTCAATGCGCGGTGGGGCAACATCGTGGCGGTGATGTCTGGCGACCTGCTGCTGTCAGGGGCGCTGACCGCCCTGTCGCGGATCGACCCGCGGATGACGGCGAGCGCCCTGAAGACGGTCTCAGAGATGACCCGAGCGGCCATCGCCGAGGTGCAGGCGCGGGGCAACCTCGGGCTCTCCCTCGACGAGCTCAAGGCCATCGGCACGGGGAAGACAGGGAGCTTGTTCGGCTGGTGTGGCGTGGCAGCGGCGACCGCTGCGGAGAACCAGGACGCCGCGGCGCGCTTCGACGCCTTCGGCCGGCGCATTGGCGTCGCGTTCCAGATGGCCGACGACATCCGCGACATCACCGGCACCGACGAAGGCAAGCCACAGTACGCGGATCTCCAGTCGCGCACGCCCAACCTGCCCGTCATCTTGGCGGTGGGCCGAGACGAGCGGCTCAAGCGCCGCATTTCCGAGGCCTGGGGTTGGGCCGCGCTCACACAAGACAAGGTCCGTGAGCTGGGGACGGCGGTGCTGGTGTCGGGTGCCCTCGATGAGGCGATCACCCTGATGAACGACGAGATCGACGGCGCGGTCGACGCGCTCGGGGGGTACGCGGACACCGAGGCCGGGGCCAACCTCGTCATCTGGGCGCGCACGCTGGCCCGTGGCATCGCCCTCAAGGGAGCGGCATGAAGGGGTACCTGTGGACACAGGCGGAGGCGCCGGGGACGGAGCCTGGCCACCTGCGTCCATGGGAGGCCATCGCCGTCGACGCGGTGGGCAACGTCATCGAGTTCTGGGGCTTCAAGCGAAACCAGGGCCGAGTCTGGGCGCTGCTGTACCTGAGGGACGTCGCCCTGACGGCCGCCGAGATCGAGGCCGAGCTGTCGCTCTCCAAGGGTGGGGTCTCGATGCTGCTCAAGGACCTCGAGCGATGGGGCGTGGCGCTCCGCGTGCGAGGCCCGCAAGACGCCGCCTGGCGCTATGAGGCCGAGACCGAGCTCCTCAAGATGGCCCGTCGGGTGGTCGAGGAACGGGAGTTCTCCTTCATCGAGCGGGTCCGAGCCGATCTCCAGGAGGCTCGGCGGCTGGCCGAGGCCGACCCGCATACCAGCCGGGCGATGGTGCAGCGGCTCCTCAAGATGGAGGCCCTGGCTGACGCGATGGAGAAGGCGTTGAAGCTGTTCCTCAGAACTTCGCGTCTCGACGTCACCCACCTGTTCGAGGTGTTCCGGGGCTGACCTCGGAACCGTGCCGCGTGGGAGGCCGCCCGTTACATGGTCCGGCCATGGACGAACACCACGACATTGTCATGCGGGCCCGCCTCGCGGCCGGCGAGGGCACTCGGCTGTACTTCGCCTACTCCACCATTCTCGATCGACCTGCCTTCGAGGAGTGGCGCGCCCAGCATGGCTACACCTTCTTCGAGCTGCCCCAGGGCAAGGTGGCCGAGGCCGTCGACGTCGCGCTGACCTACGACTTCCCCTCGAGGTGGTGGGGTGGCCGAGTCGCCGGCCTGGCTGCTTCGCCGGGGAGCTCCGTCTGGGGGCGAGTGTTCGAGGTACGGGAGAAGGACTGGCCCATCGTGCAGCACAAGGAGGGCGGGGTGACGGGCATGAGCGTCGAGCGACCGGTCACCGTACGCCTCGACGGAGCCACGGTGGAAGCGACTGCGTTCGCCACCAACCCGGACCGGGCGTCGAAGGACGGCCCGGTGAGCCGAAAGTTCGTCGAGGCCCTCTCTCGAGGGGCGAAGAGCGCTGGGCTCCCGCCCGAGTGGGTGTCGGCGTTGGAGCGGGCTGAGGGCTGAACGCGGCCTCAGCTCCCGGCAGGTGGGTCGACGGGCGCGAGCCAGATGACCGCGAGCGGCGGCAGGGTCAGCACGATGGACCCGGGCTGCTGATCCCACGGCTCTTGAATGGCCTTTCGTGGCTCGTTCCGCACATCCGAGCCGCCGAACTCCTTGGCATCGGTGTTGAGGAGCTCCGCCCACCAACCGCCCGTCGGCACTCCGAGCCTCCAGCCGTGGCGGACCACCGGTGAGAGGTTGGCGATGCAGACGACCTCTCTCCAGGCGCTCTTGCCTCGGCGAACGAAGGCGAAGACGTTGGCGTCAGCCGCGTCAGCCTGGATCCATTGGAAGCCCTGGGGCTCGCCGTCGACCTCGTGGAGTGAGCCCTCGGCGCGATACAGCGCGTTGAGCCGCGCGACCAGGTCACCGACCTGGCGATGGCGGTCGAAGTCCCAGAGGTGCCAGTCGATGCTGGTCTCGTTGTTCCACTCGCTCCACTGGGCCAGCTCGCCGCCCATGAACAACAGCTTCTNNGGGTGGGCCCACATCCACCCGTAGAGGGCGCGGAGGTTGGCGAAGTGCTGCCACTCGTCGCCTGACATCTTCGACAGGAGCGACCGCTTGCCGTGCACCACCTCGTCGTGGCTCAACGGCAAGATGAAGCTCTCGGAGTACGCGTACAACAGCCCGAAGGTCAGCTGGTGGTGGTGGTACTTCCGGTGGATCGGATCTTTCTGGAAGTAGCTCAGGGTGTCGTGCATCCACCCCATGTTCCACTTGTGAGAGAAGCCGAGGCCGCCTTCGCTGGTGGGCTTGCTCACCGAGGGAAACGCGGTGGACTCCTCGGCCATCACGTGGACGCCGGGGTGCACCGCTCGCACCGTGTCGTTGAGCTGGCGAATGAAGGAGATCGCCTCTTCGTTCTCTCGCCCGCCGTGGCGATTGGGGATCCACTGCCCCGGTTGCCTCGAGTAGTCGAGGTACAGCATGGAGGCGACCGCGTCGACCCTCAGCCCATCGATGTGGTACTGGTCGACCCAGAACAGGGCGTTGGCCACCAGGAAGTTGCGCACCTCGTTTCGACCGAAGTTGAAAATCAGCGTGCCCCAGTCGGGGTGCGCGCCCTTCCTCGGGTCTTCGTGCTCGTAGAGGGCTGTCCCGTCGAAGTGCGCCAGCGCCCAGACGTCTCGCGGGAAGTGCGCCGGCACCCAATCGACCAACACGCCGATTCCAGCCTGATGGAGCGTGTCCACCAGGAAGCGAAAGTCGTCGGGGTGCCCGTAGCGTGCCGAGGGCGCGTAGTACGACGAGACCTGATACCCCCACGAGCCACCGAAGGGGTGCTCGGCCACCGGGAGCAGCTCGACGTGGGTGAAGCCAAGCCGGTTCACATGCTCCACGAGCTTGGGCGCGATCTCACGGTAGGTGAGCGGCCGGCTCTCTTCCTCGGGGCTGCGCATCCACGAGCCCAGGTGGACCTCGTAGATGCTCATCGCGGAGCGGTTCCAGTCGATCGCCCCTCTCCGGCCGAGCCACTCGGTGTCATTCCACCGGTAATGCCTCAGGTCGTGCACCACCGAGGCGGTGAGCGGCGGCACCTCGGTGCGAACGGCCATCGGGTCGGCCTTGAGCGGCAGCAGCCCGGAGGGCCCCCGAATCTCGAACTTGTACCGGGTGCCCTCGCCGACCTCCGGCACGAAGAGCTCCCAGATGCCCGAGCTGCCCATCGAGCGCATCGGGTGAATACGGCCGTCCCAGCCGTTGAAGTCGCCGACCACCGAGACTCCGGCCGCGTTGGGTGCCCAGACGGCGAACGCCGTGCCTGCCACGCCTTGGTGGTGCATCGGGTGGGCCCCGAGGCGATCCCAGAGGCGACGGTGAGTGCCCTCTCCGAGGAAGTGGAGGTCGTGCTCTCCCAGCGTGGGGAGGAACGAGTAGGGGTCTTTCAAGGTGAAGGCCGCGCCATTGGCCGAGTGCACCTCGAGCCAGTACACCGGCACCTCGGTGAGCGGGAGCGTCGCCTCGAAGATTCCGGGGTGATCGATGCGGGGGTGCAGGGTGGTTCGCTGCTGCGCGGTGACGAGGTCGACCCGCACCGCGTCGGGACGCATCACGCGAACGAAAACCTCTCGGCCGTTGGGGTGTGCACCCAGGAGCGAGTGCGGGCTTCCGTGGCGGAGCTGCAGCAGCCTACCCAGTGACTCTTCGGTCGGTGACATACGGTTCGCGAACAAAAAGAGCCGACTCCCATGCGGAGGAGCCGGCCCTCATCGTGAGCTTGGAGGAGGGAATCAGTTCCCCGCGTCTGTTGCGGTCACGCAGGCACCCTTCGAGCACATCAGGCCCGAACCTCGCGTCTGGCAGTCGAACTTGTCAACACACTCGGTGTTGCAGCCGACGGCAGAAAGAACGATCACGGCGAGGACGCTGATGACGGACAACTTCAGGGCCAAGAGGCCGAGCTTCTGGTGCATGATCCCTCCCAGGGACAGTTGATGTAGTACGGGTTTCCCCGGTACGACCGGAACGTCATAATCGAGCCCGGACGTCCGTCAAAGGAATTCGCGGAAGGGCGCTGGCTACTGGCCGCGCTGCTTATAGAAGATGACCATCGAGTAGCAATGGAACTCGTTGTCGCTCGACTGGGACACGACTTTGTCCACGATCTCGAGATCCGAGTTGCTCTTGAGCCAGCGGGTGATGTTCTCGCTCAGCTCTTCGCGTTCCTTCGCCTTCGTCGCCGAAAACACCTTGACGCCAGTGAACATGCGAGGCTTATCCCACACGCTGAAATCCACCAGCAAGCCCGTTGATTGGTTTCGTCACATTTTCGCGCCACCTGAGCCCAAGCCCTCCGATGCTCATTGACCTCCACGTCCATTCGTATCTCTCCAGAGACTGCCCGCTGGATCCCAAAGCAGTGCTCCAGCGGGCCGAGAGCTTCGGATTGGACGGAGTCGCCTTCACCGAGACCAACACCCAAGACGGCTGCGACGAGCTCCTGGACCTGAAGCGCACGACGAAGCTGAAGATCTTCGTGGGCCTCGAGCTGTCGACCGATCGCGGCCAATACCTCTGCTTCTTCGAACGCCCTGAACGGGCCCCTGAGCCGGTGCAGCTGTGGGGCTCGAACCGGGAGAAGGCCTGGAGCGCCGAAGAGTGTCTCCCGCGGCTCAAGGCGCTGGGAGCGGCGATCGTGGCCGCCAGGCCGTATGACCGTGACTTCCCCAACCCGGCGAACGACTACGTGAAGTCGCTCAAGCTGCTCTCGGCCATCGAGGTCTACAACCCCAAGGTGCGGCTGGGCGGCAACGAGGCCGCGCTCGAGGCCGCCAGCGCCTTGGCGCTCCCCGGCATTGGTGGCAGCGATGCCCGGGCCTCCATCGACGAGGTGGGCTACGCCGCGACGCTCTTCGAACGACCCGTCAGCACGCAGGCTGAGCTGGTCAAGGCGCTCCAGGGTTCGAGCTACTACCCGGTGCAAATGGGAGATCTGCCCCACCTGCGCAAGCCCGGCGAGGCGCGGGCCGAGGAGAACCGGGCCAAGAAGAAGAAGAAGCGGCGCTGGCCGCGATAGCGGGGCAGCGGTCGAGCTAGCGGCGCGCCGGTTCCTCGCTCAGCGAGGTGACGCGGCCGTCGACCAGCTCGGCCCGCCGCTTGTGCGGCCACTTCCAGGTCTCTCTTCGCTGGGTGTTGACCAGCTGGAGCCGCTTCTGTTCCGGGTAGCCCCAGGCCATCTCCAGGGCCTCGGCCGTCATCTCGGTGGTGGCGGTCTTGGACCGAATGGCCTCGCGGATCGACTCGGGGAAGGCGCCCAGCGCGCGAGAAGGGTCGGCCTCCACCAGGTAGCGCTCGAGCTCGGCGACGAGCTCCCGCTCGCTGGCGAGCCCGGGGCGGAGCACCAAGACGCTCGGCTTTGCATTCCTGGGCGCCGCGCCCACCTCCATCGTGACCCACGCGAGCGTCCGTGGGGTGAAGAGCATTCGCTGGGCCATGACGCTGGCCGAAGGGAACTCCACCGAGCGAATGCGCACCGGAGTGCCCACCGGGAAGATGGTCTCCACGCGCCCGGGGTTCACCGCTGAGCCGTCGGGGTGGGTGAGCAGCTCGACCTCCTCGGGTGGCACCGCCGTCAGAAGGGTCTTGGTGGCGTCGCCAAAGAAGGGCGTCGAGTACATCGAGACGCGGAGGAACCGGCTCTGCCCCAGAAGAGAGCGCTCGACCTTCGTCGCCTCGATGGAGGGCACGGAGAACTGCGCGGTGGCACAGGAGGCCAAGGTGAGGAAGGCGAAGCCCGCGGGGCGGAGCGTCATGGCGCGGGGGTGCCTCCGGTGCCCGAGCTGCTCGGCTTCGATGGCGCTGGGGCCGCGCTGGGTGTGGTGCTGGCCGCGGCCGGGGCAGGCTTCTCGGAGGTCTTCTCGGCCGGAGCGGCCGCTGGCGTGGCGGCGGTGTCGCCCTTGGCGTCCTTCTTCACCGAACCGTAGAGGTCCGAGTACCAGCCGCCTCCCTTGAGCTGGAAGCTGGTTCGACTCATCAGGCGCTCGAAGGAGTCCTTGGCCTCGCAGGCTGTGCAGCTGGCCGGGGCAGGGTCGCTGACCTTCTGCATGACCTCGAGGGTGTTTCCACAGTTGGTACAGCGGTACTCGTAGATGGGCATCTGGTGCTCCGCAGGGTTGAAGGCGTCAGGGGAGGCCGAGGTGCTCGAAGGCCCGCTCCAGGAGGTGTGGGTCGAGCGCCTCACGCTTGCCGATGCGCTCTGCCAACGCCCATCGAGCTTGCGCCGACGGCTCGTCTCCCAAGAGCCGCTGGAGATCGCGGGCGAGGGCGAGCTCGAACTTGGCCTCGATACCGAGATCGGTCAGGTACTTGGGGCGACCCACGAGCTCGAGGCGCCACCCGAGGTTCTTGCTGTCGAGGGCATCACGGCGGAAGCGCTCGCGGAGCTCCTCGACCTCGCGCTCGAGGCGGAGCTCGGTGATCAGCCGCTCGAGCTCGCGATCGCGGAGCGCCAGATCTTGGCTGGCCTTGACCAGGGACCCTCGGGCGTCGGTCACGCCGGCGAGCACCGACTCTCGCTCTCTGACACACAGCGTCCGCGCCTGGTGATGGCGCTCGAGGAGGGCCACCACCTCGTCAATCGTGAGCGCGTGGCCCCGCCGACCCGTGTAGCCCTGGTCGAGGGTCTTCCAGAGCGCGAACCGGTGAGGAACTTGCGCGACCAGCGACTCGACCAGCTCGGACGACTCGGGCCGGAGCAGGACCTCGTACGAGGCGCGCTGGGGGTCGATGCGGGTGAAGCGCCCGCGGGGCGCCGGGAGGTTGCGCCGCGGGAGGAAGGAGGTCCCGAACACCTGGGGCTCGGCGGTCTCCGCAGGCTTTTCTTCTACCTGAGGGTCGCGCCGCCTGGGCCGAATGCGCTCCTTGAGCTGCTCCGCCTTCGACCGCTTGCCGTGCGAGGCACTCTTGGGGCGGTTCGACTCGGCCTGGGGCTCGGGTGCGGCCTCGGGGGTCACCGCGACGAGCACCGGCTTCGAGGGCTCAAGGACCGGTGAGGCGACGGCCCGCAGCGTCTGGCGGATCTCTGCGTAGCGCCCATCGCGTTCACGCTGGGCCGCTTCGGGCTGGTCTGTTCCGCTCACCACGTCGACCACGGCGAAAGGCCCCAGTGGTGACGCGGAGGGCTCAGTATCGGCCAGCGCCCGGAGACGCGCGTCGAAGGACTCATCGACGCAGGAGAGGGCGTCACGGACCATGGCCGGGGAGGCCGCGGCTCGGGCCCGGCGGCAAAAGTCCGACACCGCCACGGCGACGGGGGTGGGAACGTCTTCAGGTGCTCGCTTGCGCTGCCAGTCAATCATCCGGGGTGACCAAAGTGTTTGTCGTGCGTATAAGCAGTGGTGCAATGGTGTCAATGAACGCCCCACCGGTGGACACGAATACTCCCAACGAGCCACCAACCGAAGAGCCAAGCGTCGCGGGCATGCGGGTGCGTCCACTGTTGCCGATGGTGTTGTACGCGATCCTCGCGGCCTCGGCGGGTCTCGCCCTGTACGCCGAGCAGGCGCCCACCATCGACCCATGGGTCGGGAAAGCCGCCGCGTGGATCTTCCTCGCCTTCGCCATTGGCTTCGCTGCGTACCGCGCGGCCCTGGTCGCGGCGCGGAGGTACTCGCCCTTCAAGGCGTTCCTCCAGGTGCTGATCGCCGCCTTGTTCTTCATGCTGCTCCTCTTTCCGGTGGCCAAGGCTCCCCCGAAGCCGCTGGGGGCGCACCCCTTGCTGATGCACCGTGACGCCCAAGTTCGCGAGCTGGCGGCGAGGGTGATCGGCCTCGAGGGAGATCAGTCGGGAGCCCGAGAGCTGGTCCCGCTCCTCATCGACCGCTCGCCGCTGGTGCAGAAGGCCGCGCGGTCGGCCCTGGTCACGCTCAACGGCGGTACGGATCTCGGCCCCCAGCCAGACTCCTGGAAGGAGCGCTTCGTTGAGCCCCAGCACTGACCGAGGACAGTTGTTCGAGCGATTCATCGCCGACCGCGGGCTCAAGTCGACCCGCCAGCGCAGCCTGATCCTCGAGACGTTCTTCGGGCTCGACGGGCACCTGTCGGTCGAGGAGCTCTGGGAGAAGGTGCGCCGGGTAAACTCGCGGGTCTCGGTCGCCACGGTCTATCGAACGATGAAACTCTTGGCCGAGAGTGGGCTCGCCACCGCGCGGAACTTCGGAGACGGCCACACCCGCTACGAGGCGATGGAGGGCCGGGTACATCACGATCACCTGATCTGCACCTCCTGCGAGCAGATCGTCGAATTCGAGAACGATCAGATCGAACGGCTCCAAGAGCTCGTGGCCAAGAAGCACGGCTTCAAGGTCACCTCGCACAAGATGGAGCTCTATGGCCTGTGCCGCGCGTGCCAGAAGAACGGCGGCGGCACCCGCGCATGATCTCCCGCCGAGGGCTGGTGCTCTCTGGGCCGGCGCTGCTCCTCGGGTGCTCGCACGGCCGCCTTTCCTCGCCGCAGCTGGCGTCCTTCATCGGGAGCTTGCCCTTCGAGACCGCCGACGACGGCTTGGGCTTCTCGGTCAACGGCCTTCAGGGCCGCGTGGTGCTGATCACCTTCATCGCCACCTGGTGCTTTCCTTGCCTGGCCGACCTGGTGACCATCAAGCGCCTCGCGTCGCTCTACGGCGCCAGGGGCTTTTCGAATGTCCTCGTGGGCATGGATCTCGAGGGCCGAAGGGTCCTCGAACCTTTCGCCAAGGAATACCAGCTCGATGCGCCGCTCCTGGTGGCCGACGACCGGATCCGGTCGGGGAACTCTGCCTTCGGAGCCATTCGCGAGCTCCCGTCGCGGCTGCTGTTTGGCCGTGATGGTGCGCTGGTCGTCGCCTTCAGTGGCGTGACGCCCTTCCAGGACCTAGCCCGACTCGTGGAGGCGGAGCTGGCTCGAGGTTGAGCTCGGCGCGGAAGACCCCACGCCGAGCTCCGGTGCCTGAGCCTGAAGCTCAGCCTTCCTTGTTCTCGGTGACGCTCGGAGCTGGGGCCTCGGTCGGCGCCGAGGGGAGGGGGCTGGGCTCACTCGCCGCGGGTTCCGCAGGCGAAGGCGCGGCCTCTTCACCGGTGATCGGCTGGGCGGCTTCGAGACGAGCGCGGGCCTCGGCCTCGGCTTGATCCTCAGCGGCGTGCTTCTCTTTGATGCGCCGATCAGACTCGGCGATCTCTTCCGGCGTCAGGGTGCTGTGCTCGGCGTGCTGGCCGGTCTTCTTCTCGAGGTCCTTGAGCGCCCGGCGGGCGAGGTCGTTCTCGAGCAACGTCCGGTTGAGGCGCATCTCCACCGCACGGAACTTGTCCCGCGCGAGGTTGGCCTCGGAGTACACCCGCTTCGACTCCCGGTGAATTCGGTCGATCTTCGCCCTCAGCCCCCGCACTTCGCGATCGAGCTCATTGGCGCGCTTCCGGTCGTTCGACGACTGCTGCTCGAGGCGGGCGATGCGCTCCTTCTCGACGTCAGACAGCTCGCGGATCACCCTCTGCACCACCTCCTGGCGCTCAGGGGGCTTCTCGGCGGGCTTCTCCTCGGTGCGCTCCACGGCCTTGCGTCGGGAGCGACTCTCGTCTGACTGGGCCTTGAGCCGCTGCACCTCGGCCAGGGCCGTGGCGAGCTCGGCCCGGGTGGCCTCGAGCTGCAGGGAGGCGTGCCGCTCCACCTCGGCCCGCGCCTTGGCGAGGTCATCGACGCTCTTGTCGGCCTCCTTCTGCTCGAAGAGCTTCTTCTTCGCCGCCTTCAGCTCGTCCTTGATTTCCCCATGAGCCTTCCTGAGCTCCTCCAGGTCTCTTTTCTTCTTGTCGAGCTCCGATTCGAGCTTCTTGCCGCGGTCCTCGCCGCGCTCGAGTCGGGCGGGGCCCTTCTCGGACTCGCCGGCGACCTGGGCCGCGACCGACTTCTGGCCGGAGCCGAGGATGCCGAAGTTGAAGGCGAGGCTGATTACCAGCGCCACGCCCAACAGAATGATGAGGGCCGTCACCGTCACGTGAGACTCCTTGGTTACTCGTTCGTAAAAAGGCGGCGGAACTTACCGGTACATGGGTGTCCGGTTCAACGAGAGATACGGCCGCCCTGTCGAGTTGAGCGCTTGGGGGCTCGGCGAAACGTCGAAGGAGGCGAAAGAAGGCCCGATGCGGCGGTCTCTTTCGAGCCTTGGGTGGGGTTCAACTGTATATGGCGAATATGTCTGGCCTCTTCGTACCCGATGTGCAGGTCGCCCACGCGAGAAAACTGGCCTGGGAAATCACCCAGCCCATCATCGACCTGGTCCAGCGCCACACGACCGCCTCGGTCGAACGCACCGTGCTCCGGTGGCTCGGGGTCGACGGCGCCGGGCAGCTCGGTGCGCCCTTGGCCAACCTGATGGTCGACCGGCTGCAGTCGGCCGGGGTGTTGGCGAAGGGCGCCGCCTACTGGTACGGCCGCGCGCTGCGGCTGGGCGCCAAGAGCCCGGTCGACGCGGTGGAGCGCCTCACGGCGCTGCCCAACGCGGTGCTGATGGAGCCCTTGCCCGAGGCCGAGGAGCGAGCCCTGCGAGACGAGGTGCGGGCCGAGGCGAGGGGGGTGGCCGCCGAGCTCAGAGCCCGCGTCGAGCGGCGCGACGCCCTCAAGGCCGAGTTCCCCATGCCCCCGGCCCCGCACAAGTACGTCATCGTCGCCACGGGCAACATCTTCGACGACGTCGACCAAGCGCGCGCCGCGGCCCAGGCCGGCGCCGACATCATCGCGGTGATCCGCTCTACCGCCCAATCGTTGCTCGACTACGTGCCGCAGGGCGCCACCACCGAGGGTTACGGCGGCACCTACGCGACCCAGGAGAACTTTCGGATCATGCGCGAGGCCCTCGACGAGGAGTCGAGGAAGCTCAAGCGCTACGTGCAGCTCACCAACTACTCCTCGGGCCTCTGCATGTCGGAGATCGCCTTCATGGCGGCCTGGGAGCGGCTGGACATGCTCCTCAACGACGCGATGTACGGAATCCTCTTTCGCGACATCAACATGCGGCGCACCTTCATCGATCAGTACTTCTCGCGGCGCATCTGCTCCCTGGCTGGCATCATCATCAACACCGGAGAAGACAACTACATCACCACCGCCGACGCGTACGAGGCGGCCCACACCGTCATCGCTTCACAGTTCATCAACGAGAGCTTCGCCCACCGAGCGGGGCTGGCCGACTGGCAGCTCGGCATCGGGCACTCCTACGAGATCGACCCCCATCGCCCCGAGACGCTCCTGCTCGAGCTGTCACAGGCCATGCTGGTCCGGCGGTGCTTTCCCAAGGCCCCGCTCAAGTACATGCCGCCCACCAAGCACAAGGAGACCGACATCTTCTTCAGCCACGCCTACGACGTCATGGCCGATCTGGTCGCGGTGTGGACTCGCCAGGGTATTCAGCTCCTCGGCATGATGACCGAGGCCATGCACACGCCGCTGTTGGCGGATCGCTACGTGGCCCTCAAGGCGGCCTCGTACATTCACCGTGCGGCGCGAGGCATCGACGAGGAGTTCACCGTGAGAGAAGACGGGAAGATCGCCAACCGGGCCCGCTTCGTCTTTGGCAAGGCCATCGAGCTCCTCGAGGAGTGTCAGAGAGACGGCATGGTCGCCGCCATCGGGCAGGGGCGTTTCGGCGACGTCAAGCGCACCGAGACCTCGGGCAAGGGCCTCGACGGGGTCATCGAGAAGGCCCCCGACTACTTCAACCCCTTTCTCGACCTCATGGAGGGACGAACATGATCCCGTCTGGTCTTCTGGTGGCCCTGGCCCTGACGGGGGGCGAAGTCCTGGCCCCCACGACGCTCCTCGGCCTGTCGTTCAGGGCGCCCGCGAGCTGGGAGAAGTCCAGTCCCGACGAGCACTCGGTGGAGTGGACCGCCGCCCACGACATGGCAAAGCTGGCGGTGTCGGCCTTTCCTTTGGAGAAGCTCCAGACCTCCGCCGGCTGCATGAAGAAGCTGCTCGACGCGGTCGGGAAGGGCGGCTTCGAGACCATGACGCTCGGCACCCAGCCGGCGGCCAAGAAGATCACCAGCGACTTCGTGGGAGAAGGCGAACGGGCCAAGGTGGAGGCGAACCGCGTCACGACCACCACCATCATCGGCTGCAACGGGAAGATGAAGTGGGTGATGACCTGGAGCGCCCGGACCTCCGAGGCCGCCCGCTTCGGCCCGATGCTGAGGCGCATCATCGAGTCCATCTCGTACGGGAAGACGCCATGAGCCCCAAAGACCGGCAGCTCATTCGCCCCTATGGCGACCGCCGCGACGACGGCGTGATGCAGCTCTCGTTCACGTTGCCAGTGCCAGCCTCCGAGAAGGCCAAGGAGGCCGCGGCGCAGATGGTGAAGAAGCTCGGGTTCACCGACGTGAAGGTGGCCGCCATGGAGCAGGCCGCCGACGCCTACAGCTTCTTCATCGTCTACGCGCGCTCGCCCGTCGTCCTCGACTACGCCGACATCGACGTGCCCGAGCTGGTCATCAGAAAGCGCAGCTTCGACGAGCTCAACGCCCTCATCGAGGATCAGGTCGCCCGCAAGGTGGTGGTGTTCGGCGCCTGCACCGGCTCGGACACCCACACCGTGGGCATCGACGCCATTCTCAACATGAAGGGCTTCTCGGGCGACTACGGCCTCGAGCGCTACCCCTGGTTCGAGGCCCACAACCTCGGCAGCCAGGTGCCCAACGGCGAGCTGGTGCGCTTGGCCAAAGAAGGGCGGGCCGACGCCATCTTGGTGAGTCAAGTGGTGACCCAGCGCGACGTGCACAAAGAGAACAGCCGCCAGTTCATCGAGGAGGCCAAGAAGCAAGGCCTCTACGGCAAGGTGACGCTGCTCCTGGGCGGACCTCGGGTCGATCACGCGCTCGCCCTCGAGCTCGGCTTCGACGCGGGCTTCGGGCCTGGCACCAAACCGTCCAATGTGGCGAACTTCGTGGTGCATCAGGTCATGCAGCGCATGGGCAAGGAAGCCAAGGGCACGCGCTACGAAGGAGAGCCCACATGAGCCACCCCGGTGTCGGACTCACGGTCACGCTCCGGCTGCGGATGTCGGCCCACGACGCGCACTACGGAGGCAACCTGGTCGACGGCGCCCGCATGCTGGGGCTGTTCGGCGACGTCGCCACCGAGCTGTTGATTCGACTCGACGGTGACGAGGGCCTGTTCCGGGCCTACGACTCGGTGGAGTTCCTCGCCCCGGTGCACGCGGGAGACTTCATCGAGGTCGAGGGGGTCATCACCGACGTGGGCAACACCAGCCGGAAGATGCGCTTCACCGCCCGCAAGGTGATCCGCGCCGCGCCCGAAGTCAGCGACTCGGCCGCGGTGGTGCTCGAGCCTCCCCTCGACGTGTGCCGGGCGAGCGGCACCTGCGTCACGCCCAAGGCCAAGCAGCGAGGGGCGCCATGACGCCGATGATCCTCACCGCGGCCATGGTCGGCGCCGAGGTCACCCGCGCACAGACACCGTACCTCCCCATTTCCCCCGAGGAGATCGCCGAGGACGCCGTCCGCTGCCGTGCCGCCGGGGCCGCCATGGTGCACCTCCATGTGCGCACCCCCGACGGTCGGCCCAGCCAGTCGCCCGAGCTCTTCCGGGCCGCCATCAGAGCCATCAGGGCCCGCACCGACGTGTTGGTGCAGGTCTCCACCGGAGGCGCGGTGGGTATGACGGCCGACGAGCGCTGCGGGCCTCTCACCCTGACCGGTGACGATCGTCCCGACATGGCCACCCTGACCACCGGCTCGGTCAACTTCGGCGACGAGATCTTCGCCAACCCCCGAGCCCTCGTTCGCGACATCGCCGCCCGAATCAAGGCGGCTGGCCTCAAGCCCGAGCTGGAGTGCTTCGACGTCGGCATGGTCGACGCCGCTCGCTCGCTCGAGGGCCTGGTCTCGTTCCCGGCCCACTTCGACTTCGTCCTCGGGGTGGGTGGGGCCCTCGCCGCCTCGGAGGAGGGCCTCGACTTTCTCGTTCGCTACATTCCTCAGGGCTCCACGTGGACCTGCGCCGCCATGGGGCGCCATCAGCTCCCCTTCGTCACCCTGGCGGCCGAGCGAGGAGGGCACGCCCGCGTGGGCCTCGAGGACAATCTCTACCTGTCGAAGGGCGTGCTGGCGAAAGGCAACTTCGAGCTGGTGGCCGAGGCGAGCCGTCGTGCGCGCGAGAAGGGGCGCCAGCCCGCCTCACCCGATGAGGCCAGGGCCATCCTCCGGCTCGGGTAGGTGGTTCAGCTACTTTTGATCGGCGCCCTGTCGTAGGATCCTTCGACCCCGAATGAGCGTCGCCTTGAATTCCGAGTCTGACGTGGTCATCGCCAACCCCCTGAGGGCGAGCGGCCTGGTCGACGCGGCGACGGTGGAGCGAGCTCGTGCGTACGCGCGGGAAAAGGGAGGCTCTCTCTCCGATGCCTTGCTTCGGCTGAACCTGGTGAAGGAGCCCGATTTTCTCCGGGTCTTCGCCGAGCTCTATTCCACCCGCTTCGTCAAGGCTGAGAAGCTGAGGTCACTGAAGCTCGACGAGGCGCTGCTCGACCGCGTGGGGGTGCGCTCGGCGGAGCGGCTGCGCATGTGCCCCATCAGGTGGGATCCCGCCAGCCAGGAGCTCCATGTCGTGGCCGGCATTCCTCTGTCCTCCAACCTCGAGCCCGAGCTCCGCCAGGCCGTGGGGGCGCGCTCGCTGGCGGTGTATGTCGCCACGGCCGGGGCCGTCGCCGCGCTGGTCAATCGCGCCTACTACCACAAAGCAGACGCCTTCGACGAGGTGACCCCCAACGGCGCTGGACCATCGCTCCGGCGGCAGCAACGGCTGGCGGCGAGCGGGGCGACGAATCCCCGCGACGGCGTGGAGACGCCGGTCGAGGTCCCTGCCGCCGCCCCAGCTCCCGACCTCCGGCCCACGCTGGGCGATCGACCCGAGCCGACGGCCGTGTTCGGCATCCCCTCGCCGCTCCCCGGTGAGAGCAAGACCGTCATGGTGAACCTCGAGGCGCTCACCATCGCCACGCTCCGGCGCGAGAACGCCCGCTACCGCATCGCCCAGGAGTTCCACCGTCGAGTGTCGCTCGAGCGCAACGTGGAGACGATGGTGGAGCGCATTCTGCAAGTCGTCTTCGAGCTCCTTCCGGCAGACGGGGCCGCGGTGTGGCTCAGCTCCGGGCAGTACGCCTCGAAGAGCAAGGAGGCAGGCCACGACGTCGAAGTGCCGCGGGCGATCATCGATCAAGCGCTGGGCACGCAGGGCGGGGTGCTCACTCACAACGCCCAGATGGATCAGCGCTTCGATCGGTCGCACACCATTCTCGCGCGAGGGGTCAAGAGCGTGATGGCCGTGCCGCTGCGGACCCGCAGCGCGACCATCGGCATCCTCTACGTCGAATCGCTCTCGGTGAGCGCGGCCTTCACCGAGGAGGATCTCCCGCTGCTCGACTCGATCGCGGCCCAGGCCTCACTCTTGCTCGACAACGCGGCGCTCGTCGCCCAGGTTCAGCGTGAGATGGAGACCCGCGCGGGCCTCTCGCGGTTCCTCTCGCAGGGCGCCGTCGACGAAGTGCTGTCGGGTCGGCTCCGGCTGAACCTCGAGGGCCAGAGCACCGAGCTCACCGTGCTGTTCGCTGACATTCGGGGCTTCACCGGGTTGTCCGCCCAGCTGCGCCCCGAGGAGGTCGTTCGGTTTCTCAACGCCTTCTTCGCCGAGGCCGTCGACACGGTGGAGCGCCACGGAGGCATCGTCGACAAGTTCATCGGCGACTGTGTCATGGCACTGTGGGGCGCGGTGAAGCCGGCGGAAGACGACGCGCGGCGGGCGATCCAGGCGGCCCTCGAGATGGTCGAACGGGCCTCCCGCATCACGGTGAAAGGCAGCCCCTTGAGAATGGGCGTGGGCCTCAATACCGGCGCGGCGGTGGTGGGTGCCATCGGCGGCAAGAAGCGCCTTGACTACACCGCCATCGGGGCGACGGTGAACCTGGCGGCCCGCCTCTGCAGCATCGCCGAGCCGCAAGAGGTGCTCATCACCGCCGAGACATTGGTGCGGGTTGGCCCGGGGCTGTCGAGCGAGGCCAGCCCCCCGGTCTTGCTCAAGGGCTTCGAGACGCCAGTGGTGCCCTATCGGGTGAGGGGCCTGTTCGCCCCAGGGGTCGGGAGCGCGGCCGACTCCCAGTCGACGCTGCCCTTTTCGCGGGCTCGACGAGACCGGTGAATCACTGCTCGCGTCGAGCGTCAGAATAGAGCTAGAGGGCCTGCTGTTCCTCGTCGGTCCGGAGGTTCTTACACTCGTGTTCGCTCCAATCGTTGGGCTGGTGCTGTTGACCACGGCGCCGTCGAGCCTGAGCCCCCTGGGCGTGGTGAAGGCGGCTGACGCCGAGGTTGAGAAGATCTTGGCGGGTCAAGACGCGTCGGTCGACAAGCTCGCCACTCGCGCAGACGACTTCATCGATTTCGTCGAGCTGGCCCGCCGCGCGCTCGGTCGAGACTGGGCGCCCCTGTCGAAGAAGCAGCAAGACGACTTCTCGGCCACCATGAAGGGGGTCTTGCGGGCGAGCTACGCTCAGAAGGCCTTCGGCGACGGGCGGGGGAGCGGCAAGGTCGAGTACGGCGAGGAGCGCGTGGAGGGAAACGAGGCCACCGTCGCCACCACCATCAAGGTCAAAGAAGAGACGTTTCCGGTCGTCTACAAGCTCTTCAGGTCCGGCCCCAAGAGTGGTTGGAAGATCTACGACGTCATCACCGACGAGGTCTCGCTGGTGTCGACGTACAATGATCAGTTCCGCCAGGTCATCGCCAAGAAGGGCTTCGACGGGCTCCTCAAGTCGCTCAAGGCGCGAAGGGAGCAACTCGAGGCGAAAAAGTAGTCACTTCCTGCGGCGATCGAAGAACCCGCGCACGGCGTCTGCCGTCCAGCGGATCGATGTGCCGGAGGCATTCGATGCCCTCCAGGTGAGGGTCTCGACCGCGTCGAATACGCGACTCCGGAGCCCGGTGAGCGGCACGGCGGACTCATCAGTGGGCTCAGGCTCGCTGGGCCGCAGCGCGAGCCAGCGCTGGGCACAGGGGGCCGCGGTCGCGTAGCTGCCCGGTCTGGCCACCTCGACCCGGGTGGTTGAAAGGGGCAGTGACGAAGGGAGCGGAACTCCCAGCTTCTTTCCGGTCTTGTCCAAGACGTCCAGCAGCTGACTGACCTGGCTGTCGGTGGTCGTCGCGGAGAGCGACAGCAGGAGCCGCGAGGCACCCGGTGCCAGGGAGGCCCGAACCGCGATCGAGGCCTCGGCCAGCGCCTCCAGCCACCGTTGGCAGACGACCGGGTCACCGACCCACACGGGCACCCACGGAGTCACCGAGGGGCCGGTGTCCAGAGAACGCTCCCGGAGTCCGTCGAGCAGTCGCTGGGCGACATCGAACATGCGGCTCCGTCGTTGGGGCTCGCCCGAAAGCACCTCGAGGGCCTTCGAGGCCGCGGCGAGGGGCGCTGCCAGCGGCGCGGCGAGCTGACCTTTGAGGGCCATCACCAGCCCCTCGTCGCCCGCGAGCACGGCCCCCACTCCGGGGATCGCCGCGCCCAGACTGATGATGGAGAGGCCGGTTGGAGGCTGCGCTGCCAGGTGCTGGCCGACCCCGGCTCCGGTCGGCCCCAGGGCTCCCAGGCCCAGCGGGTCGACGGTCACCAGCGTGCCGTGAGACCGCTCACACACCTCGAGGTAGCGGGGGAGCGGCGCCAGGTCACCCTCCCTCGGGTGGAGCGCCTCGACGAGGACGCCCAAGGCCGCGCCCTGGCGAAGCACCACATCGGCCTCACCGGGGTCGGCCACCCGTGTCGCGTCCTCGGCCAGGTCGCTGGATCGCGCGTCGACGGCGAACCTCCAGGTGGGCAAGGCCCGCAGGGCCGAGGCTGCGTCGCTCACCACCGCGGCCGGGCGCCCCAGAAGAGACGAGAGGCGTTGCTCGAGATCGACCAGGAGGTGGCTGTCAGCCGGCCGGCCGAGGCCCATCTTCCGCAGGGCGGCCTGGAACGTCTCGCGCACCCGGGGGTCCGACGCGAGGCCCAGCACATCGTCGGTCGAGGCGTTGAGCCACCGCGCGCCGCCGCACTCCAACTCCGAGGCCGAGGGCACTGCCTCGACCCGGCAGTTGCTCACCAACCTTCCATCACGATTGAGGTTCTGCGCCTCGAGCGGCACGATCGCCTTGTACCTGGCTCACTCCTCGAAATGAATCGACGCGCGCGCCCTCCGTGGCTTGCCTTGGGGCACCTGGCCTGCTAGGTGCCGGCCCTCAACATGCAGTCTTCCGTCGGCGGACGGTTATCCGCCCCGCACCTCCAGCGCGACGCTGTGTGCGAGAGAAGGAGCAGAACATGAAGGGCATCATCGGTAAGAAGGTCGGAATGACGCAGGTCTTCGACGCGGAAGGCAACGCCATTCCCGTCACCGTCATCGACGTCAGCAGCTGCGAAGTGGTGGGCAAGCGGACCCAAGAGAAGGACCAGTATACCGCGGTGGTGCTCGGCTTCGGCGACGCGAAGGAAAAGCACCTCAGCAAGGCGCAGATCGGCTCCTTCAAGAAGGCCGGCGCCAAGCCCAAGCGGCTCCTCAAGGAGTTCCGGGTCACCGCCGACGAGCTGAGCCAGTTCAACGTGGGCGACGTCGTGAACGTCGACGCGTGGTTCAAGAAGGGCGAGCTGGTCGATGTGCAGGGCATCACCAAGGGCCGCGGCACCCAGGGCGTCATGAAGCGGTGGAACTTCCGCGGCTTCGGGCAGACCCACGGTACCCATGAGTATCGTCGGCACCCAGGCGCCATCGGTCAGCGCAAGACGCCAGGCCGCGTGTACCCGAACAAGAAGCTCCCTGGTCACTACGGCGTCGAGAAGGTCTCGGTGCAGAACCTCCAGGTGATCGAGCTCATCGCCGAGCGCGGCCTCATCCTCGTTCACGGCGCGGTGCCGGGTCACAACGATGGCCTCGTAGTGGTCAACCCTTCGATCAAGCCCGCGATGCGAGCCGCCCACAAGGCGAAGAAGTAGTTTTCTCATGCGTCCATGGCGCCTCGTGTGAGGCGCCACGTCGCGGTCACACCCCCCAGAATATGATCCGGAAGACACTCCA
The DNA here is from genome assembly GCA_003153055.1 of Myxococcales bacterium. The sequence goes on from PMBV01000256.1 coordinate 20,093, forward strand.
GATCTTCGGTCTGTTGGCGGCGCTGGTCTGGGGGACCGCACGGGCTGACGAGAGCGGGTTGGTCGAGCAGGTCGCCGTGCGCGGTCGGCTCTTCCAGGTGGCCGGGCGGTGGGAGGTCGGGGTTCGGTTCAGCACCTCGCTGGTGAGCTTCCTCACCGACAGCTACAACTTCAACCTCTCGCTCGCCTACAACCCCAGCGAGTGGCTCGGGCTGGAGCTGCGAGGGGGCTACGCCGTCTCGTTCAACAACTCGGTGGCCGAGCAGAGCGCGGTCAGCATCTACCAGCTCAAGTCCAGCCAGCTGAACGAGCTATCGGGCACCTGGGGCCTTGGCCCCAATGGGCTCCTGGGCGTTCGCTTTCAGCCACTCTACGGCAAGCTCAACCTGGTGGCTGATCTCCCGGTGCACTTCCAGGTGTACTTCTGGGCTGGCGGTGGCCTCGCTTCGCTCTCTCGCACCTCGCCGACGCTGTGCCTCTTTCCCAACACCGCCGCTGGAGACCCTCGGCGGTGCGTGGCGAGCAACGGCAACGGCACCCAGGTGCAGTGGGCCAACTACTTCAGTGAGCGCCGCCTCTCGCCTCTCGTCTCGCTGGCCCTCGGGCTCCGGCTCTTCATCGCCGAGCACCACTCGGTGGGGCTCGAGGTGAGATCCTGGTCGTACTCCGACGCGTATTACACCGGGGTGAATCGCGAGCAGGTGAGCCCCACGACTCCGACTGGCGGTGGCCGCTTGGTCACTGGCTTCACTCATCTCGCCCAGATCGATCTGGGCTATGTCTTCATGTTCTAGCGAGGCGAGGGCCACTTGCGCATGTCACTCGCACCCACCTTTCGCACGGCCCTGATGCTCCTCGTCGTCGCCTCGGGCTTCGTCCCCGCGGGCGCGCGGGCTCAGGATGAAGAGGAGCCCACGAGCGAGCCCCAAGCCGAGCTCAGGAGCACCCCGCTCGACGCTGGCGTGGCCGACCCGGGACGAGCCGCTCGATTCGTGTCTGGGGCTCCGCTGGCCGACGCGAACGTGGCGGTGCACACCGTGGAGCCCAAGGGCTACCCGGAGACCGGTGGGCTCGAGCTCGTGGTGTTCCCCGTGGCGGTGCAGGTGAACGGCAAGTTCACCCAGCACGTCGGGACGATGGGGTCGATCGTCTTTCATCTCCACGAGAACTTCGGCCTCATGCTGACCGGTGGTGGCAACTGGTACGCGGCCGAGTCGAGCTTCAACCAGGAGCTCGCCAAGGGTGCCTCGGTGGTGGCCCAAACCGCGACCTCGCTCCTGTGGACCTGGGGCGTGATGGGCGGAGTCGAGGTGACGCCGATCTATGGGAAGGTCGCGCTCCTCGAGCAGACCCTGGTGCAGTTCGACCTGGTGGTGAACGGCGGCGCGGGCGCCGGGGGCACGATGCACCTCATCAGACCAGCCAGCCAGCGGGCCGATGGCAGCCTCTCGCCGGCGACCTTCGGAGACACGGGAGTGAAGTTCCTCGGGTCTCTCGGCGCGGGGCTTCGAGTGAGGGTCGGCCAGCACTTCGCCCTGCGGCTCGAGGTTCGTGACGTGGTGTACACCGCCCGGGTGGCGACAGTGAACGGGTGCGACCTGGGCGATCTCTCGGCCATGGACGCAGCGCTGAAATCCGGCCTCGACGTCGGCACTGCCACCGTGAGCTCCACCTGCCAGCGCGCTCGCTTCTCGGGAAAGACGACGGCGGGCGATCCGCGTTCGAACGACGTGCACCCCGCGCTCGAGCTGGTGGGCGGAAAGAACGGCGTGCCAAGCTCCGACGTGCTGAACAACGTCGGCCTGTACCTCGGCGCGTCGTTCGTCTTCTGACTTTGGGAGCCACCTCGATGATCCGCGCCATCGCCCTCGCCATGTTGCTGACCCAGGCCGGGAGCCGAGGCCAGGATCTCGCCAGCTACGACAAGGCGCTGGCCAGCTATGCGGCCAACGACTTCGACGAGGCGGTGCGGCGCTTCTTCGAGCTCAGCAACACGGCGGTCGATGCCGACGTGAAGGCGAAGTCTGAGTACTACCTGGCCGCCAGCTTCCAGCGCGCCGGCCTGCCCTTCACGGCCCTGGTGTACTTCACCCCCATCGTCAAAGCCGGGCCGAAGCACCCCTTTCACCTGAAGAGCGTCGAGGCCTTCGTCGCGCTCCAGGAGCTGCTCGCCGACGACTACCTGGTGCCCTCGGTTCTCAACAACACGTACGATCAGCTCGCCGACGCGTGGGCCGGCCTCCCCATCGAGGTGCTCTCGCGAATCAACTACCTCATGGGAAGGGTCTCGTATCGGCGCGGGGCCCTGGAGGACGCCAAGCAGTTTCTCGAGGCGGTGCCCGAGAGCAGCCCGTTTCACGCGCGGGCCCAGTACATGCTCGGCGTCACGTTGGCCGACCCCCGACTTCCCGCGGCTGACGACGCCGAGCGCCGACGCAACGCGGGCCACGCAGTCGAGGTCTTCGAGCACCTCTTGCAACTGAAGACGCCACAGCTCGACTTCGCCGACACGGTCAACCTCACCCACCTCGCCCTCGGGCGCACCACCTACACCCTGGGTGAGTACGCCCGCGCGGTGGAGTGGTACGAGCAGGTGCCCCGGTTCTCGAAGTACTGGGATCAGGCGCTGTTCGAGAACGGCTTCGCCCGGTTCCAGAACGACGATCTCGGAGGAGGGCTGGGGTCGCTCCAGGGCCTCTACGCGCCCCAGTTCGCCGGCGCGTTCCAGCCGGAGTCGTGGATCCTCAGCGCCACCATCTACTACTTCGCCTGTCTCTACGAGGAGTCCAAGGCCGCCCTCCTCGAGTTCGAGAAGGCGTACCTGCCGATGGCGGAGCAGCTCAAGCCCTTCATCGAGTCGAAGGACCAGGAGCTCGCCTGGTACTACCGCTTGGTCGCCGACCCCAAGAGCGACCGACTGCCCCGGCCGGTGCTGAACTGGGTTCGTGCCAACCAGCGAATGCTGGGGCTCCTCGCCATGCTGGAGCAGATCGACCGAGAGAAGGCTCGCTTGCGCGACAGCCAGGCCTTCGTTTCGGCCGGGGTGACGAGCGAGATCGTCGCCGCGCTCGACCAGAATCGCGGCACCCTCGAGCAGGTCGCTGGCTCCTTGGCCCGCTCCCGGCTCCTCGAAGCCCACGGCACCATCGTGGCGTTCTCCCATCAGGCGGAGATCATCCGCTTCGAGGTCGCCAAGGCCGAGACTGAGCTGGCCGAGGCGGGGGTGGACACCAGGCAGATCCTCGAGCGCCAGACGCTCCATCGCCCGAAGATGCCGTCGGAGCGCTGGAAATACTGGAGGTTCGAGGGAGAGTTCTGGCGGGACGAAATTGGCTCCTACCAGTACACGTTGAAGCGTGGGTGCCCGGCGGGCCGCTGACCCGCATCGCACCTTCCCGTCCTCCTAAGGGTCTGGTCATGAAGGCGTTGCTCCTCGCTCTCGTCGTCGCCGCCGGCCCAGGGGCTGTCCTAAAGCCCAAGGGCGGACCACCGCCAGCATCCTTCGGCGGGCGCGAGGCGCTGCGGCCCGAGGAGGTCGACCGGGAAGGGGCGGCGGACCACAAGCGTGACGAGCAAGTCGCGGCGCTGAAGAAGATCATTCCCCACGCGGAAGATGGCTCAGCTCAGAAGGCCGAGATGCTGTTCCAGCTCTCCGAGCTCTACTGGGAAAAGTCCCGGTACCTCTACCGCAGAGAGATGCTCACGTTCTTCACCGCCCAGAAGACCTCGGCCGACCCGCGGGAGGATCACCGGGAGTCGGAGCTCTATCGCTCGGAGACCATGCGGCTCTACGACGCGGTGCTGCGCGAGTACCCTGCCTACGACCGAAAAGACGAGGTGCTCTTCAACCTCGCCTACAACCTCTACGAGACGGGTCAGCGCGAGCAGGCGGTGCAGCGGTACGAGGAGCTCCTGCGCGACTACGCCACCTCGAGGTTCGCCCCAGACACGTACATACAGCTGGGGAACCACGCGTTCGAGGTGGCCAACTCGATCGAACGGGCTCGGGGGTACTACGAGCGTGCCTGGCAATCGACGAACCCGAAGATCAGATCCTACGCGCTCTACAAGCTCGCCTGGTGCGACTTCAACGCCGGCGACAAGGAGCGGGCCCTGGCGAGGCTCAAACAGACCATCGAATTCTCCGAGAAGCAGGGGAAGGATCGTGCCTTCACCGATCTCAAGACCGAGGCGCTGGCCGATACCGTGCGGGTGTATGTCGAGCTCGACCGCCTCGATGACGCGCTGGCCTATTTGCCGGCGCATACGACGAAGAAGCGACTTGTGAGCCTGCTCGCGAAGCTGGCCGATGGGCTCTTGGCGGCCGGGCGCCACGAGAGCGCGATCCGCGGCTACCGCTGGCTGCTCACCGACGCGCCCCTGGCCGAGGCCGCGCCGGAGTACCAGCAGGCGATCATCAAGAGCTACGAGGGCCTGCGCGCCCGCGATCACGTTCGCGTCGAGGTACGCAAGCTGGCCGAGCTGTACCGCCCGGGGAGCGACTGGTGGGCGGCGAACGCGTCGAAGGTGGAGGTGCTTCGTGCGGGCTTCAACGTGGCCGAGGAGGCCCTGCGCACCCTGGTGACGGAGTACCACCTCGAGGCCCAGAAGACGAAGCAGGTGGACACCTACCGGCTCGCCCGCGACATCTACAGAGAGTACATCGACGCCTTCGCCTCGAGCGAGGACCCACGCTTCGTCTCGGACCACGCCTTCAACCTGAAGTTCTTCTACGCCGAGATCCTCTGGGCCCTCGAAGAGTGGGAGGCGGCGGCCCAGCAATACAGCGAGGTCGCCTCGTTCAAGGTCCCCGATCGACCCGAGGCGAAGGAGGCCTCTGACGAGCGCCATCGGCAGACCGCCGCGTACGACGCGCTGCTGGCCTACGACAAGCTCGTGAAGATCGAGCGCGGCCGATTGGCGCCCACCGCGTCGAACGAGGCTCGGCCCGTCGACGAGCGCAAGAGCAAGGGGCACGTGGAGAAGACGGGCCGCCTCGAGCGCAGCGCCGCCCTCATGCTCGAAGAAGAGCCGCTCACTCGGTTCGAGATCGCCCAGGTCGGCGCGTGTGACGGGTACAACCTCCGCTTCCCGAAGAACTCCGACGAGGTCGACGTGGCGTACCAGGCGGCGTTGATCCTCTACGGTCGAAAGCACTTCGTGGAGGCGGCCCGGCGGTTCGGGGAGATCATCCTCGGCCACCCCGAGGACCGCCGGTCTCAAGAGGCCGCCGCGCTGTCCATGGCGGTGCTCGAAGAGAAGGGCGCCTGGGGCGAGCTCAACGCCCTGTCCCGACGCTTCAAGGCCAACGCGCGCCTCGCCCGTCCGGGGACCGACTTCGCCAGGCGCGTCGCGGCCATCGTCGAGGGAAGTCAGTACAAGCTGGTGGACGAGATCGTGTACCGGAAGGAGAAGAACTCCAAGGCCGCGCTCGATCAGTTCCTCGCCTTCGTCGAGGAGTTTCCGCGATCCGAGAACGCCGACCGGGCGTTGACCTATGCGATGTTGCTGGCCGACGAGCGCGGGCAGCTCGACACGGCCATCGCCATCGGTGAACGCCTGCTCAGGGACTTCCCCCTCTCCATCTTCGATCTCCGGGTGAAGTACGATCTCGCCCGACTCTACGGGCAGCTGACCGACTTCCACCGGGCCGCCGAGATCTCCGAGGCGTTCGTCGCCGCCTGCGATCTCGCGGTGCGGGAGACGCCGCTCAAGGACGAGGCGCGGCGAAAGGAACGAGAGGCCGCCGTCGAGAAGTGCGGCGATGGGGCCGACGGCTGGGTTCAGAACGCCCTCTACAACGCTGGCCTCTGGTACGAGGTGACGGGCGAGCTCGACAAGGCCATCTCCGCGAAGCGCCGCTACGCGCTCCGCTTCAAGAGTGCCCCCGACGCTCCGCTGGTGGCGATGGACGTGGGGCGGCTCCTCGAGCAAGGGGGAAAGCTCGAGGAGGCGCTCAAGGACGACGATCGGCTGCTCTCGGCTTCCGCCAAGGATCCGCGGCTGAGTGACGCGCTCCGCCTCGAGCTCAGGCATCGAGAGCTCAAGCTCGAGGAGCGGCGGGGGAACCTCGCCGAGCAGGACCGGGTCGCCAAGGAGCTCGTTGCCTCATGGCCTCGCTTGAATGAGCAGGAGCGCCAGACTCCGCGCGCGCTGCTGGCCTTCGCGCATGCTCGCTTCGTCCTCCTGGAGCCGGCTTTCAGGAGCTACACCGAGCTCACGTTCAAGCGCTTCTCGACGTTCAAGGTCGATCGCCCGGCCAAGGAGAAGCGGCTCTCTGAGCTCGTCCTCGCCTACACCGAGGTCATCGGGCTGGGGAACGCGGACTACGGCATCGCGGCGCTGACTCGCATCGCCCAGCTCTACGCGGACTTCGCTGCCAACATCGCCCAGCTGCCGGATCCGCCGGGCCTCGACGAGGACCAGGCTGCGCTGTTCCGCTCCGAGCTGGAGACGCGCTACGTCTTCCCCGTCGAGCAGAAGGCGGTTCTTGCGCTCGAGAAGGCCCTGGCCAAGGCGTACGAGCTGTCGATCTACGGAGAGTGGACCCTCCTCGCCCAGGAGCAGCTGAACCGGTTCCGTCCTGGCGCATACGGAAAGGCACGCGCGCTCCGGGTTCGCCCTGAGGACGCGTTCGCTGGCGCTGGGCTCGAGTCGGTGGTAGCGCTCCCCGCGGGCAAGCGCGGAGGCGCCCAGTGAGGCGGCTCTTCTCACTCGTCGTGGTTGGCGTTCTTGGCTGCGTCGCGGCTCCGCGGCCACTCCCCGACGCACCGGCCCGGGTCGCGCCCGAGCGATCCACCCAGGTGCTCGCGGAGGAGGGCGTCAGCGCCNNCGCCTTCCAGGGAGGGCGGTGGGAGGAGGCGAGGGCGGCCTTCGCCGAAGTCGCCTCGCGGAGGCGCGACGATCCCGCGGTGCTGTTCGATCTCGGCCTTGTCGCCGAGCGGCAAGGGCGCCCTGCCGAAGCCATCGCCCGCTACGAGGCCGCGAGGCTGCTCGACTCGCGACACCGGCCGACGATTCTCAACCTTGGGCGCGCCTAC
>PMBV01000317.1 GCA_003153055.1 Myxococcales bacterium
ACCTCGCCATGGCCAGCGCCATCGCCCTCGCCGCCGACGCGGTGCTGATTCGAGAGCAGGGCAAGTCCGAGGAGCAGCTCGTCGAGGGCGTGTCAGGCGTGATTCGCGTGGGCTACGAGCGCGGCAAGCGGCGCATTCTCATCATCAAGGCCGAGGGCGTGCACGTGCCCTGCACCCGGTTGGTGCGCCTCACCGAGGCGAGGATGAAGCCCCAGATGCCCCAGGTGGAGATCCGCGCGACGGTGCTGGGCCACGTGGTGCGTGGAGGGAACCCGAGCTATCTCGACCGAGCGGTCGGCGGGCGGCTGGGCTTCGCGGCGGTCACCGCGCTGCTCGAGGGCCACTCCGACGAGATGGTGGGGTGGAAGCCTCCGGTGCCGGGGGGCATCCCCACGGGTGACGCCTACGTGTTCCGCTTTCCCCTCGATCGAGTGCTGGCCGAGACCGCCGCGCTCATCGACGGCACGAGCGTGGTGACGAAGCGCCGGATGGCCCTGATGGAGCAAGCGTCTGGGGTGCTGGCGCTGTAGGTCGCTGAGCTCCGCTCTGAGGCGGTGGGTGCTGTCGTGGGCGAACACCTCGGGCCTCGAGGATCCGAGTTGGGTCTATGGCTCGATGATGGCTCCGACTGCCCTGGGGCTTGGGGCTCAGCGAGCGACGCGGGGGGCTCCGGCGAGCACCACGANNCCAGGTTGTCGCAAATTGGCCTCTGATCGCGACAACCAAGTTGTCGGTCTCTTCTCGCCTGGTCGCCAGGCTCCCAGTTCACTCGCCTCTCAGCGATGGAAGCTGCTCTTCCATTTGGCCCTCACCTCAGCGAGCCACGGACCTCGCGTCGAGGGTCGTGCCGTTGGCGATGCGCGATAGGAGGGCTCCAGCCGGTCGGGTGCTTCTCACGTGTGCTCACCGAGGCTCGGGTTGAGGGGCTGGCCAGACGGCCTCGGTGGGTGGACAGTAGCCCCGCCCCCGCCCTTCAAGGCGCGCTCGCCGCTCGGCGCCCGTTGGCGGGTCCCTCCTCCGCGGCCTCCCCGGCCTCCCCGGTGGGAAGAGGTCTCCGAGCGTGTCATCACGGTGTACGAATCTGTACTCCGTGATGACAGGGCTGGGGAGTGGCCCGTCCTCGAGGTCGGTGCCGAGGTTCAGGGACCCCAACTCGGGCCGTGTGCGGCGAAGGACCGGATGAGGCTCTTGCGAGCCCGAGCCGAGCCAGCTCCAGTTCCTTCGAGCGGAGTTTGGGGCAGGTCGCTGAGAATTGCTTCAAGCGCCGTTCCAGCGCATAACGTGTGGCTCCATGTCACAGCACCCGGGCCCGCCCAGCGACGTGCCTTCCATCATCAAGAACCTCCGGCGCCCCACGCGCGCCGTCGTCACCGCGGGCATGCCGTACGCGAACGGGCCCCTGCACCTCGGGCACCTCGCCGGCGCGCACCTGCCAGCCGACATCTACGCCCGGTGGATGGGCATGCTCATCGGCCGGAAGAACGTGCTCTTCGTCTGCGGCACTGACGAGCATGGGTCGACGAGTGAAATCTCGGCGCTCAAGGCCGAGCTCCCGCTGCGCGAGTTCATCGACGCGGTGCACGAGAAGCAGGCGGCGACGCTGAAGCGGTACCAAATCGACCTCGACGTGTACTCGGGCACCTCGCGGCCCGACTGCTTCCCTCACCGGGAGCTGGCCCAGGACTTTCTGCGCAAGCTGCACGCCAACGGGATGCTCGAGAAGCGCACCTCTCGGCAGTGGTACGACCCCAAGGTGGAGCGGTTTCTGCCCGACCGCTACGTGCGCGGCCAGTGCCCCAACCCCAAGTGCAACAACCCCGACGCCTACAGCGACGAGTGCGATCGCTGCGGTCACCAGCACCAGCCCACCGAGCTCATCAACCCCCGCAGTACGGTGAGCGACGCCACTCCGGAGATGCGCGACACGGTGCACTGGTTCCTCGACATGTGGAAGGTGTCGGAGACGCTGCGCGAGTGGATTCTGAGCAAAGAGAAGACCTGGCGCCAGTCGGTGTACTCGGTGGTGCGCGACCAGGTGCTGCCGGCTTGTCGATTCCCCAACGAGTTCGAGGCCAGCTACAAGGCCATGAAGGCGACGCTGCCCAAGCACAAGTCGAGGTACGCGCCGGGCAAGCAGGTCGTGCTGCAGTTCGAGACGGGCGCTGACCTCGAGACCGGAGTGGCGACCCTGAAGGCGTCGGGCATCGTGGCCGTGCTGATGGATGACTGGGCACATCGGGCCATCACGCGAGACATCGCCTGGGGCATCCCGGTGCCGGACATCGACCCGGAGCTCAAGGGCAAGACGCTGTACGTGTGGCCTGACTCACTCATCGCGCCCATCTCGTTCAGCCAGGTGGCGCTGGCGAAGCGAGGAGAAGACCCCGCCCGCTACGAGGAGTTCTGGAAGGACCCCGAGGCGCGGGTCATTCAGTTCCTGGGGCAGGACAACGTGTTCTTTTACGTCCTCATGCAGGGCGCCATGTGGCTCGGCACCCAGGAGGACCCGCACCACCTGCCGAGGAAGGGCGAGCTGCAGCTCACCGATGTGTTCGGCTGCTTCCACCTCATGGTGAGCGGCGAGAAGATGAGTAAGAGCCGGGGTAACTTTTTCACGGGCGACCAGCTCCTCGACGAGAAGGGCTACACGGCCGACCAGATTCGGCACTACCTCGCGCTCTTGGGGCTGCCCGACAAGCCGTCAGATTTCGACTTTCCCAAGCTCGAGGAGCGGAACCGTTTCCTGTCAGGCCCGATGAACTCGGCGTTCGAGAAGCCCATCTCGGCGGCGCACTCGAAGTTCGGCGGAAAAGTGCCCGAGGGCGTGCTGTCGGAGAAGGTGGTGAGCGAGACGGTGCGGCTGGTGCAGCGGTACGTCCGCTCGATGGACCGGGCCGACTACCCGAACCTGCTGTTCGAGATCGAGAACTACGCGCGGACCATCAACAGCCTGTTCACCCAGCACAAGCCGCACGATGATCGCTTCCCCGAGGAGGCGCGGAGGAACGCGCTGTTCACTTCGTTCTACGTGCTGAAGAACATCCTCATCATGCTGTACCCGTTCGTGCCGTCGACGATGGAGCGCCTGCGCGAGGCCCTGCGCTTGCCGGCAGACGTGTTCCGCCTCGAGGAGCTGGGCACGGCGATTCCCGCGGGGCACGAGCTGGGCCCGAATCAGCAGTACTTTCCTTCGGTGGAGCAGCCGCCCCAGGTCGGGTGACGCCGATGCGCTGCGCCTGGGTGCACGAGGCCGCGGCCAAAGCGTTTGACTCGGGGCCGTGAGGTTCCGTGCACCGACGTCCGGGTATTGAAGTACTTCCAGCTCTACGCCCACGTGTCGCCGCCGGGGCATCCAACCTGCGGCGCTTCCCAGTCAGTTGGGGTAGTACGTCGCGGTCATGTTCGCGCCGTAGAATATGCACCGACAAACGGTCGAGCTGGTGCCCGAGTTGTTGGCACGGTAGTAATACACGAAGGTTCCGGCTGACGCGACTGCGAAGGTTCGGTGCGTGCTCATCACCGCGGAGAACATCCCCGTGCCTGGCGTTGTCTGCCTGAACATGGCGCCTCCTTCGCCGTAACCGACCGCTTGCGCCGTGGCCGAGTTCGTAAGCTGGCCGTGGAGGTCGACGTACTGTGGTGAATAGGGCAGGCACTGCGCGCTGCCGGAGAACTCGACCACGATGTTGCCTGGGCCGGGCGTCGTGATGGAGATGCTGTTCACCGTAATGGTCGCGAAGCTCTCGGCGGTTGTCTCAGGACAGCTGGCTCCACAGCCGGGTACGCTCACGACGATGGGCGATACAGACGCGCAGACCCAGCCAGCCGTCGCGTTGTATTTGAGCACCTGACCCGCCGCGCATGTCGCGAACTTGAGGCTCGGTGTCGTCGTCCCGTTGGTGACGGAGATGGGATTGCCGGTGCCCGTCGCTGAGACGCTGGTGACGGTCCCTCCGCTGTTTGCGTCCGTCCCGCAGACGACCGAACCGTCTTGGTTAACCAGCCGCATGTACTGGCTCGTCGGGCACGTGCCGGTGAGGCGGCTCTGAACCGCCGTCGCGTCGACCGGGAACGTGCTGGGCTTGCTCGCCACGCTCGCCCAGTCCGAGGGGAACACGGCTGGCTTCCCGGTGACGTCGGCCCATGCCGCGGGGAAGGTCGCTGGCTTGCTCGCCACGCTCGCCCAGTCCGAGGGGAACACGGCTGGCTTCCCGGTGACGTCGGCCCATGCCGCGGGGAAGGTCGCTGGCTTGCCACCAATGTCTCCCCAGGTGGAGGGGAAGGACGAGGGTAGGCCGACGACGTTGCCGTAGTCGACTGAGAGCGCATACGGCGCCGGGGTGAGCGCCACCCGCGGAGTCATCTCCTGGGCGTCAGTGGCGACTTGGAGGCCGAGCCACAGGGGTTGGCGGAACAGGATTGGGTTGAGCGGGTTCCCCGTCGCGGCGCCGATTTGTGCCGCGAACCATCCAGCGGAGTCCGGGGTGATGGCGACCATGTCCTCCCAGGCGGGACTGCCACCGCTGGGTTGGGCGTAGAGACGAAAGGTGATGGTTGTTGACGCCGTCGCCGCGACCCCGTTGCTGTCGAGCAGCGTGCCGCTATAGGTGATGACGCCAGGGGTCGCAGCTCCGGCAGCGGTAGCGACGAGTACAGCGAGCCCGAGGCTCCTCAGAGACCATCGCTTCACCATAGTGAGCTTCACGGATTGACTCCTCCCTTGATTGAGTATGCGGGACCGACTGACTCGCTCTTGGCGCCCAGCCTCCCGTGGATGATGGAGTGGCCATCCGGCGTCGACAGCGAGCCTGCGCCAGTGCTGGCCTGCAGGCGGAGGGGCGAACCTCCGTCCCCCACTTGGCCTCCACTGCCGCCGTCTCGAATTCCGCCGTCCGCGCCGGTCTGGCCCCCTCCATCAGTGGCGCCACCGTCAGTCGTCCCAGCGTCGGGGCGCGAATACGCGACGCAGACGTGGACGTCCGTGTCACACCACTGCTTGGGAGGGCAGTCTCCGTCGCTGGTACAGCGCAGGAGGCCCGAGTTGCAGCTCTCGAGGAGCGCCATCGCGGCAACGCTGAGAATGCTCGTGAAGACACGTTTCATCTGGACCTCTCCCCGTTGAGCGCGAATTGGACACATAGGGTGCATGACGTCCATTAGTTAGCCATCGACGATCAGCTGCCAATCGTTGGTCCGGCCCGCCGTGGGGCATCGCAATGGCGCAATTCCGACCCGGAGTGCGCGAGCACCAGTGCGAATGCGTCGACCAAGAACACTCGCTACCGCTCACCGAGCAGGCGCAGCAAGCGAGAGGCCGCTCGTGGCCGTTGCATTGCGTCGACGGCCGGAATCCCGAGGCAGAGAAGGGTCGCTGGCCTTCTCGTGCCTGCCGCGGCCTGGACGGCTTCACTTGGCCCCGTCTCGCACCACGCCCTGCCACCAGGCCCACGCAAAACATCCATTCCAAACGCTCGCATGAATCGCACCTCCGCCTCCTTCGGCCCGACCGAGGCCCTAAACCACCACTTCTTCTGGCGGTCAACCGTTCCGATCGGCGGCCTTTCCAGCGCTGGGGCCCGCGAGGGTGAATGAACCACTCACCCCCGCCAACCAACGGCTCAGGCCACTTCGGTGACGAAGTGCTCCCGCGCGCGCCGGACCTTCTTCAGGTTCACCAGCCAGTCGTTGCTGGCCTCACGGTACCCGAGCGGGAGGATGGTGACGCTCCGGAGGCCGCGGGCGCGGAGGCCGAGGATCTCGTCCAGCGCCACGGGGTCGAAGCCCTCCATGGGTGTGCAGTCCACGCCCTCATCGATGGCGGCCATCATCGCGAACGACAGGCCGATGTAGGCCTGCTTCGCGGCGTGGTGGAAGTTCTCGTCAGGGCTGCGCGGCGGGTAGGTCGCGAGCAGTTGCTTGCGGTAGGCCTCCCATCCTGGGTTGACCGAGCCACGCTCCTGGTTGACGAGGTCGAACATCATGTTGATGCGCTCGGGCGTGTAGTTGTCCCATGCCGCGAACACCAGGAGGTGCGAGCCGTCGGTGACCTGCCCTTGGTTCCACGCGATGGCGCGGATCTTCTCGCGGACCTGGGGGTTGGTCACCACCAGCAGCTCGAACGGCTGAAGACCGCTCGAGGTCGGGGCCAGGCGTACGGCCTCCACGATGCGCTCGACCTTCTCCGCCGACACGGGCTTGCTCGGGTCCAACTTCTTCGTCGCGTACCGCCACTTCAGCTTCTCGATGAGTTCCATTCTCTCAATTCTTCCTGTGTGGGTCGTTGTCGCACGAACGCGCTGTAGCGTTCGCGAGGCGGGTAGCTAACGGCCGCCGCGGGGATCTCCAAGATGAATGAACTCCGCATCGGTGCGGACCCTGCTCATTCGGGGACCTGGTCGCTCGTCGGCGAGACCTTCGAGGTGCCCAGAAACGAGACCGTTGCGAGGAGGGGCGGATGCCTTCACACTGCCGGCCGTGCGAGGGGAACGAACGTCCGAGGCGAAGGCGCGAGCGCTGACGACGGTGCTCGCGGTGGCCACGCTGTTGAGCTGCGACTTCCAGAAGGCCCTCGAGAAGTGCCGGGCCGAAGGGGGTTGCTCTTCCACGTGTGGTGACGGAGGTGTCGATGGTGGCTGCGTCAGCGATGCCGGCCCTCGAGTCCTGGAGCTCGCCTTCGACCCGCACCTCTACAACGTCGAGGCTGAACCGCACTGCGTGGCGGTCGGCGACCTGAACCGGGACTCGAGGCCCGACATCATCGTCTCCAACGAGGGCGACGACTCGGTGAGCGTGCTCCTCGGGCTGGGCGACGGCAGCTTCAAGCCCTCGACACGGTTCGAGGCGGGGCCTGCGCCGTCGGGCATCGGCGTCGGCTTCATCGACTCCGACGCGCTGCTCGACGTCGTGGTGGCGAACAGCGTCGAAACATCCAATAGCCAGAGCGCAGGTCACGTGAGCGTCCTGCTCGGCCAGGTCGACGGAGGCCTCGGGGCGCCCCACGCGTTTCCCATCTCGGGCATCGGCACCGAGCGTCTGGTGCTCGCGAAGCTCAACGGAGACGACCTGCTCGACGTCGTCGTCACCAGCTGGACCTCTGGCTCGGTCGACGTGCTCCTGGGGACTCGCGATGGAGGCTTCGCGAGCAAGGGCTCCTATGCGCTCGGAGGTGGTGCGAGCGGCCTCGCTACCGGCGACTTCAATGGCGATGGCCGGGCCGACCTGGTGGTGGGGTACGACGGCAAGACCGCGGGCGTCGTCTCCTTCGCGGGTCAGGGTGACGGGACCTTCGTCGAGGTGAATCGATACTGGCAGGGAGACTGGAACCCGCTCGCAGTGGGCCGGTTCAGCTCCAACCACCTCGACCTCGCGGTCGCGTCCTCGAAGCTGGTGTCGATCCTCGGTGGGAATCGTGACGGGGGCTTCGACCTCTTGGACAAGTCGACCAACCTCACCATCGACGTCAACGACCTGGTGGCGGCCGATTTCAACCTCGATGGGAAGGTGGATCTGGCGGTCGTCGGGGTCGTGCCCGCGGAGCCCCCGGGCGACCAACCGGGGAAGCTCGTGCTCCTCAGCGGCAACGGCGACGGCACGTTCGAGACGAAGCTGATACTCGACACCGGCGGAAAGAACACCGAGTCGCTCGCCGCTGCCGACCTCGACGGTGACGGAAAGCCCGACCTGGTCGTCACCGACTGGGGAGGCTCGACGGTCACCGTCTTCCTCAACCGCTCAACACCTTCCCACTGAAGCAGGCGTCGGTCGCGCTCACAGCGCACGGAGGAAGGCCAGATTGAGGCACCTCTCTGCCGCAGTGGGCCGGACTCCACTCTGGGCGTCCCTTCGACCTCTTCCCCCCGCCCTTCCCCTACCGGCAGGGGAAGGGGGCCCTGAGAGCGGGACCCCCCTCGCCGGGGCGAGGGGTCAGGGGGAGTGGCGGCCGTCCGCCCGGACAAAAGAAACGGCCGCTGCGGCCATGAGGTGCCTCATGGTCCCATGGCTCCGAGCTCAGCTCGGCTTACCGATTCCTCAGGCTCCCTGCCTCCTCCTCAACGAATTCCCACGGCCCTCTTGAGCCCAACCAGGGCCACCGCCTGTTGTGACCTGGCCCTGACCAAATTCAACTTCGCCTGCGTGAGGGCCGCCTGGGCATCGAGGAGGTCGGTCGTCGTCGCCGCGCCGGCCTTCAGCAGCGCCTGGGTCACCCGCCACGCCTCCTCGGCTGACGTGATGGCGGTCTCCGCGACCCCCACCGCCGCGTGGGCCGATCGCACCACCGCCAACTTCGTCGATGCGTCGGTCATCACCACCCGCACTTGCTCCTCCCTGGCAGCGGCCACGGCCTCGGCATTCCGTACCGCGGCCTGCCGCTGGTACCAGCTCGCTCCCCACTCCCACACATTCCAGCTCGCCTTGACGCCCACATACATCGAGTCTGGAGGAGCGAACGCCTGCCCCGTCATATGCATGTACGCCGCTTCGAGGTTCGCCTCGGGGAGCAGCGAGAGAAACCGGGCCGTCGCCTGGTGCTCCGCGGCGCTCTGCTCGAGACGGGCCCGCTCGACCTCCGGGCGCCCAGCGGCCGCGGAGCGCTGCGCGTCGACCTCGTTCAACGGAGGCACCTCGCCCGCCTCCAGCGCCGTCGGCTCGAGGAGCTCAATGTCGGCGTCCTGCGCGGTGTACCCCATCGCTAGCAGCAGGGCCGAGTACGTCATCTCTTGCTGTGCGCGGGCCACGATGAGCTGCTGCTTGGCGTTGGCCACCGCCACGTCGAGCCGCAGCACGTCGGCGTTGGTCGCCGCGCCGGCCTTCACTCGCGCCTCGGTCACCTGCCGCTGCTCCTCGAGCTGGGCGATGGAGGCCTTGGCGACATCTTCCGCCGCCTTGCCCTCGAAGTACTTGAGGTACCCCGTCTGCACCGCCTCGGAGATGGCCTCGGTCGTGATGCGCTCGACCTGATGGGCCGCCAGCGCCGCGTCGTCCAGCCCCGCCTTGTCCTGCCAGAGATGCAAGAGCCCGAGCAGCGGCTGCTGGGCCGCGGCCACGAAGGTGTTGGTGTTGAGCTCGCGGCCGATGAGGCTGGGCGAGGGGACCCCCGGTACGCCGAGGTTGAACGTGATGGTGAAGGGCTCGGAGTACCGCTGGTGCTCGTCGGACACGAAGACACCCGGCAGCATTCGGCCCCTCAGGCTCCGCGATTGGTCGTCCATCGACTCGGCGCGCGAGGAAGCCATGTGGAGCGCCGGGCTGTGCTCGAGGGCCAGCCGCTCGGCCGCGACCACGTCGATGCGGCGGGCAGCCCCTGGTGACTGGGCGAGAACCGAGAGGAGCAGCAGTGCCTTCATGATGGTTGGCTCACTTGACGAAGACGGTGACGTCGGCCGACAGCCCAGCCCGCAATGAAGGCCCGGTGGGCACCTCTTTCCACGCGATGCGCACCGGTACCCGCTGCACGACCTTGACGAAGTTCCCCGAGGCGTTGTCGGGCGGCAACAGCGCGAACCGCGAGCCGGTGCCTCCCGAGACGCTCTCCACCACACCCTCGAGCTTCTTGTTCGGCCAGGCGTCGATGACGACCTCGACCTTCTGGCCCTTGGCGATGCGCCCCACCTGCGTCTCTTTGAAGTTCGCCACCACGTAGGTGCCCTCGGGCACCAGTGACGCCAGCGGCTGGCCCAGCTGCACCAACTGCCCATCGTGCACCCCGAGTCTCGACACCACTCCCGAGGCGGGCGCCATCACGTGGGTGTACGAGAGCTGATTCTGGGCCAGCTCCAGCGCGGCTTCCGACGCCTTGGTCCGGGCGTGGGCCAGGTCGGCCGCGGCATGCGCGGCTGCTATCTGCGCGTCGATGGGGGCGCTCTGGTCGACGCGTCCCTTCGCCTCGTCCACGCGCGAGAGCGCGGCCCGCTTCGACTCCTCGGCCACCGAGAGCTGGGCCTGGGCGGCCTGCAGCGTCGCCAGCGTCGCGTCTCGCGAGGCCTGGGCGTTGTCCACTCGCTCCTGGGGCACCGCGTTGGCTGCCTTGAGCTCCTTGGCGCGCTCGAGGTCGAGCTGGGCCTTCTTGGCGTCGGCCTCGGCACGGGCCAGCGTGGCGCGGGCCGCGGCGATGCTCGCGTCGGCCGACGACACTCCGACCCCCGACCCGGAGTACAGCGCGCGCGCCGTGGCGAAGCCGCCCCGCGCCGTGGCCTCGACGATGTGCACCTGCGCGTCGGCCACCGCCGCCTGGGCCTTCGCCGTCGCCACCTCGGCCTCGGCCTGCTTGAGCCGCGCCGCGAAGTCGGCTGGGTCGATTTCGAGCAGCACGTCGCCCTTCTTTACCACCTGGTTCTCGCTCACCAGCACGCGCAGCACCGCGCCGCCCACTCGAGCCGCGATGGGCACGATGTCGGCCTCGACCTGCGCGTCGTCGGTGTTCTCCTGCCCGGCAGTGGCCAGGGCGTAGCCGCCGATGCCGACCACGAGCACCGTCACCACCGCGGCCAACACGATGATGGGCCTGCGAGCGCTGCGCCGGGGCACGACGACGGCCGGGATGGGTTCATTCGACATGTCACATCTCCACGTGGAGTTCGGCGGGGCGCGCGGGCACCGGCACCGTGCCGGGCCGACGCAGGAAGTAGACCAGGGGCAGCACCAAGAGGAAGCACAGCCCCGCGAAGATGAACAGGCGCTCGAAGGCGAGGACCATGGCCTGTCGCGACACCAACCCGCTCATCATTCGAATCGCCGCTCCCTGCGCGCTCACCGGGTCGAGCCCCCGCTGGGCCAGGCCGTTGGCGACGGCGCTCAATCGCGCGTTCACGTTCGCGTCCGTGGTCGTCAGGTGCTGGCCGACCGATGCCCTCGCCACCACGCCGAAGCGCGAGAGCAGGGTGGCGAAGACCGCCAGGCCGATCGAGCCTCCTACCTGGCGAATGAGCGAGTTGAGGCCGGTCGCGTCGGTGAGCTTGTGTCGCGGCACTTGCGCCAGAGCGAGCGTGTTGATGGGCACCATGAGACAGGCAAAGCCCACCCCCTGCACCACGAGCGCCGCGACCACGCCCCCCGCGCTCGTCTCGAGCGTGTAGTGGCCCATCATCATAGCCGAGGTGACGAAGG
>PMBV01000480.1:0-11361 GCA_003153055.1 Myxococcales bacterium
ACTCCTCGAACGCCCGCTTCAGCTCGTCCAGCGAATCGACTCTCACGTGTGCTCCTCCTGGTGACCGGCCACCAGGAAGGCTACGCGCGGGGCTCGGCCTCGTCGGTCACAGTTACCGGAACGGTAGCTGAGAAGCGAGCGAGATGTGACGAAAAGGCAAGCCGCCAAGCGCCTTCTCGTCGAGGTGCTCGAGGCCATCGACTATCTCGAGGCTCTGCAGAAGGAGGAACCCCGACCGCCTATTGGAGAGGCGCAGTGGCCGGATGAGGAGTGAAAAGCGCCGAGGCTCGCGTCCTGTCCAGCAGCAACGGGAGCCTGAGCGATGAACGGTAGACTGAGGTCCTGGCTTGCGCTGTCATGGGCTGTTTTGGAGTTTGTGGGCTTTGGCTTTCGGTGCTCCTGTTTTGGAATTGGACTGTCACTAAGGTGATGATCTACTCGGAAGGCCCTCTTCTCAATGGACAGCCACGGCTGTGGGGAACGGATCTCGAGCACGTGTTGTTCGACGAAGTGTTCGGCGAGTTTCGCTTCTACAAGGATTACGAGACGGACGACACGGACGACCGAGGCGCGTACTACAAGTCCATTGACGTCTTTCGGCTCCCGATTGCGGAGAGGCAGAGGCGGAGGGGCGGCATGTGTGTTCGAGTGAACTGATGCCTCTCGAGATTGATTTCAATCTTCTTTCGAGATCTGTTCGAGAGCGCTTCGTGAAGTCGTTGGTAGAGAAGGTGGGGCCAGCTCCGCTCTTCGTTATCGGGGAGTCGGACCGGGAATTCAAAGCCCTCTGGGTGGGTATAGCCGCCATGGCGGTCGAAGGTCTCCTGATTGCTTTAGGCTTCGGCTTCGGGGACCTCAGGGCCGGGGTCGATGGGCCTGCGTGGGTGCTCGTCTATGGTATTGCGATCTACTGCGCAGTGTTCGCGGTCCTTTCCTTCCGCCGGCTGTCGAGGCGCAGTGGGCTTCCCTTTCCACCGGGGCGCTATGTCTTTCCCTCCTGTTTCGTCGACGCAAGAGGGCGCAAGTTGCAGGTCATTCCTCTCATGGTTCGGCCCCCGGAGGCCCCGCGTTCCGACCTCTGGCGGGTGGGCTGGTTCAGCGAGACGGAAGTGTACTTCTGCCTCGGTGGCCGGCGCACTGAGGTGTTCCGCTTCGACACGAGAGAAACTGGCGAGCGGCTCCTCCGGGACTTGAGGATGCGACAGGATGAGCTCCGAAAGGCTTTGGAGCGCGGCGACCAGGTGCGCGTGGCGGAGCTTGATGTCTTCGCCGGGCTACGAAGCACCGGTACGTGGCAGCTCGAACAGCCGGAGCCCGGGGGCCCTCTTGCCGGGCCAGAGGTGCCCGTGCCCTCCATCGCGCGACGGCGCGCGCGCACGGCTCTTGCTATCGCGGTTCTCGGACTCCCTGCGTGGTTGGTGCGAAATGGGCTGAGCGATGAGGCGATGTTTCGCGAGGCGCGAGGGCGGGACGACGCGTGGAGCTACAGGGCATACCTCGACCGCGGCGGTTACCGCCATGCCGATGAGGTACGCGCGGCTCTTCCTCGCGCTGCGTTTGCTCGCGCGGTGGCGACCGGTTCGGTGTCGGCGCTCCAGGCCTTTCTTCACGACTATCCGAGCTCCAAGTACGAGGAAGGCGCTCGTCAGGCGATTCACGAGTTGTTTGCTGTCAAGAGGGCGGCGTTTCGTGCGCGATCCTTCGTCCTGGATCCAGCGATGGCCGAGTTCGTCGAGAGACTGCTCGACTTTCAGGAGACCCACAGCTCTCCTCCTGTGTTGGTGCAATTCCGCACGGGTAGGGCCGATGAGGCAAGGAAGGCGCTCGAGGAGGCAGTCATCGATGGCCTCAGGGACTCGTTGGTCGGCTTGTTCCCCGCAGGCGATCGATACGGGGACGAGGTCGCACGGATCAGGAGAGAAGACGAAGGGACGGGTGCTGGGTCTCAGGCCGCCGCGAGATTCCTCATCACCTACGGGGTTGAGCGGTCGGGAAGTGTCACGGCGCAAGAGGACGGTGGGGTCACTCGTAGCGTCACGGGGCTCTCGGTGTCGTTTCGAGTGGAGCTGCGCATTCCAGATGGGGGGAAGCCAGTTGCCTTTGACCTGACGGTTCGACCGCGCGAGGTCTTTCAGGTCAGCGAGGTCTCACTGGGCTCCCGTTCCCTTCGCCGGCTCGCCGCGGACCTCGCCAGGAATCCAAGAACGGCCCCGGACGGGAGTCTCGACGAGCTGATGGCCCTGTGCGCGTTTGATCGCCTCGATGACAGGTTGCGCGAGCCGTTCTTCCCTCGGCCAACTCCTGAGGTGCGGTGAGTGCTTTCCCACGGCCTGAGAATGGTGCTGAGCAAACACGTCATTGCTCGCAGCGAAGGGGTGGTGTAGTCTTCTGTGCCGATTCGGAGCCGTGGACGCGTTCTCGGAGGGGGATGTCATGGGAGCTGAAGCGGTGGTGCTGAGGTGGTGGGGCTCCGCAAGACGATGCCAACTCGCGATTTCGAAGGCATCCACCCCGATGCGTGTCCGTGAGACGTATGTCGCCAAGGGGTGTGAAGTGATGTGGCTGTGGAACGACCTGAAGAACGAAGCGGCCTGTGTGATGGTCGCGATGCTGGCCCTCGGAGGCCCCGCGGTCGCGAGCGAGAAGGCCCTGGTTCTGGGAGCAGGCGACTGCAGGGACGGCGTGCTCCTCGGCAGTGTGCGAGATTTCCAGGACCTCTCCCGAGGCCTGTTGCGAGGAGACCTCGTCGAGCATGAAGACGTCCTCGCCGCCGTTCGTCCCCAGCCGATCCGAAGCCTCGACGACCTCGCTCGGCAGGTCGAGACTGCCCGTTCACTCCTTTTCAACTCGCAGAATGAGCGGGCGCTCGAGGTCGTGAACGACGCGCTGGCGGGCCTCGAGCGAGCTTCGCCACAGGTCGGCCCATGGGCGACCACCGCCAACGCGCTGATGCTGAGCGCACAGGTCCAGAAGAACCTCGAGCATACCAAGCTGATGAACGAGGCGTTTCGACGCATCCTCAGAGTGGAGCCGTCGTACCACGGCGATACAGACGCCTGGCCGCCGAGCACGATTCGCGCGCTCGAAGCCGTTCGTAAGGAGCTCCAGCGCTCGAAGAAGGGCTTGCTGCAGGTGACGTCTCTGGGGAAGCAGGGCGCGTCGGTCTTCGTCGACGGGCGCGAGGTGGGCAAGACCCCGCTCCGACTCGAGCTCTCGCAGGGGACCTATCGGGTCTCGGTCTTGGCGAAGGACGTCGTCTCGTTTCCGCGAGTGGTAAATCTGGGCCGAGAGGAATCAGTACAGGTCGACCTGGCCTTCGAAGGGAGCCTCTCCGCGCAAGTTCCGCTCTGTCTGAATGGAGAAGACTCAGGGCCAGTCAGGCTCGGCGCCGCCGTGGGGGCGAGTCGGGTGGTCGTGCTGCGCAATACCGCCCAAGATGGCAACCCGCCCTACATGACCGGGGTGCTCTATGAGTCTGGTCAGCGCCTTCGCAGCGCAGGCGTTCGACCTCGGCAGCTCCGCGACCTGATGATGTACCTCTTTACCGGGAGCCCCGACATCTCGAAGGAGCCGCCTCCTCCCGTGGTTGTCCCGGCGGCGCAGGTTTCGCCTGTGCTTCAGGCTTCTGACACGGTGGCGCGAGGACGGTCACCACTCAAGCCGATTGCATTCGCGGCGCTGGGAGTGGGCGCCGCCGCCGCCGGAGCAGGAGTCGTCGTCTTTGCGATGACTCCCAAGATTCGGTTGGACGCGAACGGTTACGTCGTGGCCGAGGATGTGGGCAAGGTCGGAAGCGCGCGGACGCAGCAGGGCGTTGGCGTGGGGCTCATGGTTGGCGGGGCGGCGCTCTCGGCTGCCGCGTGCGTGGCGCTGTTGCTGGCGCCCGGTGAGCAGGCGACGGTGAGCGCGGCTGTCGTGCCGATGATCGGCGGAGCTGGCATGGTCCTCGGAGGGACATTTCAATGATGCGGTGGACTCTTCTGTTGATTCTGGGCGGCGTCGTCGTCGAGGGGTGTTTCTCTGGGGTCCCGTGCAAGACCTCCGCGGATTGCCGGCAGGGTGAGGGCGCCTGCGATCAGACGCTGAGCATCTGCGTCGCAGGGCTCGATGGTGGCCCGTTCGGAAGCCAAGGCGGGGGAGTGGGAGCAGGGGGTGGTGGCGGCTCGCATGATGGCAAGGGCGGGGGCGGAGGCGGAGGGGAATTCCCGAATGCCGGCGGCGGAGAAGGCTCTTTCGACGGCGACGCCGGTGCTGATGCGGGGAGTGCTGACGGGGGCAGTGCGGATGCAGGCAGTGCTGACGGCGGCGGAATGTCTTGCGCCCCGTCGACCCCCTGTGATGACAAAGACCCGTGTACCTATGACGACCACTGCGACGGAGTCGGGCGCTGTGTCGGCTCTTCTGTCACTTGTGCCAGTGGGGTGGGCACATGTGGGGTTGTTCGCTCGTGCAATGGGAGCGCGACCTGCACTGAGACATATCCTGGCACGGCAACGAGCTGCGACGACTCGAACGCTTGCACCTTCGCCGACCACTGCGACGGCGTTGGGGGATGTCTCGGCTCTGTCGTGAGCTGCGTCAATGACAGCGCCACGTGTGGAATGGTTCGCGCCTGCAACGGGACCGCAAGTTGCGTCGAGACCTACCCGACCACCGCGACGAGCTGCGACGATGGTCAGGCGTGTACGTTCAATGACCACTGCGATGGCAAAGGGGGCTGCGGAGGCTCGGCTGTCAGCTGCGTTAGTGGGCAAGCGCCTTGCGGGGTGATCCGCGCCTGCAATGGGACATCGACTTGCACTGAGACGTACCCGGGTGGTTCGACGGCCTGTAACGACGGGCAGGCGTGCACCAGCGGCGATTACTGCAATGGCAGTGGCGGTTGTGTTGGTACGCCCGTGAGCTGCGTCAATGCACCGGGGCCGTGTGGGGTGATCCGCGCCTGCAATGGGACATCGACTTGCACTGAGACGTACCCGGGTGGTTCGACGGCCTGTAACGACGGGCAGGCGTGCACCAGCGGCGATTACTGTAATGGCAGTGGCGGTTGTGTTGGTACGCCCGTGAGCTGCGTCAGTGCGCCGGGGCCGTGTGGGGTGATCCGCGGCTGCAATGGGACATCGACTTGTACGGAGACGTACCCGGGTAGTTCGACGGCCTGTAACGACGGACAGGCTTGCACCAGCGGCGATTACTGCAATGGCAGTGGCGGTTGTGTCGGTACGACCGTGAGCTGCGTCAGTGCCCCCGGGCCGTGCGGGGTGATCCGTGCATGCAATGGAACGCCTACCTGCACTGAGACATATCCCGGAACGTCGACGAGCTGCGACGACTCGAACGCTTGCACCTACAGCGATAAATGCAACGGCAGCGGAAGTTGTGTTGGCGCATCCGTTAGCTGTGTCAGCGATGCGGCGCAATGCGGGCTGGTCCGTTCGTGCAATGGGACCGCGACCTGCACCGAGACCTATTCAACCGGGACCTGCGACGATGGGAACGCCTGCACAACCAACGATGTTTGCAGCGGGGGTGTCTGTGGTGGATCTGCTTTGTGCACAGGGACCTGCGAGAAATGCAGCTGCGTTGGGGGTGCAGTCAAAACGTGCCAATGCAATGGGGCTGTGGTGAGCCAGGTTTGCAACAAGGGCGTGTGCAGCTGTCCTGCGCAATGCGTCGGCTGTTGATGCGCGTGGTGCCGACGTCGTGGGGTCGGCACCGGCTGGCGAGGGGCGGTGCTCCAAGCGCGTGGGCCTACAGAGGCATGCTGAGAGCGAAGCCGTCGAGTGACGAGCCATCATGCGTGTGGCCAAAGGAGCCGCACCCAAGCTAGCTTCGTCCCATGGCTCGTTTCTGCGTCCTGTTGGCGTTGTGCACTCTGGGCTGCACGTTGCCCTTCCAGAAGTGTCAAAGCGACGACGACTGCCCGAGAGCGGAGTGGTGCGAGCTCAGGGTTCACGTCTGTGTCAGGTTCGAGCAACCCTGTGCGGACTTGGGTGCCGATGCTTCGTGTGGCGAGGACGCAGGGCGCGCTGAGGCCGACGCCGGCGGAGAGGGGGAGGACGGGGGGCGCGCTGAGGCCGACGCCGGCAAAGAGGGGGAGGACGCAGGGCGCAACGAGAGCGACGGCGGCCGAAGCGCAGCGGACGCGGGGATCGTGCTCCTCGGTCACCGCATCTTGTACTACCGTGTGCTGCCCGACGATCTCGCGGTGCCCGAGCCGGATCCTGCTTCAATCACCACGGCGCTCATCCCGCTGGAGGACGGGGGCTTCATTCACGCCCCGATCACCAACCTCGACGGCGGCTGGTTCCAGGTGAAGAAGCCGGCGGAAGGTGAAGTCTACCTTCAAATAGGTCAACTCCTGGTGATTACCTCGGGCCACACCATCAGCCTCGATTCCTACAGCCTCGGCCGGCCGGGACAGACAGTTCCGGCGTCGTACCAAGACATCCCCGTGGGCCTCTCGGCGAGCGGGATGGAGCCGACCGCCGCACCATATCTCTACCTGGTTACTCCCAACACCGGATTCACTGGCATCGTGAACCTCGTGACGCCACTGACTGCTCCGGTCGGTACCATCATTGGCCAGCGCGCCGTTGTTCAATCGGCCGTAATTCCGCCTGATGGGCTGCTTCCGTTTCTTGTCGGAGACTCGACCTATGTTCATCAGTACGCTTACCTCGACGCTGGCTCGCTCGCCCACGCATTCCCCGGGAGCGAGGTGAGCTACGGGGCAACGGTCCGCACGGCCGAAGTGCACGGGCTCCAGCTGACCGAAGATGGCGGGACACTCTCTGTGACATTTCCGAGCCCTGCTCTGACGAGCCTGTCGGTGGGCATCAAAGCAAGCGAATGGTCCTCGCACGCTGCAGACCTCGCGGACGGAGGCTGCGTGCCGTATAGCTTCGACCTCGGGGTTTACCCCGTGCCCTCGAGCGAGGGACTCGCCGATGTCTTCCTCTACACGCCGGCACTCGTTGACCTCTGGACGACATCAGCGCCCAGCACGGACATCGACGCAAGCTTCCTCTACGCCGATGGTCTTCCTGCGTCCTGGGCGCGGCAACTGGCCGTGTCCTACGGCTGCACGATGGCCGTCAAGCTCGCCGGCTCGACCTCGGCTGCCCGAATCCTCATCTGGGTTGCCGACTCCCGGCCGCTTCCGTCTGGAGCAGGGCGCGTCAGCCCTCGGGTTACTGCCCCCGAATGGATCCGAGTAGACGGGCTCGCTGGGAAGTCGGGGGGCGGGCTCACGACGACCACCCCGGTCATCAGCTGGGCACCGGCGCCCGGCCCAGGCGCCTTTGGGTACATGCTCAGTGTGTTTCAATTCAGCGTCGTGCAATCTAGAACTGTCAAGACACCCATCCTTCGAGCGACCACGAGCAGGACCTCGATGCGAATTCCGCCGGGAGTCCTCGTGTCCGGCGGATCGTACATCTTCCGGCTCGAGGCATCGCTGAGCCCCGGTCATGACTTCGCGGCCGAGCCGTTCGTGGCCGACCAGGCAATCGACATCGCATATGCTGACGTTGCTTCAGGCGTATGGCAGGCGCCATGACCTACGCACCCCCGGGGACCCTTCCGTGCGTGTTCTGATCGAGGGCTTGGTCGCGGACCCTCAGACCAGCCCAGCAGTCCGGCCTATCGCCCCGGCTTACGGAGCGAGCCCACGAGACTGCTGGCCAAGCTGACGACGAACGAAAGGCCCGGCTTCTTGGGTTTCGCGGTCACCATCGGCCTCTTGGTCGGCGCGTTTCGGGGTATCGCCCAACTCTCCCCAGACGATGAGCTTGGCGATCATCGGATCATAGTGAGGGCTGATCTCGTCGAGGGGCCGCACCCCGGAGTCGACCCGCACGGCCGCGGGGGTGGGCGCGTCAGGCAGGAGGTGCCGAGTGAAGGCCACGTGCTCGGGGAAGTGCAGGTGCGCCAGCGTGCCGGTCGAAGGCAAGAACCCCTTCTCCGGGTTCTCGGCGTAGATCCGCGCCTCGATGGCGTGGCCTGCCGGGCCCCTGCCGTCTGCCCTTCTACTGCTGGCCCTTGAATTGCTGTTGAATGGCGCCAGGAGGAATCGATGAGCACCCGAGAGTTCAACATCAAGAGGTCCAAGGCGTTCCGGTGGCTGCTGGTGCTGTTCAGCGCGACGGAGGCACGCTCGAAGGTTCGCATCGAAGCCGAGCACCTCGATGTGCACTTCGGGCCGTTTCACGAGCGCATCGCGTTCAACGACATCCTGACCGTCGAGCAAGTGCCGCTCGAATGGTGGCAGTATAGCATCGGCTGGCGGGTCAACCTCAAGGGTGGCGTTGGGCTGATCGGCGACGCGGCGAACGTGGTGCGCCTCACGTTGGCGGTGCCCTTCAGGGCGCGGCTGGTGCCTGGGACCCGTGTGTGGTGCCGCGCGTTGTCGATCTCCCTGGAGGAGCCCGAGCGCTTCGTCGCCGCGGTCGCTCCCCTCGTGGGCCGGCGGTCACCCGCCTGAGCCTCACTGGCCGACCGAGATGAACGCGAAGCCTCGTGGCCCGAGCCCCGGCACGGTCACGGTCGCGCCGTCGGAGGTCGGGTCGCCCGCCAGGCCCTCCTGGTCGAGCACCACGGGGCTGCCTGTGCTCGTCACGGTGAACGCGCCGCTCGCCGTCGCCCCGAAGTTCGCCACGAACAAGACCCGGCTCGAGTCCTTGCTCCTTAGGAGCGCCATCACTCCGTTGTTGGCCGCCTGAACGCGTGGCCGGCTCGTGCTGCCCAGGCTCAGGGCCGGGTTCGAGTGACGCACCGAGATGCTCTTTCGGTAGCGCTGCCACAGCGACTGGGGGTCGGCCCTCTGGGTCTCCACATCGACCCCAGCACTCTCCTCGGGGAGCCCGTCCCAGGTAGAGCTCGCGGTGGTGAAGCCGTAGGTGGGTTTCGCCCCGTTCCAACGCATGGGGGTGCGCTTCTCTTGGTCGTCGGCCCCACCGCCGCCCTGCATTCCAAGCTCCTCGCCGTAGTAGATGAACGGAGTCCCCGGGAGGGCCAGGAGCGTGGCGGCGGCCAGGCGAGCCGCGGCGGCGTCACCTCCGAGCTGCCGCATCACCCGCGCTATGTCGTGGTTGGTGAGGAAGGGCGCGTCGAAGGCGCGATCGATGCCCAACGACTCCATGCGAGCGATGCAGTTGATGACGTCGTCGCCCCGAGCCCCGGTGAGCGAGGCGATCATCGCCTGGGCCAGGTCGAACGCAAACGCCAGGTGGTACTCGTCGCCGCCGCCCCAGTAGGCCCCGACGGTGGTGAAATTGCCCCAGGCCTCGGCCAGCAGCAGGGTGCCCGGGTGGCTCGCCTCGAGGGCGGCGCGTATGCGCTTGGATACGGCGTGGGTCTCCGGTTGATCCGTCACCTCGCCGGTGCTCGACTCCACCAGGTACCGGACCGCGTCGAAGCGAAAGCCGTCGACGCCGCGCCCCAGCCAGAAGCGCATCGCGTCGAGCATCGCCGCCTCGACGTCGGCGTTTCTCCAGTTCAGGTCCGGCATGCCCCCGGTGAAGTACCCGTAGTAGTAGCCGCTCGAGGCCGAGTGCCAGAGCGCGGCGCGGTCGGTCGAGCGCTGCCAGCCCGGGTCCGTCGGTTGCCAGACGTACCAATCGCGGTGCGTGCCCTGGGCGACGGAGTCCTGGAACCAGGGGTGCTGCGTCGACGTGTGGTTGGGCGTGAAGTCGAGAATCACCTTCATGCCTCGCTGGTGGGCCGCGGCGAGCAGTTGGTCGAAGTCGGTCAGGCTCCCGTAGGCGAACGAGATGGCCTTGTAATCGGTGACGTCGTAGCCGTGGTACGAGCTGGCGGGGAACACCGGCATCAACCACAGCGCGTCGACTCCGAGGTCTGACGTGGTGCTCGGGTCGCCGTCGTTCAGGTAGTCGAGCTTAGCCAACAGCCCCTGGAGGTCTCCGGTGCCATCGCCATTGGAGTCGGCGAAGCTGCGCACGAAGACCTCGTAGAAGACCCGGTCTTTCCACCAGTCGACCCCCGCGTCCGTTCCGCCCGTGGCAGGGCACCCGGCGAGCACCAGCGCTGCTGACGACCACAGCCATGTCATTCGCTGCACGAGGACACCTCCAGCTAGCCCTTGACGCTGCCAGCGGTGAGCCCGGAGACCAGGAAGCGCTGGAGGAAGAGGAACAGCACCGTCACCGGCAGTGACACGATGATCGAGCCGGCGGCGAAGTAACCCCATTGCTGGGAAAAGCCTCCGACGAAAAACCGCAACCCCACCGGCGCCGTGTACATCGTCTCCTGATCCATGAACGTGGCCGCGAGGATGAATTCGTTCCACGCGCTCATGAAGCTGAACAAGGCCGTCACCGCCAGCGCCGGCCGCGCGAGGGGAATGATGACTGTCCAGAAGATCTGCCCCACCGAGGCGCCCTCCATCAGCGCCGCCTCCTCGAGATCCTTGGGGATGGTGTCGAAGTAGCCCTTGAGCATCCACACGCTGAAGGGGATCGACGTGGTGGCGTACGCGAGAATCAGCCCCAGCCTCGAGCTGCCCAGGTTCAGCCACTGCACCAGCATGATGTACAGGGGGATCAACATCAGCGTTCCGGGGAACATCTGCGAGATGAGAAACGACAGCATGCCGGCCCGGCGCCCGGGGAACGAGAGTCGGCTGAAGGCGTAGGCCGCCGTGCAGGCGAGGAACACACCCACCACGGTGGTGCCCGCGGCCACCAGCGCCGAGTTCAGCATCCACTTGGCGAAGGGCTGATCGCTCATCACCGACACGAAATTCTGGCTCGACCAGGTCGCCGGCCAAGGAATGATGGCCCTCAGGCGATCGAGCTTCGTCGCGTCGGGCGGCAGGTCGACGATGGCCAGCGATTGGTTGCCCGAGAACGCGATGCTGACGACCCACAACAGGGGGTACAGCGTGATGAGCACCATCAGCCCGACGAAGGCGTGCGCCACCACTCGAACCCAACGGCTCTGACCAGGGCGACTCATTGTTCAGGCCTCCGTGGCGCGCGAGACGCGGTTCTGGAAGACGCCGTACACCAGCAAGATGAGGAAGATGACCGTGGAGTAGGCCGCCGCGTACCCGTACCGGTAGCGTTCGAAGGCGTGCTTGAACGCCTGCGTCACCAGGATCTCCGTGGCCCCTCCAGGCTCGCCGCCGGTCACCAGGTAGATGATGTTGAACATGTTGAAGGTCCACACCACAGACAAGATGACGGCCGGCACCAACGCGGGCCGCAGCGCCGGTAAGGTGATGGCGCGGAATTGCTGCCACAGCGAGGCCCCGTCGACCTCGGCCGCCTCGTACAGCTCATCGGGGATCGACTGGAGCGCCCCCATCGACACCACCATCATGAAGGGGAAGCTGAGCCA
>PMBV01000480.1:11400-22374 GCA_003153055.1 Myxococcales bacterium
TTCCAGATGAGCGCGGTGATGTAGTTGGGCACCGCCCAGGGTAGAATGAGCAGCACGCGGTAGACCGGCCTCAGGGCCAGGTTTTTCAAGTTCAACGCCAACGCCAGCGAGAGGCCCACCGTCACTCCCACCGTGACGTTGGTGATGGTCCAGATGATGGTGAACAGCAGGGTCCAGTAGAAGTTGGCGTAGTTCACGAGCAGCCCACCGTCGGCCGCCCGCGTGGTCACGTGAAAGTCGAAGAGGATGTCGGTGTAATTTCTGAGCCCGACCCAGATGTCTCCCAGCGACCGGTTGGTGTTGTAGAGGTTGGCGTCAGTGAACGACAGGACGATGCCGTAGAAGAAGGGGAAGAATACCAGCGCCAGCATGCCAACCATCGCCGGCGTGATGTAGGCATAGGCCACCCGGTTCTCGTAGGCGGTGCGGGCAAACCAGTGGGCTCCACCCAGCCCGATGAGCCAGAACAGCCCAAGCGTCAACACAGACAGCAAGGCCACGGCTCGGCCCGACACCCAGGGGCCTTCACCGCGCGGAGCCACCAGCCCGTCGGGAGTGAGCGCTCCCCGGGGGTGCCGGAAGGCGTCGCGGTCCCAGGCGCCGGGCACCGGTGCGCTGCCCTCGAGCCCTTGCCGTGCCGAGAGATCGACGAGCCGCTGGGCCTGGGCTCGGGCCGCTTGGGAGATCAGCTCGTCGCTCGCGGTCCTCTCGGCCTCGAAGACGCCAGTGGCGTACCGCGCGTGGGCCAGCACCGCGAGGCTCATCGCCAGCGTCCCGAGGGCGACCACCAGCCACCGGCTCCGCTTGAGGAAGAGGGCCGCTGCCAACGCAACCACCATCACAGCCGCCAGCCCAAGGCCGAGGGCGACGGTCAGCTTCGGAGTCGCCGCGGCCGGCCCCGCCTTGGTCTTGAGCTCGACCAGCCCCACCACGTCGGCCCCTTCAGTGAGCGGGCCAGCGACCAGCCACCCTCCACCGGGTCGCGGCTCGAGCTCGAGCTCGTCCTTGCGGCTCTTGCCCTCGTCTCGATTGGTCTCCACCGCCGCCCTGAGGCGCTGGCCCTTGTCGTAGAGGGGCTTCTCTTCCTTCTGCAGCCGCCGGGGCGCCTTCCGCTCGCCCACGTCATCGGCGTCGGAGGAGGCCTCGAGCGACAAACCGGTGAAGCGCACCACGCGCAATGAATCCACCGGCGAGCCTTCTTGCCAGGCGGCAGCGGCGGCCCGCAGCTTCTCCCCATCTCCTCCAGTGCGCTGGGCGAGCTCAGTCAACGCCCCGAGGGTGACGACGCCTCGGCGCTGCTGTCGCTCAACGCCGAGCTGGCTCAGCTCCGCGGTGATCCAGAGGTGGCTCACCACGAGCCCGACGCCCATCGCCACCGCGCCGGCGACGATGAAGCGAGCGACCGACGGGGCGCGTTCGGGGGCCATCACTTCTTTCTCAGGTTGGCGACGTCCTTGGCCAGGGCCTTCTGGGCCGTCTCGAGGGCCTCCTTGGGGCTCACCGAGCGTTTGATGCTGGCCCCCATGGCGATGGTCGCCGGCGTCCACATCATCGACATCTCGGGCACGTTGGGCATCGGCACGGCCACCTCGACCTGCTGGCGGAAGACCTTGAGCACCGGGTCGTTCGCGATGGCCGGGTCGGCGTAGGCGGCTTTGGCGGCTGGGCTCTGGCGGCCCTTGGTTGCCAACACCTTCGCTGCCTCGGGACCCGTGAGGTACCTGATGAACTCGTAAGCCGCCTCCTTGTTCTTGCAGGGCGCCGCGATGAAGGCGCCTTCGACGGTGGCCCAGGGCCGCATCGGCTTGCCGCCGGCCTCGTCGAGCGTGGGCAAGGTCGCGAGGCCGAAGTCGACGCTCTTGGCGATCTCTCCCAGGAACCAGGGGCCCGAGAAGACCATGGCTGTTTTGCCTTCGTTGAACAAAGCCGTCACCAGCCCAGTGGAAGGCTCGGCCGGGAGGATCTGATCGGCGTAGACCCACTTGAGCAACAGCTCGAGCGACTTGGCGTTCTCAGGGGCGTTGAGCACCGGGGTCGGCCCGGGGTCGAAGGCGCGACCGCCAAAGGCATTCATCAGCGCCGCGTGGTAGTAGAAATCACTGTAGGAATAGGCCAGGCCGAAGCGCCCGCTCGCCTTGTCGGTGAGCTTCTTCGCCATCGTCACCAGCTCGGTCGAGGTCTTGGGCGGCGTGGCGACGAGCTTCTTGTTGTAGATGAGGACCAGCACCTTGTAGTTGAGCGGCAAGCCATACACCGTGCCGCGGTAGCTCATGGCCTCCCAGGTGAGCGGCAGGTAGGTCTCCTTGAGGCCCTTGTCGAGGTAGAAGTCGAGCGGCTCGATGATGTTGCCGCTCTCGATCCACCCGCCGAGGCGATCCTGAGCGTAGATGAAGATGTCGGCGCCCTTGCCGCGGGGAATGGCGGCGGAGATCTTGTCGGCCATGGCGTCGAACGGCACGGCCAGCGTCGTCACCTTCACCCCCGACTTGAGGTGCGCCTCGTTGTAGGCGGCCACCACCGCCTCGAGGGCGGCCTTCTCTTCGGCCCGGTAGGCGTGCCACACCACCAGCTCGGCCCCCAGAGCCTGAGACGCGAAGAGGACCACGGCGCACACCATCGCTGGGAGTCGGTTGGAGCTCATCGAGGTCCCTCCTTTTTTGGTCAAGGTGCTGGGGGCATGAGGCGCTGCTCGGTGCTGGCATCGAAGAGGTGGAGACGCTCGACGGCCACGAAGACCTCGACGCGCTCGCCGATCTTCATGGGCCGGTGAGGGTCGACCTTGAAGACGAGGGGTGTGTCCTCCAGCGTGCCGTGCACCACCAGCTGGTCGCCCAGCGGCTCGAGGATCTCCACTTGGACCGACAGTGACGGCCCGCTCCCGGTGGCCTGGAGGTGCTCGGGGCGCACCCCGACCACGAGCTTCTTGCCCGCGACGGCCTTGAGCTGGGGGGGAATCGGCAGCCGGAAGCCCGCGCCCTCGACCCTCGCCCCGTCGCTGCTGATGGTGCCCGAGAGGAAGTTCATCGGCGGCGTTCCGATGAACTGGGCGACGAAGACGTTCATCGGTCGCTCGTACACCTCGAGCGGGGTGCCGACCTGTTGCAGCGTGCCGTCTTTCATCACCGCGATGCGGTGGCCCATGGTCATCGCCTCAGTCTGATCGTGCGTCACATACACGGTCGTCACCCCGAGGCGATGCTGCAGCCGTTTGATCTCCGCGCGCATCTGCACCCGCAGCTTCGCGTCGAGGTTCGAGAGGGGCTCGTCGAAGAGGAAGACCGCGGGCTTTCGAACGATGGCCCGGCCCAGCGCGACCCGTTGCCGCTGCCCACCCGACAGCTCCTTGGGGCGCCGCTCGAGGTAGGGCTCGAGGCCCAGCGACTTGGCCGCGTCGAAGACCAGCACCGCCCGCTCGGCCTGGGGCACCTTGCGAATCTTCAGCCCAAACTCGATGTTCTCGCGCACCGTCATGTGTGGGTAGAGGGCGTAGTTCTGAAACACCATCGCCACGTCGCGCTCCTTGGGCGCGAGCTCGTTCACGACTCTCCCGTTGATCGACACCGCGCCTCCGGTGATCTCCTCGAGCCCGGCGATCATTCTCAGCGCCGTCGACTTGCCACAGCCCGAGGGGCCCACCAGCACCATGAACTCGCCTGGCTCGATGGTGAGGTTCATCCCCTCGATGATCGACACCGCGCCGTAGCGCTTGGCCACGTCGGTGAATTGAACTCCCTGCATCGCGTCAGGGCCTTTCAGCCCGCTCAGAAAAGAGGGGTGCGGGCGAAGCCAATGTACAGAGCCGCGCACTCCGCGCGAGACAATTCGACAGTGCGGCGCGTCAAGCGAATTGCGAGATGGCGCTCGTCTTGACGTCGTGAATTGGTTCAAGGTGCGCTCACACCAGGAGGCAATCGTGACCCATCGAACACTGGTCTTGCTTTCGCTCCTCAGTCTCGCCGGATGCAGGGCGCACGCGCCGGAGCCTGTCAGCGAGGTGGCCAGCGAGGCGCCGGCTCGGTGGTGGGACGGCGCGGTGTTCTACGAGGTGTTCGTTCGGAGCTTCGCCGACAGCGACGGCGACGGCATCGGCGATCTCAACGGCCTCATCGAGAAGCTCGACTACCTGAACGATGGAAACCCAGAGACCACCGACGATCTCGGCGTGCAAGCGCTGTGGCTCATGCCGGTCTTCCAGTCACCCAGCGACCACGGCTACGACACGGTCGACTACGAGACCATCGAGAAGGACTACGGGACCAACGCCGACTTCGCCCGCTTGCTGAAGGAGGCGCACCGGCGAGGCATTCGTGTCATCGTCGACCTGGTTCTGAACCACACCTCTGACAAGCACCCCTGGTTCATCGAGTCGGCCAAGGGCCCGTCGTCAGCCAAACGCGACTGGTATGTGTGGAGCAAGACGAACCCGGGGTGGGGGCAGCCGTGGAACCCGAAGGGGCAATCGTGGCACGCGCTCGGCGATGAGTACTACTACGGCTTGTTCTGGTCTGGGATGCCAGATCTCAACTTCCGCACCCCGGCGGTCCGAGACGAGATGACCCGCATCGCCACCCATTGGGTCGCCGCGGGAGTCGACGGGTTTCGGCTCGACGCCGTTCGCCACCTGGTCGAGACCGGGCCCGGCCCAGGGCAAGAAGGCTCGGAGGAGAACCACGTCTACCTCCGCGACCTCGCCCAGGCGGTGCACGCGGCCAACCCTCAGGCGGCGATGGTGGGTGAGGTGTGGTCCACCACGGCAGAGATCGCCAAGTACTTCGGTCGCGGCGACGAGCTCGAGATGCTGTTCGATTTTCCCCTCGCCGGCGCGTTGGTGAAGAGCGCGTGGTCCGGTGATGCCCAGCCGGTGGTCGAGGTGTTGCGGGCCAGCGAGAAGGCCTACCCCCCGAGCGCCGTGAGCGCGCCGTTCCTCACCAACCACGATCAGATCCGGGTGGCGACGGCCCTGGCCAAGGACCCTGCGAGGCTGAGGCTCGCCGCGGCGCTGCTCCTCACCATGCCCGGGTCACCCTTCATCTATTACGGCGAGGAGCTCGGCCTCGCCAACGGCCCCGGCAACGAGGACGAGTGGAAGCGCACGCCGATGACGTGGACCGATGGGCCGACCCTCGGCTTCACCACCGGCACGCCGTGGCACCATACGGCGCCGACCCAGCTCGTCGCTCCCGTGTCGCGCCAGCGGGCAGATCCGAGCTCGCTCCTCGCACGGTACCGCGCCCTCATTCGCGCGAGGGCCCGGTCGCCGGCCCTGACGCGAGGGCACCTCGAGCTTCTGCCGGCCTCAGACGGCGTCCTCGCCTTCCTCCGCGTCGAGCCCCACGAGCGAGTGCTCGTCGTTCACAACCTCTCGAGCTCGCCCCGCGCGGTCGACCTCGAGCTGGGCTCCTGCTCCTCCGTGCCACTCTTCGCCGACGTGGGCGTGCGTCTCGAGGCTGGTGCGGCCACCTGCAAGGTTCAGCTCGGAGCCTTCGAGTCTGGGACCTTTCGCCTCGCGACCGGGAAGTGAGTGATCGCGCTCAATCGAGGGATCGTGGGCGCCGGACCCCGCGCGGGTGGGCGCAATTCATGCTACCCAGCGCCGTCGTGGGTAATCCTCTTACATTGCCGGTTGCTGCGCTGGCGCTCGCTGATTCGATCCCTGACGCGCTGCTCGCGGCCGACGCGGAGGGGCGGATTCTCCTCTTCAACCGCGCTGCCGAGCGGTTGTTTGGCTATGCGGCCAAGGCGGTGGTTGGCCAACACCTGCGGTTGGTGGCTGCCTCACCTGCCGAGCTGGCGAGGCTCACGAGCACCATCGAGGCCGCGCTGGCGAAGGACGCCGCGCAGACGGTGGAGGTCGGGCAGCGACGGCTCGATGGCTCTACCCTCCCGACCTCGATGCTGGTGAGCCCCTGGCGCGAGGGCCCGACGCGATGCGTGACCTTGGTGGCGCGGGCGCTCGGCACGCCGCTCAAGGCCAGCGACGAGTTGTTCGCGCTCGCATTCCGCAACGGGCCCTTGGCCATGGCGATCATGCGGGTGAGCGACCTTCGCTTCGTCGAGGTCAACGACAGCTTCCTCGCGGCGAGTGGGTATGCCCGCGAAGAGCTGATCGGCCACACGGCCCGGGAGCTGTCGCTCTACGCGACCCCCGATGAGCAACCCGCGCTCCTCGCCAAGCTGGGGCGGGTCGGGGCCCTGAGTCCCCTCGAGTTCGTCGCCAGGAACAAGGCGGGAGTCCTGCGGGTCGTCCAGAAGGCGACGGCGGAGTTCACCGTGGGTGGCGAGAAGCACTCCCTGTCGATGGTGCTCGACGTCACCGAGCACACGCAGGCCGAAGAGGCGCTCCGCAAGCTCTCGAGGGCGGTCGAGCAGAGCCCGGCGTCGATCGTCATCACCGATCGTGACGGTCTCATCGAGTACGCCAACCCCCGCTTTGCCCAGGTGACTGGCTATTCGATCGACGAGGTACGCGGGCAGACCCCGCGCATCTTCAAGTCGGGAGAGACGAGCCCCGATGAGTACGCCGCGCTCTGGCGGGCCATCTCCACGGGGCAGGAGTGGCGGGGCGAGTTCCACAACAGGAAGAAGAACGGTGAGCTGTACTGGGAGTCAGCGTCGATCTCCCCGGTGTTTGACCCCGGCGGGGTCATCACCCATTACGTGGCCGTCAAGGAAGACATCAGCGAGACCAAGCGGCTCCAGCGCGAGCTTCTGCAGGCTCAGAAGATGAAGGCCTTTGCCCAGCTCGCGGCAGGCATTGCCCATGACTTCAACAACCTGTTGACGGTCATTCAGGGCAACCTGTCGGTGGTAAACGCGGGCGACCTGTCGGAGGATCAGGCCGAGGCGATTGGAGACGTGGGCCGCGCGGCGAACCGGGCCGCCGAGCTCACCAAGCAGCTGCTCACCTTCAGCCGAAGGAGAGCTCCCACCCTCGCCGCCGTCGATCTGAGCGAGCTGGTGCGCGACCTGGTGAAGACGCTCGAGCGGATCCTCGGGGACCAAGTCGAAGTGCTGGTCAGCTCGTCACCGGAGGCTCGGGTGCTGGCCGATCGCTCGCTCATCGAGCAGGTGCTGGTCAACCTGACCCTCAACGCGCGCGACGCCATGCCCAGGGGTGGTCGCTTCATCGTCACCATCGAGCCCCTTCGTGTCGAGATGGAGCACGTGCGAAAGAGCCCTCGCGCCAGGCAGGGCGACTTCGTGATGTTGACGGTCGCCGACACGGGCGTGGGCATCGCTCCGGCCGTGCTGACGCGGTTGTTCGAGCCCTTCTTCACGACCAAGGAGCTGGGCAAGGGCTCTGGGCTCGGGCTGGCCACCGTGCTCGGCATCGTCGAGCAGCACCAGGGCTGGGTGACGGTCGACAGCGAAGAGGGGAAGGGCACCTCGGTGCACGTCTTCGTGCCACGGGCGGAGGTGAGGGAGGAGACCAAGCGGCCGTCGGGCTCCCTGGTGCTCGAGCCAAAGGGAGCCGGCGTGATCCTGGTGGCGGAGGACGAGCCTGAGGTGCGCGCGATGGTGGCGCGGACCTTGAGCCAGGCTGGCTTCGAGGTGCGCGAGGCGGCGTCGGCGGCCGAGGCCTACGCCATCTGGGAAAAGGAGATCGAGCGCGTCGTGCTCTTGGTGGCCGACGTGGTGATGCCCGGTGGCGCGAGCGGGCGGGAACTGGCCGAGCGAATGAAGCGGCGGAAGCCGGCGCTCCAGGTGCTCTACGTCTCGGGGTACACCGACGAGGCGATGCGCGAGGAGCTGGGCCGCAACGCGCTGTTCCTCGAGAAGCCGTTCACGCCCGCGGAGCTCTTGCGCCGGGTGCGGCTACACCTGCCGACGATGAATCGGCTGTACTGATCAGCCCTCCACTGCCGTGAGGGCTTGCGCCAGCGAGCGCACCAGCGCGATGCCGAGGCCGGGAGCGAGGGTCGGCCGGGCGAGGAGCCACGCGGTGCCGTCACCCAGGGCTGCCCCGAACCACCACCCGCAGCCGTCAGCCATCGCCAGCACCGGGAGCGACTGGAGCTCGACCGCCTGTGGCGCCAGCAGGGC
Source organism: Myxococcales bacterium (assembly GCA_003153055.1). The sequence goes on from PMBV01000480.1 coordinate 19,444, forward strand.
CGAGCGGCCAATGAGCCGGGCGACCAGGCGATCGAGGGAGACCCCGGAGCGGGCCAGGGTGGCGCCGCGGGTGCCATCGCGGTTCATCATGATGACGGCCCAGACGTTGGCGTCGCGCAGGAGTGACTCGGCCACGGCGTCGAAGTGGAGGTGGGCCGGCCCGTCGCGACGTGGTGTGCCCTCGGGGCGCTGAGGCTCGGTGGGCGCCTGGACGCCGAACCGCGAGAAGACAGTCAGTGCCTCCGAGAGCGAGACGCCACTGGTGAGGCAGCCCCAGAGGGAGGCGCTCGCGTCACCCACCGCCACGCCGACGAGGGTGCGGAGCGCGTTGCGGGACAGCACCAGCCGAGCGCCCTGGGCGACTGTGGCGCAGTGGAGCGGGGGCGTCTCGAAAGCCCGTCCGGGTGACTCCTCGTGCAGCACCGAGGAGGCGTCGGAGACCGCGATCCACTCGAGGCTGGGGAGCGCCTCCCGTACTTCATCGACCAGGGCGTCGAAGAGCGACGGCGCCGGGTGGGGAGCAGGGACGTGGGAGGTGACCGCGTCGAGCGTGAAGGTGAGGGCGCGATCGTGCTCCCTCCAGGCCGCGTCGCGAGACAGGAACACGATGGGCGCGTCACCCAGCTCGCGCAGCACCTCGATGGCTCCAGCGATCTGCTGGCGAAGGGCTCGGCTCACCTGCTCGGTGCTCGCCAGCTTGAGGCGCACCAACGTCTCGCCGAGAGGGGCACGCTCGCGGCGGCAGGCTTCGATGATCTCCGAGAATGCCGCCGGCGTGAGTCCGCAAGCGGTCTCGAGGTAGGCGCGGAAGCTGCCTCGGTTCTTGGTGCTGTAGCCCCAGGCGAAGCGACCCTGCTGGAGAAAAAGATGAACCTCGCACCCACCGGCCGCCGCGATGAGCTCTCCGCTCGCCGACTGTTGGGTCAGGGCCTGCAATTCGGTGAAGGCCCGAGTCCGAGGGAGCGGTGTCGCGGTTCGATTTTCTCTGACAGTGGCCTGGTCCATGAATAAGTCTAAATTATGGACTGAATCTTACGAGAGCTGCTCGCGGAGGCAACGCATTTCGAACCTCAAGATCACAGGAGAAGCACGTGCACGAGGCCTCCTCACCGTGCAGCGCGTCCTGCGTACCTACGACGTGGGTGGTGTCTTCGTCGAGCGTACTGCCACGTTCGAGCCCCCGGTCCCTCGAGTGCCCACCGTGGCCTCCCGTCTCCCACGGTCGCCTCCGCCGCTCCCGCTCGTGCCGAGAGCGCCGGGGCGAGAAGGGCGCCTCCTTTGGACGCGCCGAGTGAGACGACTCTTCCGGCTTTCGGGTCGACCCCTATTCCTGAGCCGGCTCTCAGCCGATCTCTCCAGCGTCAACCTCGAAGGTGAAACCGCCGTCGCCGGGTTCCTCGACAAATCCGTCAGGGCACCCGTACTGCACCGTGAGCCGCGCGCCGGCTGTGTTCGCCAACGCGTCGCACGCCGGGCCGTAGAGGGTCACCCGGTTGGTGGACGAATCGTAGTCCCACCCGGTGACGTGGGTCGGGTCGCGCTGGACGATCTGCTGGTTGATTCCGACGTACAGCTGGGTGATGTCGGTCGGCACCTTCGACAGAACGACGGAGCAGCCCTGGGCGGCGTTGGTGATGGCGTGCAGCGCGGCCACGAGGTCGGCGGGCACGTCTGCTTGGTAGTAGCGCGGCTGGGAGAGGCGCGCGGTCCCTCCGTTGACCGCCATGGTGTTGAGCATGTCGGCGTCGACGTCGCCTCCGAATCCGACCACCCAGGTCCGTACGCTCACCTGACGAGCAAACAGCGCCTTGACCACCCCGCGAGGATCGTCGATCGCGCCGCCTGTGCTGTCGTAGGTGCTGCCCTGGCAGTTCTGCATTCCATCGGTGATGAGCACCACCCCATTGGCCCGGGTCGCGTCGCTGAGTTCCGGGTCGGTCGCCGCGACGGTGAGGCCGCCCGCGATCTGCGTCGCGTTGCCGTCGGCGAAGTAGGGGGGGAGCTTCTGAACGATGGCCGCCCCGGTGTCCGGCCCGACGGGGACCTCGATGGACCCAGGGCTGCATTCCTGGTCTGGCATCGAGAACATCTCGAGGCCAAACTGGATGTTGGGGTTCTGCTTCGTCATCTGGGTCACCGCGCTGACGGCGGCGCTCCACTTCGACGCGGTTCCGACGAAGTCGTTCATGCTGGTCGAGTGGTCCAAGACGATCATCAGGTTCGCCTTGGCCTCGGCCGCGTTGAACACTTCCGCGCATTGCCCTGCCTGTCCGCCTCCACCCGTGCCCGCGCCACCTCCCGTACCCGCTCCACCGCCCGAACCGCCACCTGCACCGCCATCCGTTGGCCTCCCGGTACAGACCCCAGCCACCGAGCAGGTCTGACCCGTCGCGCAGTCGGCGTTGGTCGCGCACCCGGCCTGGGCCACGCAGCCGCCCGACTTGGAGCACTTCTGGCCGAGCTCGCACTGGGCGTTGCTCTGGCACGCGTGGGCACACATGTGTGATGGCAAGCACGTGTCGCCCGTCGTACATTGCGAGGTCGCCACGCAGTCCGGCTTCGACGCACACGAGGCCAGGGCCAGGCCGATCAGGGCCCCAATGAAAAGCGGCAGTACAAAACGAGACACGTTCATGATCGCATCCTCTGGCGGAGAGTGAAGAGACAGACGAGGGCCAGAGACCAGCCGAGCCCAACCGCGCCCGAGGTCGAACACCCAGTTGCCGCCGGTGGGACGGAAACGCCTGCGTCCGCGCTTGCGCTCTTGGGTCGACAGACGCCACTCTTGCAAGTGCCGACGCTGCACGGCGTGCCGTCGACGGCCGTGGTGTTGGTGCAGGAGCCAGTCGCCGAGTCACAGGCGCCGACCTCGTGGCACTCGTCGACGGGAGCGCACGTCTTGGCTGTGCCCCAGACTTCGCCTGCGCGTCC
>PMBV01000308.1:0-22185 GCA_003153055.1 Myxococcales bacterium
GCGCTGTCCACGCAGAGGTTCCTCGCAATCGTGTAAACCCAGGTCGTGAAGCGCGCCTTGGGCTGGTATTCCGCGCTGCCCCGCACCACCTTGAGCCAGGTCTCCTGCAACAGGTCCTCTGCCCGCTGCCGCTGGCCCACGTACCGGAGGATGAAGTTGTAGACCGCCTGACGGTGCCGCCCCACGAGCGCGCCCAGCGCCCTGGCGTCACCGGACTTGAACGCGAGCATCAACTGCTCGTCGGAAGCCTCAGGTCCCAACCGTCTCCTCGCCTTGTCTCAAAGAGGTGAACGTTTCATTGGCGCGAGTGATCTACCGGCGCAAGCGTCGCAGGTAACTGACGAGAATGACAGGACCTGCGAAGGCTGTCACCACTCCCAGTGGCCAGAGCAGCACCGGTGGAAACGGCCGCTGCACGTGAACGTAGCACGCCCGCCCGAGGCCCGCCCCGAGGAGCAGGCCCGTGAACCATCGCCACAGGTTGGTGAAGTCGTGGGGTCGAAAGCGGCCCCAGGCCCAGTCGAGGGTGGCCGGGAGAACGAGGGCGGTGCTCAGCGCGACGTCCCACGGGTGGCTCAACGACGCCTTCAGCTCGAACTGCAGTGCCACGAGGGCGAACAGCGTCGGGTAGGTACCCAAGCACCGGGCACACACGAAGGTTCCGCCGACGCGAACGCAGCGATCGAGCTCGTCGTCGTGGTGGTGGCTCAGCCAGAGACGCATCGACTCACTTCTTGAGCTCGCTCGAGTCGATGATCTCTTGCTCGGTCAACAGCCCCCGTTTGAGGAGGGCCTTGGTCACCGCGAGGATGAGCTTGGAAGGGGCCAGCGCGTCGAGGGCTCCCGACCAGCCCTCGCCTTCCCCCGCCGGCTTGACCTCAGGCTCGATCCACTCGGGGAGCGTGATGCGTGACGGAGAGGGGGGAGCAATCGCCGGCGGCTGGGGAATCGGCGCGGTCCGGCTCTGAATGGCCGAGGTGCGCGTCATGGTGACCTTGAGATCGGGCGCCGGGACGATGGCGATGGGCGCCAGCTCGGGCTCGATCACCAGCTTCGCCAGCGACGAGGGCGACGACATGGGCACGCCCGGCACGAAGGCACGGTCATCGACCTTGGCGATGGGCCGCGCACGGGGAGCGGCCTCGAAGAAGGGCACGTCTTCACCCTGGCCCTCCTGCGAGCGCGGAGGCCCCGGCCTCGCCGAGGGTGGCGGCGTGGTCAACAGGCCGGTCGCGGTGGCCTCGAAGACGAAGGGCACCGGCGCAGGAAACGAAGCCGCCGGACTGACGGGCGCTTCCTCGAGCTCGAAGGCCGCCTCCGAGCCGCCCGCTTGGTTTGGGCCCGGCGGGGGCTCATCGGGAGGGAGATCGATCTCGATGGACTCGAAGAGGTCTTCCGGGGCAGGAGCCGGGGGAGCGCTGATCACCGGCGCGATGGCCGGCGCGACCGAGGGCAGCGCGACGTTCGACGGGCTCTCGTACTCGCCGGTGACCGCGGCATGCACCGCGTCGATGGCGTCTGACGGAGCAATGAAGATCTGCACGGTGGGGAACCGGCGCCGGAGCAGCGGGAGCACCTCGGCGTTGGCGTGCGCGAGATCGGCCATCGCGATGGAGATGGACCCCTTGCCCACCTTGAGAGGAACGAAGCGGAACTGACGCTGGAACTCCATCGGCACCAGCTCGAGGATCGCCGAGGGAATCGGGGGGAGCTCGGTGAAGGGCACCCCGTGCTGCGTGGCCAGGGCCTTGGCCAGCTGGTGGGTGTTGATCTTCCCCATCGCCACCAAGAGGTCACCCAGCCGCGCCGGCTCGCCCGAGCTCTGATCGGTCAGCGCCGACTGCACGTCGGCCGCCGTGACCGCGCCGTCGGCCACGAGAATCTCTCCGAGTTTTCTTCGTGTCGTGGCCACGTCAGCGCCTGACCTTCGCCAGGTACTCCTCGCGGGTGAAGATGCCCTTCTCGATCATCAACTCCACCATTCCTTTGAGGACCGCGACCTCTTTGCGCTGGGCCTCCTCGAGGAGCCGAAGCACCTCGCCGGGCGGCTTGTTGGCAAGAGAGGTCGGGAGCTCGTCGTCGGCTGGTGGCGCTCTCCGGGCGACCTCTTGCCGGGCGACCTCTTCGCCGAATTTGATGACCGTATTCCCCTGTGCGTCGACCACCTTGAACCCTCCACTCTCACCGTCAGCAGGCTGCTGGTAGAACCGCTCGAAGGCCCTCGAGATGGCCTGACGACTGGCGATCTGCGGAACGATCTTGCACCGGGTGGCCGCCCTGAGCGAGTCGATCAGCTTGAGATTCTGCGGCTCGGCCAGCACCACCACGAGCGTCTTGCCCTCGTCGCGGAGCTGCAGCGGGAGCGCCAGGAGATCGCGCGCCATCTCGACCGAGACCTTCGCCTTGACGGCCGCTGGTACGTCTTGCACGGCGTCGAGGTTCACCGTCGGGACATTGAGCTGTTTGGACAGCGCCTTCACCAGCATGTCCTCGGAGACGACTCGCATGCGCACGAGGATCTCTCCCAGTCGGCCACCCCATTTCTGCTGCTCGCTGAGCGCAGCCTTGAGCTGACCGTCGGTGATCACCTTTGCTTTGACGAGCAAGTCGCCGAGGCGGATCGATGCCATGTGGTGTCTGACTCTAGCGGCTTCATGCCCGCCGTCGACTGTTCCCTCAACCGGAGCGGTCAGCCGCCGAGGAGCCGGCCGTCTCCGTCGACCTCCGTCACTGGAACGCCCTCTGGGGGAGCGGCGTCGAACAACCCTGGCTCCGGTTGCTGATTGAAGGTGAGGTCTTTCCACTTGAGCTCGAGGCGAGTCTTGCTCGATGAGAAATCGAGGCGAACCTGTTCCGGGAAGGTGAAGGCCCCATGGTTGCCCATCGACCCCGCCTCGAGCGAGTACGCCGCGCCCGTCGAGACGGCGCTTCGAAGCACCCGCGTGGTGCTCGGGTCGACCCAGAGCACCTGCGTGGTGTTCTGCCGGTGGAGCGAGAGCACGTAGACGCCACGTTCCTGATCGACGCTGAAGTCCGACGTGTCGGCGGCGACCCGGGGAACACGGCCGAGGAGAATCGCCACGAGCTCGGAGATGGGGAGACTGATGGGGACGAAGCGGGCCACGTTCGAGGGGGTGGCAGGGCCCCGAAAGTACCGGGCGGCCTGGCCGTCGTAGAAGCCGAACCGCTCTCCGTCACTCACCAGCACTGACTGGGGTCGCCCGAAGAAGTCGAGCTGCTCGAGGTGCACCAACGCAGGGAGCGCGGCCTCGATGAAGAGCGCCGTGGAGCCCTTGCCCTGGGGGCCGTCGACGGTGAGGTTCGCCTCGCCCTTCACCGCCACGACCCCGGACTCCGCGAGCTCGAGCCACTGGAGCAGCTCCGCGGCCGAGCGGGCCTCGCCCCGTTCTCCGAAGGACATGGGCCGGGGACACCCCAAAAAGAGGACCGCGGGAACAAGGATGGTAACGGCGCGTTTTCTGGACATCATGGCGTCGGGTCTCCGAAGCCGCTAATACCCTGATCCCCGATGAGCTTCGACGAGCTGATGCACTATCTGCGGTTGGGCGGCGTGACCATCGCCGTCATTCTCTTGGCCTCCATGCTGGCCCTGGTGGTCGCCATCGAGCGGCTCATCGCCTTGTGGGGGGTCGGCCCGAAGTCTCGAGAGCTCGGCCAGCGCATTGCCCGCCACTTGATGCGCGGCGAGCTGGTGGCAGCCCGTTCGGCAGCCGATCGCTCGACGGCGCTCGCGTCGGATCTATTCCGGGCGGGCTTCGAACGCGCGGCTCGATCGACGGGTGAGGGGTTGACCGCGGCCGTCGATCGGGAGCGGATTCAGCTCGCACTGAAGATGAAGCGGGGCCTGTGGATCCTCGGGACCATCGGCGCCACCGCGCCCTTCGTCGGTCTGTTCGGCACCGTGTGGGGCATCATGCGCTCGTTCAAGGATCTCGGCCTCGACGTCGAGTCGGGCGGCAGCGGGGGCCCGGCGACGGTGATGACCGGCATCTCCGAGGCCCTCATCGCCACCGCCGTGGGCATCATCGTCGCCGTGGAGGCGGTGGTCCTCTACAACGTATTTCAGGCGCGCCTCTCTCGGGTGAACGTGGAGCTCAAGCTCATCGTCGAGGAGTTCCTCGAGCTGGTGCGTGAGCAAGCCCCCACCGGCAGGCTCCTCTTGCCCCCTCCCGAGACGCCGACCACACCTGATGGGGCGCCAACGACCGCGCCGGCCACCGCGCAGGGGAGCTAGCCATGGCACTCGGTCGCATGTCGGGCGGTGACGCCGACGACCCGTCAGCGGAAGACGGCGTCTTCGCCGACATCAACATCACCCCGTTGACCGACATCTTCCTCGTGCTGCTCATCATCTTCATGGTGACCAGCTCGGTCATCGTGAACTCCAGCAACGGGGCCAAGGCCGGGCTGAAGGTCAACCTCCCCCAAGGTGGAGCCGCCGACGTGATGGCTCAGGCCCAGGACGTATCGGTGGCGGTGCTGGCCGATGGCCGTCTGGTGTTGGGAGGCGACGTGGTGACGGCGGAGGAGCTGAAGAAGGCCTTCGACACAGCCAAGGCCAAGTCGCCAGACACCCTCGTCATCGTGCAAGCCGACGAGGGCGTGCCCCACGGCAAGGTGGTCGAGGTGATGGAGATGGCCAAGGTGGCCGGCCTGGCCCAGCTCGCCATCGGTGTGCGCGAGGCTGGCGGCCAGAAGTGACTTCGTGCCGGGCCCAACTGCCCCGGCACGAGCGTGACGACGACTAGGCGGCGCCGAAGGCCGCGTCGGAGATCTCAGCCGGCGTCTGGTCTTCGATGGTGGCGATCGCTGCGTGGTTCTCGACCTGCGGCAGCACGTTGCGTGCGTACCACAGGGCCGACGCGCGCTTGCCCTCGTAGAACGGCCGATCTTCGTGGCCAGCTGGCAGCTTGGCGAGGGCGGCCTCGGCGATGACTCCGGCGTCGAGCAGCAGGTAGGCCACCGAGAGCTGAGACATCATCAGGAGGAAGCGGTTGGCGTTCAAGGCGACCAGTTCGACCTTCCCCGACTGAGACCAGCCCATCATGCCCATGGCCACGGCGACCACCGCCTCGGAGGCGCGGGCGAGGCGCTCGCACTCCTTGCCGAACACCGGGTGGCCCTTGTGCGTCTCGACGAAGGTCGAGAGGTCGCCCATGAAGGACTGGAAGTTGGCGCCCCCGTTCTGGCCGAGCTTGCGACCGACCAGGTCCATCGCCTGAATGTGGTTGGTGCCCTCGTAGATGGAAAAGATCTTCGTATCGCGGGCGTACTGCTCGACGGGCCAATCCTTGAGGAAGCCAGCGCCTCCGAAGACCTGAATCGCGATGCCGCACAGGCGGTAGGCCTCGTCGCTGCTGTAGGCCTTCACCAGCGGGGTCAACAGATCGACCTGTCCCTGGTGGTACGCGGCCTGGTCGTCGTCTTTGCCGAGCGCGAGCTGGTGCCGATCTCGGTGCGAGGTCAGCTTCAGCACGAGGGCGCGCATGCCCTCCACGGTGGCCTTCAGCTCCATCAGCATGCGGCGCACGTCGGGGTGCTCGATGATCGGCACCCGGGGAGCTGAGGGGTCCTTCCACTGGCGGAAGTTGGCGCCCTGCTTGCGATCCTTGGCGTAGGCCAGGGCGTTCAAGTACGCGCTGGATGCCAACGCGAGGCCCTGGATACCCACCGCGATGCGGGCCCCGTTCATCATCTTGAACATCTGAGGCATGCCCTGGTGCTCGGCCCGGCCCACCAGCTCGCCGTAGCACTCGCCGCTCTCACCGAAGTTCAGCACGCAGGTGGCCGAGCCGTTGATGCCCATCTTGTGCTCGATGCTGCCCACCGTGACGTCGTTGCGTCCACCCACCGAGCCATCGGCGTTGACGCGCATCTTGGGCACGATGAAGAGCGAGAGGCCCTTGGTTCCAGCGGGAGCACCGCCGGCGCGCGCGAGCACCAGGTGCACGATGTTCTCGGTGAGGTCCTGATCGCCGCCCGAGATGAACACCTTGGTGCCGGTGATCTTGTACCGCCCGTCAGGCTGTCGCTCGGCCTTGCTGCTCGCCGCGCCGACGTCCGAGCCGGCGTGCGGCTCGGTCAGGCACATGGTGCCCGCCCAGATTCCAGTGAACATCTTGTCGGCGTAGAGCCGCTTCTGCGCGTCAGTGCCGAACTCGGCGATGACCTCGGCCGCGCCCCAGGCCAGCGAGGGGTAGAGGTTGAGGGCGACATTGGCGCCGCTCGTCAGCTCCTCGACCACCGAGTAGAGCGTGAACGGAGCCCCCTGCCCGCCTGCCTCCTTGGGCGCCGCGAGCTGCTTGAGCCCGGTCTCGTAGAGCGCCTTCCAGGCCTCCTTGAAGCCCGTCGGCGTCAGCACCTGGCCATCGACCAGCCGACACCCCTCGCGATCTCCCTGGGCGTTGAGCGGCCCAAGCACCTCGGTGGAAAAGCGGTAGCTCTCCTTGATGACCGCCTTCGCCGTGTCCTCGTCCCAGCCCTCGAACGGTCCCTTGCCGGCGTACTCGCCGAACTTGAACTGCTCGAACAACACGAAGAACAACTCTCTCAGGTCCGCCTTGTACTGGTTGATGCCTTTGGCCATGCCGTGCCTCCAAGTCGCACTCCCCGCGCCACGCGGGTTTCGGAGGCTGATCAGAGTCATCATTGATTCTGAAGTCAACGAATACCGACGCAACGCGTCGTGCCAGCAAGCCAACCCCGTGATTTCGGTGAATTGAGGCCCTCCGTTCCCTCAGCGACCAGCCGGGAGCTCGAGCACGGTGAGCAACCCCGGCTCGGCAGCGGTGACGCGAGGAGCCGCGTTGACGACGAGGTTGGCGGTGGCCCGGTCGCCCGAGACGCCTCCCTTGACCAACACCTTGAGGGGCGGGTCGGCCTCCAGCTCGATGACGTCGCCCGGGTCGTCGACCCCCACCGCGAGGGTGAGCTCGAGGCGGACCTTCTCTTGCCCGTCGTCGAGGCCCACTGCCACCTGGTGGAGGCCCGCCACCCGGCCCTTCTTCACCGGAAACGCGCCGGTCGAGAGGTCCTCCTCGGCGAAGACGGGCACCAGCTCTTCTTCGAAGTCGTCGCAGTCGATGCCCAGGCCCAGGGCGCAGAGCGCGGCCGACTCGAGCAAGCCGACGTGCCCCAGGCCGTCTTTCTCGACCAGGGCGAAGAACTCGTCCTCGGTGAGACCGGCGCCCACCTTGCGTTGGAGCGCGGCCCTCCGGCTCGCCACGTCGACCACCCGGGTCACCTTGGCTCGCCGCACCGGGCCGCAGGCCTGACCAACCACGGCCGCCAGTCGATCCATCACGAACCCCGGGTTCACTCCGGTGCCCAGCACCACGCACCCCGCTCGCACCGCCGCCGCGTCGAGGCGCTCGGCCAGCTCGGGGTGCTCGAGATAGGGGAAGGCCAGCTCCTCGCAGGTGCTCACGACCGACATGCCGTACGAGAGCGCCTCCAGGACCTGCTCACTCACCTTGGGGAGCCGTGAGCCCGTGGCGTGCAACAGCACCACCCCTTTTCGTCGACCCACGGCCTGTCCCAACGTCGGCTGAATCTTGAAGGTACCGGCCGGGCAACCGAGGACCTCGGTCAGCGTCCGCCCCGCCATCGATGGGCTCTTGTCCACCGCGCCGATGACCTCGAGCTCCTCCGACTCCAAGGCAACTCGGGCGATCTCCTGCCCGATGAAGCCCAACCCCATCACGATCACCGGCACCCGACCCGATGGTTTCTCACTGGCTGTACGACGCGCCCCTTGAGCTCCGCCTCGCTTCGACATGGTTCATCGATGGTAGACGAGCGCTCGCGTCATGACACGAGCTCGTCGCGTTGACCTTCGGCAAAAGCCGTCAAATGGCCGAATTTGCTCTATTTTTCTTTGCTGCGTGGGCCCTTTCCAGAGAATAGATTTGGAAAAGGGGGAACGGGGGCACCGTTGGAACGGATTCTCATTGTCGACGATGACGAGCACATCACCGAAGTCGTCGCGAAGCTCGCCAAGTCGATGGGCTTCGACGTCGTTGCGTACACGAACCCCGAGGAAGCCGCCAAGGAGACGCGTTTCGATCTCGTGGTGACCGACTTCATGATGCCCAATCTCTCGGGCATCGAGCTGCTGCGGATCCTCCGCCAGACGAACCCCGAGGCCGTGCGGGTTCTCATCACCGCCGCGTCGGACTTCAAGGTGGCCATGCGGGCGGTGAACGACGGCGAGGTGTTTCGGCTCCTGGGCAAGCCATGGCACGTCGCCGAGCTGCGCAGCGTGTTGGGCCAAGCGGCCCAGTACCATCGACTCGTCCAAGAGAACAAGCGGCTCGCCAGCGAGCTCGAGCGGCGAAACACCGAGCTGACTCACTTGAACCAGACGCTCGAACAACAGGTCGTCGAGCGCACCACTGGCCTCTTCGAGGGAATGATCCGCGCCCTCGACTACCGCGACACCGAGACGCAGTGGCATTCGTGGCGAGTGGCCAAGTTCACCCGCCGCATCGCGCTCGAGTTGAACATCTCGGGCGAAGAGTTGGTCACCATCGAGCAAGGGGCCCTGCTCCATGACATCGGGAAGATCGGCGTGCGCGACTCGATCCTCCTGAAGCCCGGTCCGCTGACCCCCGAAGAATGGGTCGACATGCGGCAGCACCCCGAGTTCGGCTGGCGAATGCTGGCCAACATTCCGTACCTCAAGGACGCCGCGAAGATCGTCCACCAGCACCAGGAGCGCTGGGACGGCAAGGGCTACCCACAGGGCCTGCGCGGCGAGCAGATCTGCCTCGGCGCGAGGATCTTCTGCCTGGCCGACACGCTGGACGCCATCGTCTCGGACCGGCCGTATCGAAAAGGGAGCAGTCAGGAGTTCGCGCTCGCGGAGATCGGCCGCCTCGCCGGCACGCAGTTCGACCCCACCCTGGTCGCCGTCTTCCTCGGCCTTCCCCCGACTGAATGGAACCGGATCCGCGAGGAGATCGAGGTGATGGCCCAGGCAGACAAAGCTCGGGAGCAGCACCAACCAACGCCAGTGCCCTCGGTGCCAGTCTTGAGTGCGGCGGGCATTCGCTATTAGACAGTCGCACCGATGAAGTGCCCGACCTGTCGCTCGATCGTCGCGGAAGACGCGGCCGTGTGCCCCAAGTGCGACACGGTGCTCGACCCCTCCTTGTTCGACGCAACCCCGCCCGAGCTCGACGCCGAGGACACGACCGGGTCCCACCGGCCGCTCGTGCCACCCCGGGCCAAGGCGCCTGGGGCACGCTCGGGCACCAAGCGAGCGGGCGCCCCTCGCACGACCGAGCGACGCAGACCCGTCGAGCCGCGGCGCACCGCGGGGCGCATGCCTGAGGCGCCTCCTGCCGCGCCCCGTGGTTCCGTCAGACGCGACTGGCGCGAGGAGGTCTCGCAGGAGGACTGGGACGCCATGCCCCGCAGGCCAGCGCCGGCATTCGTCGCCGACAAGGCGCTGGACCCCGACGACGTCATCGGGCAGGCCAAGACCTTCATCGTCGGCCTGTCGACGGCGGACAAGCTGGCCTTCTTCGGCTCGGCCACGATGGTGCTCGCCTGCTTCTTCCCCTGGAAAGAGACGGTGGCCGAGGGTGAGGTGCTGGGGCTGCTCAGCCTGGGCGTGGTCGTCTTCGGGCTGTCGGTGGCCGCGCTCAGCGCCATCGTCGTGCGGGTGAGGCCTCGGCCGCGAGCGACCAACCCGCTCCCTTCTTGGGTGGCCCAGCTCGGCGCCATCGGGTTCTCCGAGCTGTGGTGCGTGATGTACGCGGTCACCTCGCTCGACACCACGACCGCGCGCTCTCCGGTGGGCAACTTCGAGATGTGGGTGTCAAAGCCCAGCTTCGGGCTCATCCTCGCCTTCCTCGCGGGCATCGTGGCCTTGGCGGGAACGGTGATGGGCCTCAAAGAAACGCGGTGACGGTCACGCCGCTCGTCGGCTGGAGTCGGCGCTGTCTACCGGGGTGGTGAGGTGCTTCACGCCACCTGCTGGTCGCCGTTGGCCGCCACCGCGTCCTTGAGCCGCACCGACACCAGCTTGGAGACGCCCGGCTCCTCCATGGTGACGCCGTACAGCGCGTCGACGACCTCCATGGTGCGCTTGTTGTGGGTGATGAGAATGAACTGAGACCCCTTGCTCATCTCACGCACCATGTCGTTGTAGCGGCCCACGTTCCCTTCATCGAGCGGGGCGTCGACCTCATCGAGAAGACAGAACGGCGTCGGCTTGATGAGGAAGATGGCGAAGATCAACGCCACCGCGGTCAGCGCCTTCTCTCCACCGGAGAAGAGGTTGACGCTCTGGAGCTTCTTCCCCGGCGGCTGGGCGAGGATCTCGAGCCCCGGCTCCTCACCCGGGCCCCCAGGCACCAGCGTGAGCGACGCCCGGCCTCCGCCGAACAGCCGGGGGAAGACGACCTGGAACTTGTCATTGACGATGTCGAAGGTCTCTTTGAACCGCGCCCGGCTGGTCTCGTCGATGCGCCCGATGGCGTCCTTGAGCTTCGCCAGCGAGTCTTCGAGATCGGTCTTCTGCGCGCTGAGGAAGGTGAAGCGCTGATCGAGCTCCTGGTGCTCCTCGATGGCGGTGACGTTGACCTCACCCATGCGCTCCACCGCGGACCGAAGCTCGTCGAGCGTGGCCTGGGCGTCCTCGGGAAGCGGAGCCGCCGAGCGGTACTGCTCCAGCACGTCGGCGATGGCCACCTGGTACCGCTCCTGGATCTGCGTGGCCAGGTGATCGAGGGCGATGGCCAGCTCGCGCTGCCTCAATGACGCTTCGTTCTTCTGCGAGATGAGCACCTCGGCCGACGTCCTCAGTCCCTTGAGCGTGCCCTCGTCTTCCCGCACCGCCGCGCCTGCCTGGGCGTGGGCCACCTTGCGGGCCTCCAGCCGCTCCCGGGCACCGAACAGCGTCGTCTCTCGTTCGGCCCGGGCCACGGCCGTCTCGGCCAGCCGCCCCTCGAGGGCCGCCATCTGCTCCCGGCCTTCGACTGACGCCCGCTCCACCCGGCTCGACCGCTCGCGCAGCTCGGCCACCTGGTTCGCCAGCGACTCGACCCGCCTCCGCGCGGCCTCTCCGCGCTCGGCCACCGAAGCCACCTTGACCTTGATTTCGGTGAGCGCGGCCTTGATCGCCTCGCTCCGGGATCGCAGCACGTCGAGCTCGGACGCCATGAGGCGCACCCGCTCTTCCCGAACGCCTCGGTCGGCTTGCGCGTGGGCCGCCTCACCGCGCGCCGCCTCCGCGTCGAACGACAGCGCCCGCTTGGAGGTCTCCAGCGCCTTCAGCTCGCCGTCGAAGGTGACGATGCGCTCCCGCAGGCGGGCCAGGCTCGACCCGGCCTGGTGCAGGTCTTTCTCGTGGCCGGTGAGCGAGAGCTCCTCGGCGTGCCGGTGGTTCTCGAGCCCCTTCAGCACGCCCTCCGAGTGGCCGAGCTGCTTCTGGAGCGCGTAGTGACGGGTGATGATCTCGTTGTACCGCTCCTCGACGTGCGCCACCTGCTGGGAGAGCTCGGCGATCTCCCGCTTCTTCTGCAGCGCGCCCACCGCCGGGCCCTCGAGCACACCGCCGGTCACAACCCCACCTGGCCGGACCACGTCGCCCTCGAGCGTCACGAAGGTCGAGTCAGGGTGGGCTTCGGCGCAGCGCTTGGCCGCGGGGAGATCGCGCACCAGCGCCACTCCGGCGAGGAGCTGCTCCACCACCGGCCGGAGCACCTCGTCGCGCACCGACACCGAGCTCACCAGCATGCCCAGGACGTCTTCCGACACCACCCCCGGCCGAGCGCCTTCTGCCGGGCTCGGCACGGGGAGGAACGTGGAGCGCCCCTCGGCCAACAGCCGGAGCTGCTCGGCCAGCTCGTACCCACGGCCGGAGGACTCGACGATGATGTGCTGCAGCCGATCGCCCAGCGCGGCCTCGACGGCCTTCTCGAGCTCCGGCGGCGCGCTGACGACGTCGGACACCACGCCGAAGACACCGGCCTCTTGGGGCCGCTCGCCCACGTGGGCCATGACCGCCCGCACGCCGCGATCGTACCCTTCGTAGTTCCGCTGAATTTCCTCGAGCGAGACCAACCGGCTGCGCTTGTCAGCCAGGTCTTCACGCAGGGCGACGACCATCACCTCGTTCTCGGCGAAGGCCTCGCGCAGCCGCTTGATCGTGGTTTCCTCGGCGCCGCGGCGCTCGGTCAGCTCGATGCTCGTCATGCGGTGCTGCTCGACCCGATCGAGCACCTCACGGCGGAGCGCCTCGAGCTCGGCCTCTTCCCTCTCGAGACCGCCCTTGTCCTCGGCCAGCTTGAGGCTCCGCTGTTCGGCATCGAGGCGTCGCTGCTCGAGGGTCGCCAGCGTGCTCAGGTGGCCGGCGATCTTGCTGGCCAGCTCCGCGTGGGCAGCCCGCTCATGCTCGAGGCGAGTGGCGATTTCGTGGGTGAGCTCGGCGGCGCGCCGCAGCTCCTCTTCCTTCACCTGCAGGAGCACCTCGTCTTCCCGGTTCGCGACCCCCATGTGCTCGAGCTCTGACGACGCCTGCTCGCGCTCCTTCTCGGCAGCCTCCCTGCGCGCCACCACCACGGCCAGCTCGGTCTCGGCTGCCTGGGTGCGCTCGAGGGTGGCCGAGAGATCGGCCTGCCAGTGCGCGACGCTCTGGGCCTCGAGCTGCACCTGGCGCTCGAGGGCGTACACCTCGGCAGACTCGGCCTCGAGGGACGTGGTGTCGGAGTCGAGCGATGATCGCCGCGCGGCCAGCGCCTGTTCCATGGCGTTGAGCTCGACGGTGGCCTGCTGCTCGGCCTGCGTCAGCCGCTCGAGCTCGACCTCCACCGCCTGCTTCTGGCCGGTGACGTCGATCCACTTGAGCGACGAAGCGTGGAGCTCGATGTCGCGCATCTCGGCCTTGAGGCGCTTGTACTTCTCGGCCTTCTTGGCTTGCCGCTCGAGGGCGCCCAGGCGGCGCTCGAGCTCGGCCACGATGTCGTTGACCCGCAAGAGGTTCTGCTGGGTGTACTCCAGCTTTCGCTCGGCGGCGCGGCGACGGGCCTTGTAGCGGGTGATGCCGGCCGCCTCTTCGATGAAGCTCCGCCGATCCTCCGGGCGAGCCGAGACGATCTGCCCGACCCGACCTTGCTCGATGATGGAGTACGCCCGGGTGCCCACGCCGGTGCCGAGGAAGAGCTCGGTGATGTCGAGCAGTCGGCACGAGGTCTTGTTGATCTGGTACTCGGACTCGCCGCTGCGAAAGAGCCTCCGAGTGACAGACACCTCGGGCAGCCCGGCCAGGGTCTCGGGCAGCACGTCGCCTTCGCCCACCGAGAACGTCAGCGTCACCTCGGCCATCGACAACGGCGGGTGCGTCTCGGAGCCGTTGAAGATGACGTCCTCCATGCCACGGCCACGGAGGTTCTTCGCCGACTGCTCGCCCATCGCCCAGCGGATGGCGTCGACCACGTTCGACTTTCCACACCCGTTCGGCCCAACGACCCCCGTGATGCCGTCATCGAACGAGAAGACGACGCGCTCCATGAAGGACTTGAAACCAGTGATGTCGAGGCGCTTGATTCGCATGGGCGGCAACCCCCTCAGATCGCAGCTGAGGCCGATTTGCCGGCCCCGGAAGGCCTTCGTCGTAGCATGCGCGTCACGCCGTGAGCAAGCGTGACACTACATGCCGTGACCATACGTCGAGGGCTCCATCGAAGCGCCGAGAACCACTCGTTCGTCAGCGATGACTCAGGGGACTTCGAGGGCGAAGAGGACCGCGTTTGAGGGGTTCTGCGCGGCGACGGCGCGAAGGAGAACCACGGTTCCGCTCTTGAGGCCCCGCAGCAGAGAGACGAGCTCGTCACGGCCCTTCACGGGCTTGCGATTGGCCTCGACGACCACCAGCCCAGGCCGGAGGCCTGCCTTCTCGGCCGCCGAGCCGGGGACGATCTCGGCGATCAGCGCGCCAAGGAGCGGTGCGCCAGTGGCCTCGGCCATGCGGGGATCCACGTTGCCCAGGACCATGCCGAGGCGGCGATTGCTCTCGGAATTCTCGCCTCGCTTCTTGTCGTGCTCGCCTGACTTCTCGAGGTCGGGCCTCGTGCCGAGCGTCACCTTGAGCTCGAGGGGCTTGCCGTTGCGAATGACGGCCAAGGTGGCGGTGCTGTCGGGGCGCTTCAAGGCCACCAAGCGGGTGAGGGCCGATGAAGATTGAACCTTCTCGCCATCGACCGCGACGATGACATCCTCGCCCTTCACTCCACCCTTCTGGGCAGGGGCGTTCTCGTTGACCGAGCCGACCAGAGCCCCGTCGGCGGTGGGAACGCCGAGGGCCTTGGCCATCGGAGGCGTGAGGTCCTGGATCGACACTCCCAGCCAGCCGCGGGTGACGAAGCCCTGCTTTTCGAGCTGAGGCAACAGGGCTTTGACCAGATTCGACGGGACGGCGAACCCGATGCCGGTGGCGGCGCCGATGATGGCCGTGTTGATGCCGATGACCTCGCCNNTTGATGGCCGCGTCGGTCTGGAGGAACTGATCGTACTGGGAGGCGCCGATCTGCCGGTCGAGAGCCGAGATGATACCGGCCGAGACGCTCTGGGCCAGCCCGAACGGATTGCCGATGGCCACCACCCAGTCGCCGACCCTGAGGGCGCTCGAGTCTCCCAGCTTCACCGCCGGCAGCGCATCGAACTTGCCCTTGAGGCGAACCACCGCCACGTCGGTGAGGGCGTCACGGCCGACGATCTCGCCGTCGAAGGCCCGGCCGTCATCGAGCCGAACACGGATCGTCACCGCGTCCTCCACCACGTGGTTGTTGGTCAACACCAGCCCCTTGGGGTCGATGATGAGGCCCGAGCCCATGCCCGAGCTGAGGGGGCCGTCTTCGTCTTGTTGCTTGCCCCGATGGCCGCGGAAGAAGCGCTCCATCAGGACCTGCTGCTCGTCGGAGGCCCGCTTCTGCACGTCGACGTTCACCACGGCGGCCTTCACCGAGTCGACCAACGGGGCGAGGCTGGGGAGTGTGTCCTTGGGTTCGGCCCAGGCCCCCAGCGCGAAAGTGATGACCAGCGAAGAGAAGGCAGCTCCGATTCGGTTTTTCATCATGATGGATCCTGTCATTGCTCGTCGGGCAACGGCCAAGAAGCACAAAAGATTCCTCGCCGGCTCGGGTAGTATCCTCCCCGCGTGCAGCCTGAAGGAGCCCCATCATGAGGCGGCTTGGAGCCGTCGCCATTCTCAGCGTGGTCCTCCCGCTCGGCCTTGCGTCGTGCGTGCCGTCGGTCGACGCCACCGATGGCCCGGTGGTGGTGGGCCCCGAGGGTGGGCTCTTCATTCGCAAAGACAAGGGCTTCGCTATCGACATTCCCCGGGGCGCCTTGAGCGACACCGTCACCATCGACACTGTCACCGTCGATGCCACGGTGCCCGAGGTGGCGCAACGAACCCGAGTGAGCTTTGGCTTCCGACTGAGCCCGAACGGCCTCACCTTCTCGATCCCAGCCAAGCTGTACCTCCCTTGGATCCACGATCGCGTGCCGGCGGCCGTCGACCCAGGCACCTTCGACATGCGGCGGAGCTCGGGCGACGAGATTGCGGCCCAGCTCCCCGGGGCGCGCACTGACTCGACGCCGGTCGAGGCCGTGGAGGCCCTGACCGACCGGCTGGGGCTCTTCTGGGTCACCAGCCCGAGCGAGCCCGAAGTGGCGGGGCTCGAGGTGGTGCCGGCGGAGGCCTCGCTGGGCGTGGGGCAGTCGCAGGCCTTCTCCGCCACCGTCGTCGGGGCCGATCGGCAACCCCTCGACGTGACGGTCTCGTGGAGCGCGGTGCCCCCCCGCGTCGGCCAGGTTGACACCCGGGGCGTGTTCACGGCGGCGGCCCCCGGTACGGCCACGGTCACGGCGACCTTCGGAGCCCAGGCAGTCAGCGTGAGAGTATCCGTGGCGGGGACGACCCGAGGGCCCACCACCTTCGTGCACCAGAACCCCTCCCCCACTGGCAACGATCTCCTCGGCGGGAGCCCCTTGCCGGGTGGCCTTGGCGTCGTCTTCGCCGGGGCCAACGGCACGGTCCTCCTGCGCACGCCCGAGGGAGCCTTCTCGAGGCTCGCATCAGTGCCGGGGTTGACCCTTCGCCAGGTCGGAGGGAGCACGCTGGCCAACGCCGTCGCCATCGGCCGCTCCGGCAGCTCGGGAGTGTTGGTGCACCTCGGAGGCACCACCCCCCAGGCCACCGTCTACCCATCGAAGCAGGTCAGTGAGCTGGACGCCCTGTGGTTCGACGGCGTGACAGGCATGGCCGTCGGCGCTGGGAACGAGGTGGCCATTCACCGCGACGGCGGCTGGACGACCGAGTACCACCCCTCGTTCGAGACGCTCCTGTCGGTCATCGGCGACGGCCGAGGCGGCTTCGTGGTGGTGGGCGAACTGGGCTCGCTGTACCGATGGGACCCCGCTCGACAGGTGTGGGACTCGCTGTTCGAGGGCCAGCTCTCGGTGAAGCTCGAGGCGGCCCAGCTCCTCGACGCGGCGACCCCGGAGGCCTGGGCGACTGGCGGCGATCGGCTGTGGCACTTCGCGGGTCAGGGCTGGACCGCCGAGGCGCTGCCGGCCGGGCCGGCTCGGGCCAGCACCACCTGCATCGGCGCCCTCGACGGGAGGCTCTTCATCGGGGCTCAATTGGGGGTCGACCCGGCGAACCCGCCCTCCTCACTCGGCGAAGTGCTGGTGAGGGCTCCCATGACGCTGGCCGACGGCGGCTCGGAGCCCAAATGGAGCGCCTTCCCGATGAGGAGCATCCAGGTGCCCCGGGCAGTGGTGGGCCAAGGCGCCACGGGCTTCGTGGTGGGCGACCTGGGCGCCGTCTGGGCTTGGGACTCGGGCACCGGCTCGCTCCAGGAAGAGAGCCGGGGCTTCTACGGCGACGTGGCTGATCTGGCGGTCACGGCTGATGGCGTGGTGGCCGCCGTCAACGAGTGCACCTCGGTGACCTGCTCCGCCCGGCGCGGGGGCATCATGCACGAGACGTCCACTGGCTCGTGGGAGCCCCTGGGGAGCTTTCCATCGATGGAGCCCGTCATCGCCCTCGCCGCCCGGTCGAAAGACGAGGTGGTCGCCAGCGCCGGTGACGGCGTCTGGGCGTGGACCGGCTCACAGTGGAGCCCCGTCACGGTGAACGGGGCCACCGGCGCGGTGCTAGACCTCGAGTGGTGCGGCGCCGAGCTCTGGGCCACGGGGCAGAACGGGGCTGTCTTTCGGGGTTCGGCGAGCGCGCTCGATCGCCTCGAGGGGGCGCCCGTTTCTGGTGAGGTCAGCTCGCTCGCCTGCCCGTCGGCGTCGGAGATTTGGGTGGCTGGCGATGGCTTCCTGTCGAGCTGGACAAGCGGTACTTGGGCGGCGATCTCCAGCCCCACGGTGATCCAGCGACGATGGAAGGCGGTCTACGCCCCGGGTCAGGGAGAAGCGTTGGCTTTCGGCGACGCCACGTATGGCGTCTCCTACGACACCTCGACCATGAGGGCCGTCGAGAACCCTGGAGGCCTCTCACCGGACCTCGTCACGGGCATGTGGGGCTCGTCCATCGACAACCTCTACCTGGTGGGCCTGTCGAACCCTCCCCTGTCGCTCGGCTTCGCGCTCAGGTTCGATGGCGTCTCCTTTCACGTCGTCGATCTCGGCGCGCACCGAAAGGCCACGGCCATCAGTGGCAACGCCCCCACCGAGGTCTGGGTCGGCACCGAGGGCGGCGGTGTGTTGAAGGGCGTCCAGCCCCTCTGAAGTGGTCCCTGCGAAGGAGGCCGTTCGAGACCGAGGCCCGGGGTGGCGCGCGCTCAGTCGACCTGGCTCACCCTGGTTCGATCCTCGAGGAAGGTGCCGACGGCCCGAGCGATGGAGTCAGCGACCCGGCCTTGGTACTCAGGCTTGGCCAGCCGCTGCTCTTCTTCCGGGTGGGAGATGAAGGACGTCTCGACGAGGATGGCCGGCATCTTGGCGCCCAGGAGCACGAAGAAGAGGGCTTCCTTGTTCCCGAGATCGCGCACCCCGGAGTAGTTGGCGGACAGGCTCGTCACCAGCGATCGCTGCACCTGCTGCGCGAGCCGGGTCGACTCGCTGGTGTTGGCCCGGGTGGCGAGGTCGGCCAGGATGTAGCGGAGATCGCCGACGCCGCGCTCGCTGGTGGCGTTCTCTCGAGCGGCCAAGCGAATGGCGTAGCGATTCGACGAGGTGTTCAGGGTGTACGTCTCGATGCCCCGAAGCGCCTTCGACGCCGCGGCATTGCAGTGCACCGAGATGAAGAGATCGCCCTTCTTCTGGTTGGCGATGCGGGTCCGATCCTCGAGGGTGACGAAGCGATCGTCCTCACGTGTCATCACCACCTCGAGCCCCATGGTCTCGAGGCGCCGAGCCAGCTTGGTCGCGATGGCCAGGGCCACGTCCTTCTCGCGGGTCCCGTCTGGGCCGCTGGCGCCAGTGTCGTGGCCGCCGTGGCCCGCGTCGATCACCACCCGGCGCACCTTGAGGCCCAACTGCTGGGCGAGGGTCACGTCACTCGCCTCCTCGGCCTTCGTCATCTCGCGGAGCTGTGCCCGCACCGCTGGGCTCTCCGGGTTGGGTGCGCCCACGCGCACGTCACGGAGCTGCTCCTGGAGCGAAACGATGGTCGAATCGGCGTCGGAGTCTTCTCGGGTGAGCTCCGCGTCGGGCCGGAGCACCACCGCCTCTTCCGCGGGGCGGGCCGAGGGTGAACGGCGAGCGCGCATGGGGAGCTCGTCGGCGGGAAGCCGGAGCTCAAGGCCCCCCAGCGGCTGGACGGCGCGGTGGATGGCGTCGGCGAGGAGCGACGGCTCGGCACGGTCTTCCTTGGCGATGGGCGACGGTCGAGCCCGAGCGGGCGGCTCGGTCGGCGTCGGCTCCGGCCGGCGGGACACTTCGGGGGCTGGGCGGCTCTCGGCTGGCCTCGCGACCTGGCGCTTCTCGGCTTGGGGGTGCTCGGGAGGAGAGACGGGCCGTGAGGTGCCGTCCTTGCGGGTTCCCTTGGAGCCTCGGGTGGCGACCGGCTCGACCTTCGCGCCCTTGGAGCCTTCCCCGGGATGATCGTCTCCCGCGTCGAGGCTCTCGGACAGGGCTGCGAGGTCCTTCTTGCGATCGTTCGCGGTGGGCAGCGCCCGCTCCACCACCTTCTTGGCCGCCGGCACCTGACCGCGGCGCTCGGCCAGCAACCGGGCCAACGCGAGCGCGCCGTCATCAGCCAACCGGTGCCTGGGCCACCCGTCGAGGAGCCGCTGGTAGGCCTTCACTGCCCCGTCGAGGTCGTCGTCGCGACGCGAGAAGCGTGAGAGCTCATTGAGGGCCTCGCCACTGAGGAAGACGGCCTCCGGGGCGTGGTCGCTCTTCGGGTACCGGCTGGCGAATTCATCGAGCCGCTTCACCACCGTCTGCCAGTGATGCCGGAGCGCCTTTCGCCCTTCGTCCTTCTTGAGCTTCCAGTAGCCTTCCCGCGCTGACTGGTAGGCGTCCTCTGCTCCGGCGTAGGCGCGTGGCGCCGCCAGGAGAAGGACCATCGTGCTGAGGAGGAAGGCTCGGTTCATGGCGCAAACAACGCCCCGCTACAGGCGTGTGTGACATGTGAGCACGACACACACACTCCGGCAAAATACCCGGCGGCGATTTCGTCGATTCTGAGGCACGGCCGGGTCGAGTAGGAGGCGCGCCCAGCATCAGCTGCCCTTGAGGAGCTGCTTCCAGGCCGCGACAGCCGTCAGAGCATCGAGCGGCGTCGACCGGTCGACGTCGAAGGCCTTGAGCGCGTCGAGCACGGCACCAGCCGTCGAGTCCTTCGGTGCTGGAGGAGCAAGCTCTCCGAAGAGGCCGAGCTGAGACGTGTCACTGGCGAGCATGGGCACGGGCGCCCGGGCCGTCCCGACCGCCCGCCGAGCCAGCCGTGGACGACCCGACGGATCGAACTCCCCGGCCTCGAGGTTCTTGAGCAGCTCGCGCGCCCGGGCCAGCACCTCGGGCGGGAGCCCAGCCAGGCGAGCGACCTCGATGCCGTAGCTCCGGCTGGCCGGCCCATCGACCAGCTTCCGGAGGAAGGTGACGTGCCCGCCCTCCTCGCTCACGGAGATCGAGCAGTTCCTCACCCGCGGCTTCTCCCGGCCGAGGTCGGTGAGCTCATGGTAGTGGGTGGCGAAGAGCGTCCGCGCTCCCACTCGATCATGGAGGTGCTCGGCGACCGCCCAGGCGATCGACAGCCCGTCGAAGGTCGACGTGCCACGGCCGATCTCATCGAGGATCACCAGGCTCTTCTTGGTCGCGTGATGGAGAATGTTGGCCGTCTCGATCATCTCCACCATGAAGGTCGAGTGACCCCGCGCCAGGTTGTCAGACGCTCCGACCCGAGTGAAGACGCGATCGCACAGCCCGATGCGGGCCCTCTTCGCCGGCACGAAGCACCCGGCCTGGGCCATGATCACGCTGAGCGCCACTTGCCGCATCACCGTGCTCTTTCCCGCCATGTTCGGCCCGGTGATGATCAACACCTGGCCATCGTCTCGATCGATGCGCACGTCGTTGGGCACGAACCCGACGCCACCCAGCATCTTCTCGACGACCGGGTGACGGCCCTCGACGAGCTCGATGACCCCAGACTCGTCGATCTGGGGCCGCACATAACCAGCCTCGGAGGACACGCGGGCGAAGGCCACCAGCGCATCGAGGGTCGCCACCGCGTCGGCCGCCGCGCGCAGGGTGCTCGCCAAGGCGACCACCTTCGCCCTGAGCTCGTCGAACAAGCGCTGCTCAAGCGCGGTGCGCTTCTCGTCGGCCGACAGCACCTTCTNNGTCGAGGGTGGCCACCGCGTCGGCTGCCGCCCGGAGCAGGCTCGCCTGGGCCACCACGCCTGAACGCAGCTCGTCGAACAGCCGCTGCTCGATCACGGTCCTCTTCTCGTCGGCCGACAGCACCTTCTCTTCGTAGGTCTTGAGCTCCTCGGTGACGTAGCGCTCCCCGCCCACCGTCGTCTGCTTGCGGATCCACTGCGGTGGCACCAGCCCCAGATTCGCTTTGGTGACCTCGAGGTAGTAGCCAAACACCTTGTTATAGCGAACCTTGAGCGACTGGATCTTGGTGGCTTCTCGCTCCCTCGACTCGAGCTTCAGCAGGTAGTCTTTCCCGCTCTGGGAGAGCTCGAGGTATTCGTCGAGCTCGGCGTGGAACCCCTGCCTGATGAAACCGCCGTCGGCGATGACGGCGGGAGGCTCCTCGACCAGCGCCATCGCCAGGGTGCTCCCCAACTCGGCGAGGGCCGGATCGTTCAGCGGCCCCACCAGCCCCGACAAGAGCTCGGCGCCGGCCCCCTTCAACTGCTCCGCCAGCACCGGCAGCATCTTCAGCGAGCGCCCCAGCGTCGCGAGCTCACGCGGCCCACCATGGCCGAGCGACAGCCGGCCGCTCAGCCGCTCGATGTCGGCGACCTCCTTGAGCTTCACCGCCACCGTCTCTCGCCAGGCGGCCTTCTCGAACAGCTCGCCCACCGCGTCGAGGCGCGCCTCGATGACCGGCTGATGGGCCAGCGGGCGGGTGAGCCAGCGCCCGAGCCGACGCGCCCCCAGAGGAGTCGACGAGCGATCGAGCACCGCCAACAGCGAGCCCGTTCGACCTCCGTCTTTCAGGCCCCGCACGAGCTCGAGGTTGGTGGCCGACGCATCGTCGATCGCCAGCCACCCTCCCCGGCGCTGGAGGCTCAGCCGATCGACGTGGGCCGCCGGGCACTTCTGCGTCTCACACAAGTACCGGAGCGCCGCGCCGGCCGCGCCCACCGACACGCAGCTGGGGGCCAGCCCGAAGCCGTCGAGCGTCTGCACCCTGAAGTGCTGCGACAGGTAGGCCCCGGCGCGCTTCAGCTGAAAGGCATCGGTGGGCAGCGTCGCTAGCGCCGGCCGACGCCCGAACAGGCGCAGGAGCGGCTCCACGGCCTCCTCCGACCCTTGCGGCACCAGCAGCTCACGAGGCAACAGCCCGTTCAGCTCGCCCGCGACCGTCTCGAGGCTGCCTGGTTCGAAGGCGAGGAATTCTCCCGTCGACGCATCGATGGCCGCGGTGCCCCAGTCTTCGTCCGGGCCGGCAGGCACGACCGCGACGAGGAAGTTGTTTTCCTTGGCCTCGAGCACCTCGTCGTCGAGCACCATGCC
>PMBV01000308.1:22220-24544 GCA_003153055.1 Myxococcales bacterium
GTGACGGCGTCCTCGAAGAACAGCTCGTAGAAGTCTCCCAGGCGGAAGAACAACAGCACCCCAGGGTGCTGGGCCTTCACGTCGAGGTACTGCTTCATCATCGGCGTCAGGGCCGCGCCATCGACCGCGGGGGCCCCAGTCTCCCTGGCTTCGTTCACGATGCCCCTTTACCCTCTTTGGTCCCCGAGCAGTGCCCGACACGTAGCCCACCTCGCCAACAGCAAGACCGTCGAGGAATACGGGACCCGCATTCGACTGCTCCCGAGAGCAACCGAAGCATCGCCCGGTGGCAGTTGCACGGGGAGGACCGGAGCGCCAGATGACAGCTGTGGAGACAACCTCCCAAACGCCTGCACGCAGGCCCTTCCACTTCACCCGCGACACTCTATAGGTACCTCATGACCTCACGCAGATGGAGGTGCTGTCGCAGCTCCCGATTGCGCTCGAGGACGACTCCGAGCCGGAATCGGACTTTGTCATCGCAGACCCGGCCGCATGTGCCGACAAGCGTGTGGACGCAAAGCTTGTCATTGAGGTCTCAGACTCGACCCTCAAAGACGACCTCGGCAAAAAGGCCCAGCTATACGCCGCGAACGGAATCCCCGAATACTGGGTCATCGACCTCGGCGCAAAGGAGACCGTGGTCCACCGCTCCCCAGAGGAGAGCAAGTACACGAGCATCCACCGAGCGCCCTGGGTGAGCCCGGTGACCTCCTCTGCCGTCCTGGGGCTGACGGTTACCCTCTCCGACGTCCTCTGACTGAGACTGGCTCGGGTGAAGAGCCGACGACCACTCGACGAGTGCTACAATTCTACCAACAACAGAACTGCCTCGTTTGATTGTCATCATTCACGTGCACCCTTGGCGAAATCATGGGCCATTGCGCTTCGCAGCGCAGCTTCCGGCGTTTTCAAAGGGGGGACCATGAAGCGCATCGCGTCTTGTGTGTGCAAGGTTTCTGCTTACAAAGCACTCGCCGCGGTCGGCGTCGTGCTCGTGCTCGCGGGGTGCCCACCACAGCCCACCGCGGAGGACGGGGGCGTGAACCCCGTCACCGGCAGTGACAGCGGTTCTGGCGGCGGAGGTGGTGGCGAAACCACGACCGATGGCGGTGGCGGAGAGGGAGGCGGTGGAGGCGGCCTGCCTGGATTCGGCGGCGGGCTGGCCCTTGGCGGCGGCGCGGGCGGCGGGGCGCTCGGCGTCGGCATCCTTGAGCTGACGGTAACGGCCAACCCCGACCCGGTCGCGAGCGGAACCCCGGCCCGATACGAGATCTCCCTGAGCAACGTCGGCACCGCACCGCTGACCGACGTGGTGCTCACCGATCAGACGCTCAAGAACATCTCGTCCGTCTCTCAAGTTACCAACCAGGGCACCTGCGCCAGCGGACTCTGTACCTGGCCCGCCATCACCCTTGCCCCCGGGCAAATCCAGACGGTGTCCCTCGTCCTCACCGCCTACGCCGCCAATGACTCCATCATCCACAGTGACGTCGTCGCCACCTTCACCGGCGGCCGCCTCGCCAAGACGATCGACGTACTGGTGCAGAGCAACGGGCTCAACCTCAGTCTCCAGGAANNCTCACCCTCGGAAACACCTCCACCCAGGTCCTCCCCGCGTCTGGCGCTGGCGTCCTCACTGCCACCCTCCCTCCCGGCACCACCTTCGTCTCGGCGTCCCCCGGCGGCACCCAGCAAGGTGGAACGGTGCAGTGGGCCCCCGGGGCCATCAACGCCGGCAGCTTCCTGCGCGCCTCCTTCTCCGTGAAGCTGGACGCGACCGTCGCCGAGGGCGCGATCCTCGTCTCCTCAGCGCAGCTCCTCGATGGGACGAGCAGCCTTGTCCGGGCCACGGCCACCGCGGAGGTCCGGGCCGCCGCCTCACCGCTGGCCATGACCGTCACCGCCAATCCCGACCCCGTCGCCAGCGGCACCCCGACCAGGTACGAGGTCACGCTGAGCAACCTCGGCCCCACGACGCTCAACAGCGTGGTGCTCACCGACCAGACCCTCAGGAACTTCTCTGGCGTCACCCAAATCACCGGCGCCGGCACCTGCGCCAGTGGACTCTGCTCCTGGCCTTCCATCAGCCTCACCCCCGGGCAAACCCAGACGGTGTCCCTCGTCCTCACCGCCTACGCCGCCAACGCTGCCATCATCCACAGCGACCTCCTCGCAACCTACGCCGGCGGTCGCGTCACCAGGGGCATCGACGTCGTGGTGCACAACGACGGGCTCAACCTCAGTCTCCAGGAAGACCATGACCCGGTGAGCCCCGGCGACACGGTCACCTACCAGCTCACCCTCGGAAACACCTCCACCCA
>PMBV01000463.1 GCA_003153055.1 Myxococcales bacterium
GGCCAGCTCTTCATCGACTTCTCCACCGTGTCGGTCCCGCTGGTGAAGCGGCTCGCCCAGACGTTCGCCGCGCACGGAGTCGACTTCGCCGATGCGCCTGTCACCGGGTCCAAAGCGGGCGCCGAGCAGGGCACGCTGGTGGTGATGACCGGCTGCGCCGCCACCACCCTCGCCCGGGCCACGCCCATCTTCCAGGCCATCTCCGAGAAGGTCATCCACTGCGGCCCGGTGGGCAGTGGAACCCAGGTCAAGCTCGCCGCCAACGCCCTCATCGCCACGATGCTCGAGGCCTTCAGCGAGGGCCTGCTCCTCACCACGCGCGCCGGAGTGGACCCGCGCAAGCTCCTCGAGGTCGTTCAGGCCTCGGGCTTCCGCTCGCCCTACTTCGACTTCAAGGGCCAGGCCATCTTGAGCCGCGACTTCAGCCCCCACTTCACCGTCGACCTGATGCACAAGGACCTGACCCTCTTCCTCGAGAACGCCGCGGCGAACCGGGTGCCCACCCCGACCGCCGCCTCGGTGCGCGAGACGTACAACCTCGCCCGGGCCGCCGGGAAGGGGAGCCAGGACATCGCCGCCGTCATCACGGCCCTCGAGGCCATCGTCGGCCAGCAGATTGGCTAGCGCGTGAGACGGCCACTCCTCTTCTTGGCTGCGCTCCTCGCCGTCGTCGGTGGAGTCCTGCTGTGGGCCCGGTGGTGGGTCGACAGCGTCGAGGGCCCTCCCCCCTTCACCCCGCCACCACCGCCCCTGGTGTCGAGGCCCGTGGAGCCACCAGCCGAGCCCCTCAGGGCGGTCACCCGCGTCGAGCCCCTCGTGGCGCCCTCCGCGCCTCCCCCACCGGCCCCGGACGCCGAGCCTCGCCTCGAGCGGGACACCCCCGAGCAACGCCACCTGAGGAGACTCAAGGACTACCCCTTCCCTCGCATTCGACCCGTCCAGCCCAGCCCCAATCAGTGAGTCGCGACTTTCCTGAGGGATTCTGGGCGCTCTCAGCCGTTGCCTTGACTTGGCCTGCTGGCGATGCACGTTGAGTGGTGGTCCAATGACGTTGCTCTTCGCCAGCCTCGGGTTCTTGCTCCTCGGCGTTACGGTGCTGAAAAGGCCGACGTCGCCGTGGGCACCCGACTGGAAGAAGGCCCTGAGCCGCCTCGGTGTGCATGACGAGCGGGTGCTGGCGGCGATGAACAAGGTGCGCCGCGGTGACTACCTGCCCTGGGAGGTGCAGTGGCACGAGGCCGATGACCGGCCGTTGGCCATCGGCTACGGGCAGACGACGAGCCAGCCCTCGCTCATCGCCGAGATGGTGGAGGCGCTGAAGCTGAGCCCCGAGGCCAGGGTCCTCGAGATCGGCACGGGGTGCGGCTACCAGACGGCGCTCCTCGCCGAGCTCTACGCCGAGGTCTACAGCATCGAGGTGGTCGAGCCCCTGGCCCTGAGGGCGCGCACCCGGCTCGCGAAGCACGGCTACGACGTTCACGTGAGGGTCGGTGACGGCTACCTGGGGTGGCCCGAAGCGGCTCCCTTCGACGGCATCGTCGTGTGCGCCTCGGCGCCGCGGATCCCCCAGCCGCTCGTCGACCAGCTCAAGCCGGGGGGCCGACTCGTCATTCCCGTCGGCGAGGCGCTCGAGCGCGTCACCAGGTCCCCCCAAGGAGCGATCGAAGTCGAGGACCTCCTCCCCGTCACCTTCGTGCCACTGACGGGCGCCCTCGCAAGCCGAGATCGAGCCGAGGAGCAAGAACAAAAATGACGCGCATCACAGGGGGAACACGAAAGCCCGGCGTCCCATGGTCGTTCGGCCTACCCTCCGAGTGATGGCAGCAATGGATGAGGATTCCAAGGCGCACCCGCTGGAAGAAGGAGCTCCAAAGCCCCGGGGCCTTGACGATCTGACCAGGTGGGTGCGTGAGGAGGTCAGCGGGCTCTTCGATCGACGCGAGCTCAAGCGACGAGTGCTGGCCGAGGGGAGCCGCTTGCTCCCCGACTTCTACTTCCGAAGGTTTCGAACGCAGCTCTACCGCTGGGCCGGCTGTGAGATCGCCTTCGGGTCGTCGCTCATGGGTGAGCTGTCGATCACCGGCCCCGAAGACGCGGCCGAGCGCCTGCACATCGGGCCGGGAACCACCATCGGGCCGGGGGTGAAGTTCGACCTCGAGGCGGAGATCACCCTGGGGAAGAACGTCGCCATCGGTCCCCACTGCATCTTCGCCACCTCGAGCCACGCGCTCGGCCATGGCTCTCGGCGAATGTCACACAACAAGCTCGCGAGGCCCATCGTCATCGACGACGGCGTGTGGGTCGGCATTGGCTGCATCGTGCTCCCGGGGGTCCGCATCGGCCATGGCGCGGTGATCTCCGCCGGGTCCGTCGTCACCCGCTCCGTCGAGCCCAACACGCTCATGGCCGGCAACCCAGCCACGGTGGTGAAGACGCTGCCCTTGGGTGATCGCTGAAGGGGCTCAGCTCGCGCCGAGCAACTCCTGAAGCTTCTCGATGTTGGGCGGCTTGGTGAGGTGCTTCGCGAACCCCGCCGCCGACGCCTTCTCGAGGTCCTCCTGGAGCGCGTACCCGGTCAAGGCCACGAGGAGCACGTCCTTGAGCGCCTGGTCCGCCCTGAGCGTCCGGGCCACCTCGAAGCCGTCGATCCCCGGCAGCATCACGTCCAGCACGATCAGGTGGCAGGCGCGCGACTGCCAGACGGCCAGCGCGTCCTCCCCGGTCGCGACCCATTCCACCTCGTAGCCCTGCGCCTTGAAGTTGACGAGCAGCGCCTTGGCGATGTGCTCCTCGTCCTCGACGAGCAGGATCCTCATGGCGTCCCACCGGTTTCGCCGTCGGCGCGCGGCAGCCAGACCCGGAACGTCGAGCCCGCGCCGGCGCCTTCGCTCACGACGTCCGCCCGGCCATGGTGCATGATCGCGATGCTCTTGACCAGGAACAACCCCAGGCCGGTGCCGTGCCGCGACGCCTCGGGCGCGGACGCGCCGCGGTAGAACAGCTTGAAGATCTTCTTGTGCTCCCGCGGATCGACGCCCATCCCCCGGTCGCGGACCAGCAGCAGCACCCACCTGCCGCGCTCCTCGACGGACAGGGTGATCGGCGTGCCCGGCGGCGAGTAGCGCTCGGCGTTGTGGACCAGGTTGTCCACGACGGCGCGAAGGAGGTCGCGGTCGCCCAGGACGACGCTGCGCGCCAGCTCTCCGGACCGCAGTTCGTGCGCGCCCGCGGACGGCGACGCGGCGCGCGACTCGACGTAGCGCCGGGCCAGGTCGTCGATTTCGATCGCCTCGCGGCGCATGGGCAGGCGGCCGCGCTCCAGGCGGGAGACGTCGAGGATCAGCGAGATCTGCCGGGACAGGCGGTCCGTGTCCTGGAGCATGTTGTCGATGAACTCGTCCCG
>PMBV01000093.1 GCA_003153055.1 Myxococcales bacterium
CACCCTCCCCGAGGATGGATACTGAGACGGGGGTCTGTACCTGCCTGACCGATCAAGCCTGCACCGCGAGCCAGTTCTGCAACCCCGCGGGCTTCTGCCAGGATCGCGCCGGCTGCCAGACCTCCCTCGACTGCGGCTCTCCCTCTCTGGTGTGCGACACGCCCACGGGTCAGTGCCTTCCCCGCGGCCGGTGTAGCGGAGACCTCGAGTGCGAGCTGGGGCAGGTCTGCGACCTCAGGCGCGGGCAATGCGTCGAGGGCTGCCGGCGCAACGGAGACTGCCCTGGCACTTCCTGCCGCTGCGGTGGGGTCGCCTGTGCCTGCACGGCCACCACCACCGAGGAGCTGGCCGCGTGCGCCGTGGGAGTGTGCGACTCGAGCTTCTGCGCTGACGACTCGTTCTGCCGCTTCGGCGAAGTGTGCAGCGCCGTACCCGACGCCGGGGTTCCATGGGCCCAGTGCCACGACGACTTCGACAGCCGGCTGCGGCCCTACTGCGCCCCCTGTACGTCGGGCGCGGGGGTCGAGACGTGTGGCAGCGGGGCGAACTTCTGCATCATCGACACCCGGCTCTCGAGCACCTCCTGCGGCGTCGACTGCAGTGAGGGGCAGACCTGCCCCAGGGGCTACGGGTGCCGGGATATTCGCGTGGTGTTCACCCGGTGGCAGTGCAGCGCGACGCAGGCGTGCCCTGGCGACCCCACGCTGCCCTGCGGCTCCGACGGCGACTGCAAGCGGGGCGCGAGCTGTCTCAAGACGGCCGGGAGCGACACCGGGCTGTGCGCTGGCCAGTGTCGGATTCGCGAGGGGAGCAGCTTCGGCTACTGCAGCTGCCAGGTCGACGCCGACTGCGCGCAGGACTCGTGTGGCGGAGGCGAGTGCTCGATCACCCGAAAGAAGTGCATCGATGGCAATTCCGAGACGTGCCCCCCCATTCACTGCGTCGACTTCGACAGCGTGGGCGGCTGCCTCATCGGGCAGAACTGCACCCCGGCCAACGGGCTGACCTGCGCCGAGGTGAAGTGAGCGCTCATGCTCCGGGCGCTCGACGCAACGCGGCGCCAGGGTCGTGCAACGCCAGCCCCCCTTTGGGGCATGGCGGGTTAGAGTCGCCCTCAAGAGACGGACGAAGGAGACGCGAGTGTCGTTGGTCGCAAGGCGGGTACGTCAGCTCAGGCGCTCGCTCACCTACCTCAAGGGCTACTTCGCGTTCGATCGCAACGGGAACGCCATCGTGCGGCGAACCGACTTCACCAACTGCCGGCGGCCGGTGCTGTTGCTGTACGGCTTCATGGCGACCCGGCGCACCTTCGAGGTCCTCGAGCACCGGCTGCGGCGCGACCAGTTCTGCGTCTTCAGTCTCAACCTGGGAGGCTGGCGCGAAGCCTTCAACACCAACGCCATTGACGATCTCGCCGAGCACGTGAGCGAGAAGATCGAGCGGCTCTACCAGCGGTTTCCCGAGATGGGCCCGCTGTCGGTCATCGGGCACTCCAAGGGAGGGCTCATCGGGGCCTACTACGTGAAGCGGCTGGGGGGAGACCGGCGGGTGAAGGGCCTCATCACCCTGGGCACGCCACACAACGGGTCGCCCAGCGCCTACTGGGGCGTGGCCGCCATGGGCCTCATCTCGCGCAGCATCTGGCAGCTCACCCCGAGGTCGCCCTTCATTCACCAGCTCAAGGAAGGCGCGTTTCCCGGTGGCGTGCGGCTGGTGTCGGTCTACTCCCAGGCTGACCGCGTCAACCCCTACCCCTCGTGCTTCGTGGACAACCCGACCCTCGAGCCCCATGTGGTGAATGTCGAGGTGCCCGGGGTGCTTCACCGCGAATTCGTCACCAGCCGCTCGGTGTACCAGGTCGTGCGCCGGGAGCTCTTCACGACCTACGGGCTCCCCACGCCCGACGAGCCGAGGCCACGGCGCTTGCTCCGGCTCGCCTGACTGTCGGCCAGGCAACGCTTGCGGCCGGGCCAGGCGATGCGCTTGGGTCTCGCTCGTGCGCCCCTCCAAGTGGGACCTGGTCCTCGAACGCAAGCCGACGCCACTGGTCGATCACTTGGTCGGCGAGCTGGGCACGCTGTTCGCCGACGAGCTCGGGCGATGGCCACCGGCGGTGGAAGAGCTCGAGGCGGCCACTCTCGCCACGCTCCTCGAGGCGCACCCAACTCGCCCCGAGCGGAGGGCCTACGAGGCTGCCTTCACCTTGGCCCGGTGGGAGCTCGAGCACGAGGTCGAGGCCATCGACGATTACTTCCGCAACCACCGGTACCTCGAGGCCGGGCTCGACGCCGCCCAGCGCCCGCTGGTGCTCTTCTTGAGCCGCCTGGTGCTCGAGCACCTCCTCGCGCTGGGCGAGGCGAGCCGGCTCAAGCGCCCGCGGCTCCTCGAGGTGCTCGAGCGAACCCGCTCCGCGTTCCTCGCCAGGTCCGAGGTCATGCCCCCCTGACCGTGGACGACCCCACACCGGACGAGCGCCGGGCCCGTCGCCGATGCCTCCTGGGGGACTGCCCTCAAAGGGGCTGGGAGAGCGCCAAGCTCGTCCCTTGAGAGCGCTGCCGGGCCTCTCCCTGAGGACCGCCTCCACACCGGGAGGCCGCGGAGCACGTCCTCCGCAGCGGACCGAGGGCAGAGACGGTGCGAGCAAGCCCTGGGGGGCGAGGGTGGGGCCTGGGCCGACCAACCGAGGCGGTCTGGCCAGCCCCTCGGCCCGAGACCGCGGTGAGCACACGTGAGTGTTCATGGTCGTGGAAACGCGCGGCTCCTTGGTCGCCGACGAGGAAGGCTTCGGCGAGGCCAGATCCCGCGCCCGACCGACCGGCCTGTTGGCGGCACCAGCTCCGGGGCTGGCGGGGGTGAGGGCCAAATGGAAGAGCAGCTTCCATTGCGCGACCGGGCGATGGCTCCCCTCGCCCAAGCTGGGCTCTGCCCCATCCGGTCCTGCGCCGAGCACGGCGAGCAAGGTCTTTGAACGTACCGACCTCGAGGCCTGGTCACTCCCCAGCACTGTCATCACGGAGTACTGATTTGTACACCGTGATGACACGCTCGGAGACCCGGGCCCGCCAGCCACCTCTCGGGGCCCGGCACGAGGCAGCATCGGGCCGTTCCTCGACGCCTCGACGGCCCTGAGGGCATAGCTCGATCGGTACTTCGCCACCGGTTCGGTCGAGCCCCATGTCGTGATGGAGACCAGCAACCTCGAGGTGCGCAAGCGGCTCGTCGAGCGGAGCTTCGGCGTGTCGGTGATCCCCGAGCTTGAGCCGGTCGCGCGGGTCTTCCTCAAGGCCCACCGACTGACTCGCTGCGATGCCGCTCCCGAGCCGGAGCCATCATCGTCGAGTCCGGCCCCAAGGACGACGCGCTCTCCCTCCTCCGACTCAAGAACCTTGCCCTCACGAATGGAAGCTGCTCTTCCATTTGGCCCTCCCCCCGCCGGCCACGGACCTCGTGCTGCCACCAAGTGGCGCAAAGCCAGGCTCGTGCCCCACACGTGTGCTCACCGCGGTCTCGGGCCGAGGAGCTGGCCAGACCGCCTCGGTCGGTGGTCACCGGCCCCTCTCGCACCCCAAGGCATGCGAGCACCCGTCCCCCCGACCGAGCACGTCGGGCAACACACGACTATAGTCATTGGGGTGCGTGAGCAGATCCAGCCCGTGCAGCACGCCACCGAGCCCGATCAGCGGAAGCCCCAGAGTCTCACCGCGCTCCTCCTCCAGCTCGGTCAAGCAGCCGACGGCATCCACGGCCGGGCAGTCGGGCAACTCGCCGGCCACCTCGAGACGCTCAACACGGCGGAGGCACCGGACGATGCCCAAGCCCTCGTCGAGGCCCTCGAGCAGCGCCGCTTCGACGGGCTGGTCGACGGCCAGGGCCGCGCGGTGCGGCGGCTCGCGGTCGAGGCGCTCCTCCGGCTGGGGTACCCCTGGGCCCTGCAGATCACCCCAGCGGACCTCGACTGGTACCGCGACCAGGCGCGAGCCAGGCGCCCGGGCCGAGCGCTTCTGCTGGGCGTCCTCGTGGCCGCGCTGGCCGGGCTCGGAGTGAGCTGGTGGGCCCTCTCGAAGCCGAGCCCCCCGCCCATCACCGCGCCCGTTCCGGTAGAAGCGAAGTCGTCGGCCGAGGTCTACCGCACCGAGTCGGGGGCGCGGTTCGCCGATCTCGAGGTCGAGGTGCCGTCAAGCGTCGCCGCCGACGCGCCCGTCGAGCTCGGCGCGGTTCGAGTGTTGAGCCGTTCGGCGCCGGTGGAGATCCTCCGGTTCCAAGGCGAGGGTCTCGGCAGCGATGGGACCCGAGACGGCGTGAGGACCATCTCCCTCCAGGTGCCTCTGACGCCGGAGCACTTCGAGCCGAACAGGCAGTACTACTTCGTCATCGACCTCTGGGTCGGCTGGAAGCCGGTGGCCACGGCTATCACCGGGCTCTTCGAGGTCGCCGTCCCTCCCTTGCGACCCGCCGATCGACGCCCGCCTTCGATGGAGGAGCTGTGGACCTTGAGCTCGCCCGAGCCCCCGCGGCTCCGCGAGTCAGCCCGGGTGCTGCTCGGTCTCGACTCGGTGGGTCGCCTCAGGTGGCATGAGCTCATCAGGGCCAGTCGGGCAGACGCGCCGGAGCTCCTGGCCTACCTCCAAAGCGTCAGAGAGCGGGGCCTCCCGATGTTTCAGCGCAGGCCTTCGGCAGGGCCAGCGACTGGGGGAGGCATCCTCGACTGGAACCTGAACCACACCGCCGGGTCAGCACCGGGAAGACCTCCTCGACCCCGCCCACAGGCCCCTGCTCGACCGGCTGGTCCGTAAGCCCCAAGGACGATATGAAGGGTCTGGAACCTTCCGTGGACTCGCCAGTGAACGCCAATCTGCCCTCGGCGCCGACGTTGCGGCGTCCGCCCAACAAACTCCCTCGGCCGAACGAGACCTGCTGGTGCGGGAGTGGCAAGAAGTACAAGAAATGCCACGAGGAGCTCGACGTGGAGTTCCTCAAAGCCGAGAAGGTGCAGCTCGAGGCCAAGCGCATCAGGCCGGGGCGACTGTCGGCGATCAGGCCGGTGCCGAGCTTCATCGCCAAGCCAGACTACGCCCTCACCGGAACACCGAGCCGCTCCAACGCCCGGCTGGTGCGCACCGACGAAGAGATGGTGCGAATGCGACGGGCCTGCCGGGCGGCGGCCCAGGTGCTCCGCGAGGCCGGGGCCATGGTGCGCCCAGGGCTCACGACCGATCAGGTAGACGCCTTCGTTCACGGGCGTACCGTCGCCTTGGGCGGCTACCCAAGCCCCCTCAACTACCGAGGTTTCCCCAAGTCGGTGTGCACCTCGGTCAACGAGGTCATCTGCCACGGCATCCCCGATGACCGGGTGCTGGAGAACGGCGACATCGTCAACCTCGACGTCACCGTGTACCTCGACGGCATGCACGGCGACACCAACGCGACGTTCCTGGTGGGCGACGTCGACGAAGACTCGCGGCAGCTCGTTCAGGTGACGGGGGAGTGCCTGACCCTCGGCATCGGCGCGGTGCGACCGGGCCGGCCCATCTCCGACATCGGCCGGGCCATCGAGACCTACGCCGAGCGTTTCGGCTACGGAGTGGTGCGGAGCTACTGCGGCCACGGCATCGGCGACGTGTTCCACGCGAACCTGCAGATCCCCCACTACTTCGACGCTCGGGCGAACACCAAGATGGAGGTCGGCATGACCTTCACCATCGAGCCGATGATCTGCCTGGGCACCTGGGAAGAGCTCCACTGGGACGACGGGTGGACCGTGGTGACCAAGGACCTCCGGCGCTCGGCCCAATTCGAGCACACCGTGGTGGTGACCGAGCGAGGCGCGGAGATCCTCACCAAGGAAGGCTGAGCTGATCGAACGGGCAGCGGCTCACTTAAGCTTGCGCCCGACGCGGGAAGGGGGCACACCTTCGCCCCTATGGCTGAGCTGGGTCTTGGTTTAGCGGCGCTGGGTCGGCCGGGCTACATGACGCTGGGGCATGCCTCCGATGTCCAGTCGGCCTCGATGGACGCGATGGGTCGTCACGCGGCGGCGATGTGCGAGGCGGCCTATGCTGCCGGCATCAAGCACTTCGACACCGCCCGGAGCTACGGCCGGGCTGAGCAGTTCCTCAAGGGCTGGCTCGATCGACGGCGCCCGCTCGACGTCGTGGTGTCCTCGAAGTGGGGCTACCGCTACGCCGCGGGGTGGAACGCCCAGGCCCCGGTGCACGAGGTGAAGGACCACCGCCTCGCCCACCTCGACAACCAATGGCCCGAGAGCCGGACGACGCTGGGCTGGTGGCTGAAGGTCTACCAGGTTCACTCGGCCACCCTCGAGTCGGGAGTGCTCGACGACGACGCCGTGCTCGATCGCCTGGCCTGGCTCAAAGCGGGCGGCCTGGAGATCGGCTTCACCGCGAGCGGCCCTCGCCAGGCCGAGGTAGTCCGCAAGGGGCTCGAGCTCCAGCGTGACGGCAAGCGGCTGTTCGACTGGGTGCAGGCCACCTGGAACGTGCTCGAACCGTCGGCCGGCCCGGTGCTCGCCGAGGCCCACGCTCGTGGCGTGAAGGTCATCATCAAGGAACCCCTGGCCAACGGGCGACTGACCGGCCGGGGCGATGTGCCCGCGTTCCTCGAGCTGGCCAAGGCACGAAACGCGACCCCCGACGCCGTGGCCCTGGCGACCGCTCTGGCTCAGCCCTGGGCTCGCATCGTGCTGTGTGGGGCGGCGACCCTCGAGCAGCTGAGCTCGAACCTCGAGGCGCGCACGGTGGCGCCGATCGACCCGAAGGGCTTTGCCCAGCCGGCTGAGCAGTACTGGGCCGATCGGGCCCGGCTCCCGTGGTCCTGAGGCACGACGCCTCCGGGCGCTGAAGGGCTAGCGGGCACCGAACCGGGCGCGAAGCGTCCGCACCACATGCCCATCGCCCACCGTCGACGCCAGCTCGAAGGGTGTCCGCCCCAGCGGCAGCGCACAGCCCAGCGCCGCGAGCGTCACGAGCAATCCGGTGAGGGCGTTCTGCCAGGAGGCGAGATTCCACTGCCCCTTCCAGGAGATCTCCCCCGGGCTGAAGGGCCAGAGGTACGCGAGGCCCCAGCCGGGGCCACTCCCCACCAGATCGCACAGCAGGTGGAGGTGAAAGGCGACCAGCGTCAGAGCCGCTACGGCGAGATGGCGTCGCGCCAAAGCGCCCAGGACGAGGGCCGCCAGAAGCGCGGCCAGCACACCGTGCGTCAGCACATGATGCCAGCGGGCATAGGCAGCTTGCCCCCCGAGGAGTGACAGTCCATCGACATCGGGCAGGACCCCGGCCATCGTGACCAGGACCCGGTCTCTGCGAGCGGCCAGCCGAGCACCCACGAGCCAGGAGAGCTCGAGGTGGACCAGCGGGCTCACCCCTCGGAACCCGAGGGCGGTCGTTCAGGTGGGGGCTGAGTTGGCTCGGCCGGGCTGCTCGCTGAAGGCTCCGCGCCCTCCTGAGGCTGCCCGGGGCGCTCTCCACGGCGGCGACGGCGACGACGGCGACGGGGACCCTCGGCCTCCGCGGCCAGCGAAGGCGCGGCCCCGGACTTCCATCGTTCAAGCGCTTCCTTGTGGTCGCCCGTCGCCTCGACCCAGACTTCGAACACCGCCAACGACTCGTTGAACATCGGGTGCCCGCGGTAGCCCATGAGGCCCCCGCGACGCCGCCGGAGCCCGGCCAGAGTACGCTGGGCCATCAGGATCATGCGGCAGCGCTCGGCAATGCGCCGGGGCAGCCGGGCCTTCTGTACCAGCGACGAGAGCAACGCCTCGATGGCCTGGGCCACGGACACGGGCCGGCTGTCGTCTTCTTCCTTGGTGGCGTCGGCTTCGGGCTCGTCGAGCGCGATGGGGAGCAAGATGACCGCGAGCAGCATGGAGTCGTCGAACTCGACCCCCGCGGCCATACGCGCGTCCATCGTCGAGACGAAGCGCCAGTACTCGAGCACCCCGGCCGGGTCTTCACCACGCAAGTAGGCGTCGACCGGCGGCAACAGCAACTTGAGCGCATCGAGGGCCCCCACCAGTTGGAGCGCCTGCATCGCCGAGGCTTGCCGGAGCAGCCTGAAGGTCTCCTCGAGCAGCCGGGGCGGAGAGCAGCGGGGCAGATCCTCCACCGAGCCCTCCATCGCCGCGTAGGTCCGCGATTCGATGTCGAAGCTCAGCTTGGCGGCGAACCGCACCGCGCGAAGGATGCGCACCGGGTCTTCCCGCATGCGCTTCTCTGGGTCTCCGATGGTGCGAATCTCGCGGCTCGAGAGATCCTTGAGACCGCGCACGTAGTCGATGACCCGGCCAGCCACGGGGTCGTAGAAGAGCCCGTTGATGGTGAAGTCTCGCCGTCGCGCGTCTTCGACCGCGGTCCCGAAGGTGTTGTCCTCGACGATGAGGAGATCGGGCTCGGCCTTCGGCGCCGCCTCGACCGCCACCTCCTCGTCTTGCACATCGCTCACCGCCTCGGTGGGCACCTCGGCGTCGTGCTCGACGGCGACCAGCGCTTCCCGGTCGGCCACCGCCATGTGCTCGGCCCCCTCGGAGTGCACGTCTCCCTCGACCGCCTCCGACGGCTGGGGCTCTTCAACCAGGCCGGGAGTGGCGCGGAAGGTCGACACCTCGAGGATCTTCCCGCCCTTGAAGTAGATGTGCGCCAGGCGAAACCGCCGACCGATGAGGCGGCAGTTGCGGAACAGCCCCCGCACCTGGTTCGGCGTCGCGCTGGTGGCGATGTCGAAGTCTTTGGGGGTCTTCCCCACCAGCAAATCTCTCACGCAGCCGCCAACCAGGTAGGCCTCGTACCCAGCCTGCCTCAGCCGCAGCACCACCCGCACCGCGTCGGCGTCGAGGCGCCCGGGCTCGATGTCGGGGCCAGCGTTCTCAGCCTCGACCTTCGAGGGCTCGGTCGTCTCTGCGTCGAGAGTGGACATTTCCTGCCTGGTTACCTCAGTGTCGATCGTCATGACGGCGCCGGCCATATACCCCAAACCCCTGGCGATGGGTCTTCTCAAGCCAGTTTCTCGACCGGCGTGCACGCATTTCTGCGGCCGCCCGGCCGGTCGGGTCAGTCGAAGCGACGGCGGCGTGCCTTGTGGGTCCTCGGGCGGGCGTCGTCGAGTAACGACAGGTAGTCGACCTCCCTCGCGCGCGCAAGGGGTGGCTGCGACCCCAGTGAGGCCACCCGCTTGGTGATGGCCGCGATGATGTCGGGCACCGGTCGCACCAGTTGCAGCATCGCCTCGGGCCCCTGGACCGCCTCGAGCAGTGCCTGGGCGACGTCGGCCACCGGCAGCCCTCGCCGCATGAGGTCCTGAAACGAGTTGGACAGCGTGAAGAGGTTGTACCCCGAGGTCTGCACCAGCTCGAGCATCACCCTCAGCACCTGCCCCGCGCTGAGGTGCTTGTCGCCCATCAGCACCAGGGCCGCCTGAAAGTAGTTGAAGATCGGCACCACCCGGGGCCCGTAGCGGGCGAAGTAGGCCGGCGGCGTCAGGCGATCCAAGTTGATGAAGATGCGGCGCACCGGGTCGGCCGGAGTGATCGACCGCCACACCTGCATGATGCGATCGATGTCGTCGGGGTAGACCTCGGAGCCCTCGAGCAGCTGGTACATCACCGGCTCGCTCACCCGGCGGGCCACCATGTCGGCGTACAGCGAGTAGATGAAGGCGTCGGCCTCGGCGTCGTCGCCGAACAGCACTTCTTCGGCGTCGGCCGGGGCCTTGGCCCGGCTCTCGAGCAGCACCGGCAGCTTGTAGCCAACCTGCCCTTTGAGCGCCTTGAAGCGGCCTCGCACCAGGTTCTTGAGGTTGTCCTTGAGCACCAGCTCGTCGAACTCCACCCCGTCGAGCTTCAGCTTCTCGGTCAACACCGTGCGCATCTGGGTCGGGCTGCCCGAGATGATGCACAGCCGGCTGTCGCCCGAGGCCTTGAGCTCACGAATGAGCGCCGCCGCGCCGGGCACCGCCTTCTTTTCGTGCGCCTTCTGAAAGGCCGTGCGCACCAGTTGACGGAAGGTGTCGAACTCCGTCTGGAGGTAGGTCTTGTCGAGATCCCAGCGGTAGATGCGCAGGGGCCGTGGAGGCGCAAGCGTCACGTCTTGGGGAGCCCGTCCATGATGGCCTGGGAGAGCTCATTGGCGACGGCCTTGGCCGCCACCTT
The DNA here is from genome assembly GCA_003153055.1 of Myxococcales bacterium. Next base: position 10,163 of record PMBV01000093.1, read on the forward strand.
GCCCGCGTTGGTGATGGCCCGGGCTTTCGACCGGCCGTGCGCCTTGATGAACAGCTTGTCGAAGCCCAGCACCGGGGCGCCGCCGTATTGCTCCCAGTCGGTGACCTGTTTGATCCGCTCGATGCCGGTGTTCAGCATCGCCATGCCCGCCCGCCACATCAGGTTGTGTTTGTAGGCGTAGCGAGCGAGCTCGACCACGGTCTCGCCGACCCCCTCGAGCATCTTGAGGCACACGTTGCCGACGAAGCCGTCGCACACCACGACATCGGCCGTGCCTTTGGGAATGTCCACGCCCTCGATGTTGCCGATGAAGCGAATGCCCCCCAGCCGAGTGAGCCGCTGGTGCGCCTCCACGACCCGAGGCGGCCCCTTCTGCGCCTCGGTGCCGTTGGACAGCAGCGCCACCGAGGGGTCCTTGTTGCGCGAGATGATGCGGGCGTAGGCCGAACCCATGACGGCGAAGGTGACCAGGTCGTCGGCGGAGGCGTCGACCGTCGCCCCCACGTCGAGAATGAGGCTGAAGGGGTCGTTCTTCTCTCCCCGTTGGGTCGCCGTTGGGTACACGGTGGCGAGGGCCGCCCGGCGAACACCGGGCATCAGGCTGAAGCTGCGCGCGCAGGCCAGCACCCCAGCGCCGGTATTGCCCGCCGACACGACGGCGTCGGCTTCTCCATCGCGCACCAGCTTGGTCGCCAGCAGCACCGAGGCTTGCGGCTTCTCGTCGAGGGCCGGGCCGGGCTTTTCGTTCATGCCGATCCACTCGGCCGTGTGGTGCACCGCGATGTGCTCGGCGTTGTGCCGAACCCCGGCCAGCGCCTCGTCGATGGCGTGGCGGTCACCCACCAACAATGCGTGGAGGTTCTCGGACTCGAGGGTCAACTGGGCAGCACCCCGCACGACCTCCGCGGGTCCGTGGTCTCCCCCCATGACGTCGAACGCGATGGTGACTGGGCGGCTCATCGCGTCGGATGGTACACGAAGCGGGCGCGATTCAGGCCTTTTGAGCGCGCCCGCTCAGCGATCATCTCGGCTCTTGTTGGCCGAGTCTCGTTCGATGCACCCCTTGGTCAGGGTGTACTGGTAGGTGCCCAGCTCATCGCGCCAGAACTCGCCGACGTAGGGCCAGTAGAGGTATTCGTCGGGCACCCCGTAGCTGAGCTTGTAGGGCTTCACGGTGGCCTGCTCACCTCCGCTGGCCAGCATCGCCTCGAGGAACTCCTTCTCTTTGGAGGTCGTCTCGAACTTGATTCGCAGGCCGTTGGCGCGGAGCGTCTTGAGCTGGCCGAGCTCGAACTCGAGCTTGCTCTTGGCCATCACGCCCGCCTTCTTGATGAGCACCGCGCGCTGCACCTTGAGCTGCTCGATGAGGGCCTTGGC
>PMBV01000174.1 GCA_003153055.1 Myxococcales bacterium
ACACCTCGTCGGTGGCCCTGAACCCGGTCATCAAGTTCACCACCCTGTTCGGGTTGCTGGCCGTCGAGCTGGCCTATGAATTGGGCAAGGTGCCGGTGGCGGGTCGTCCGGGCGTGTTCGCCTTCCAGGCGAACGCCGTGACCATCAGCCTGTCGGCGATCTTCTTCATCATCTCGGCCGTCTTCGTTCACCGCTCGTTCTACAAAATGCGGATCGAAGCCGACCTGAAGCCCGAGGGCGGGACCGAGCCGGCCAAGGTCGCGGCCTAAGTCGTCCTGGTTGTTCCTCGAGGCCGCCTGGCGCGACGATGCGCCCGGCGGCTTCGTCGTGTCTGGAGGGCGTGGAAGTCGCCTTGGAGGTGGGTCAGGGGCGCACGGTCATTCAGGTCCGTGGCGTTTCCGCGTCTCCTGTGGCATCGAGGGGGGCGCGTGAGCACCAGCGGCATGTCCATCTTGAGGTTGACGTTTCTCGGGACCTCGGCGGCCGCGCCGACGCTCCATCGCAACGTGACGGGCATCGCGGTGAAGGCCGACGCCGACTCGCTGCTGTTCGACTGCGGCGAGGGGAGCCAGCGGCAGATGATTCGCTACGGCACCGGCTTCAGCGTCGACGCCGTCTTCTTCACCCACTTCCACGCCGACCATTACCTCGGCATCATCGGCTTCTTGCGCACTCTGGGCATGGGCGGGCGAGAAGAGCCCCTCAAGCTCTACGGCCCGCAGTCGGCCAACCGGGTGCTCGACGCGGCGATTCACCTCGGGGTGGAGCGGCTGGCGTTTCCCGTCGAGGTGGTGGAGCTCAAGGGCGGCGACGTGGTGGAGCGTACGGGGTACCGGGTTCGGGCCCTGAAGGTGGACCATCGGGTCAACGCGCTGGGCTACGCCATCGAAGAAGAGGGTCGGCCTGGGCGGTTCGACGTGGAGGCTGCCAAGCGCCTGGGAGTGCCGTTTGGGCCGCTGTTCGGCCAGCTCCAGAAGGGGCAGGCGGTGACGTTGCCTGATGGCACCGTGGTGCAACCGTCGCAGGTGTTGGGGGAGGCGAGGGGAGGTCGAAAGCTGGTCATCTCGGGTGACACTCGGCCGTGTGGGGCGGTGCGGGAGGCGGCGAGGGACGCCGACTTGCTCGTGCACGAGGCGACCTTCGGCGACGACGAGCAGGCGAGAGCGCTGGAGACGCGGCACTCGACGGCCCGAGAGGCTGGGCGGTTGGCGCACGAGGGCTTGGCCCGAAGGCTGGTGCTGACGCACTTCTCGTCTCGGCATGATGTGGACCCACGGCCGCTGGTGGAGCAGGCGCGGCAGGAGTTCAAGGGGCCGGTGGAGGCCGCGTACGACGGGCTGTCCATCGAGGTGCCGCTGAGGGCCTGAGGGCTCGATGAAGTGACCGCCGGGTTTGGGCCCACTTCTTTGCACAGCAAAGATTACAGAGCCGAGCGTTCGTGCGGGTTTAGCGCATCAGAAGCGACCGGAACCTCTGGGCTCGAACCGGGGCATGACGCCTGCACTGGGCGGACGCCCTATGGAAGGTTCCGTCATGCGAGGCGTCCTGGCTGGCCTGGTGCTCACCGTCGGCTTGCATGGGTACGCCGCGGGCCCAACGTCAGACATCAGCTCCACCGAGGGCGATCGCCCGCGGATGCTGATCATCATGGATACCTCTCGGTCGATGAGCTTCGACCCGCAGGGCGTCGAAGCGTACCCGACGATGGACTACTTCGGCCCTTCGTCTGACGGAGAAGTCGGCCCTCAGTGCGGGACGGCGACCGAGCCCGGCGCGGCCATCGATGGCATCGTCTCCACGGTCACGGGCGCCAGTCGGAATGGCACCATCACCCTGGCTTGTTCCACTGGGCACATCAGCTCCATTCAGTGGGCGGTGTACGGCGTTGGCCCGGGAGGTTCGGGTTCCACCTTCCCCACGCATCCGTGCTCGGCCATCGCCGACCCGTACTCGATGATCGATAACGGGAGCGCGTGCTCCTCCGGCAGCGCTGTGCAGTATCGCCCCGGGAATGGCTACCACCGCCGAGGGTGGATGGACGTGAAGTCAGTATTCTCGAGTTGTATTGGGAAGAGCGACTGCTCACTCACCGTCAATACCGCGACCATGGGCGGCAACCCCTGTCGTGGCTCGACCAACCGATACGCGCTGGCGAAGTTCAGCTGTTCCCAGAGCTCGTGTCCCCCGGACAAGAGCTCGAAGTTCTGCATTGCCAAGAAGGCGCTCTGGAACACCGTCAACGACCACGACGGCCATCTCGACATCGCCGCTGGTGGCTACTACCAGTTGCTGTGGAGCGCTCGGCACCCCGCGGTCAATACCTCTTTCAATACAACCTGCTCGTACGACGCCTACGCGACCGCTGGCTCCGAGAATCCAAATAATCGCATCGACACGCCCTACAACGATGGCCCAGCGCTCCCATATCCGTCGCCGCCAACAAACTACCAATGTCGCCCCGAGCTCATCGCGAGTCTCGACGCGGTGACGACCCCAGGGGTGGAAAATATCTGCAAAGTTGCGTCGCCAAACCCAACTCATGAGTGTACGAAGACGGTGTACCGAGTGCGAGTTCCGGATGCTCCGGGTACCGTTCGGTACCAAAACGACAATGACCCGGCTGCGTTGCCGCCTCCGCCCGCGGCTCCCGCCGCTACACGACCTTCGGACCGACTGTCAGCCACACCGCCGCAGTACTACAGTGATACGTGGAGCTCCTGGAACACCAGTCAGTATCTCTACATCCGCCAGAGCAGCTTCGTGCCCCCCAAGACCGCCTGCGATGCGACACTTCCTGCCAGCTACACCTACCTCAACTCGGCGGCCAATTCGCTCGGCGACACAAACACCAGGTACGGCAATGGCAACAACGTTGGGCTTCCCCCAGAGTGCACGGCCGCCAATCCCTGTGCATACTTCAACGAAAGCATTTCCAGGAGTCTGCAGGAGAACTACGCGACGGTCTACATAGCGCCAGATCCATTGGCTCCCACGACCATCGGCGGCGTCCTGTATAATACTGCGCCTGCTCACACCACCACCAACGGGAATATCCTTGCAGGCCTGCTCGGTGGTTCTTGTCCCGCGATACTGCCCGGCTACGTCAACGGCGCAGGTGCTCCGCTCGGCTTTCCTGGTTGCGAACCGGGCAACCCATGTCGTCTGACTCTCGGACCTGGAGGGCTCACTCACTCCTACCTCTGCCCTGAGGACTGGACTCAGGCGGGGGCCACCTGCACACGAACAGCGACTGGCTACACTCCATCGATGGCGGGTGCCTCGGTGCCGTACACCACGCTGACCCACCCCTCAACGAATGCGTCTGCGACCTTTGCTCAATCCGGCCCAAATTCCTATGACACATTCCACTACTACGCCAAGGGCACCGGCAACGGAGTGTGTCCGTCGGGGACAGTCGATGGCTACGGGGAAGATGCCTACCCGCCCATGGGGCCAAATGTCGATCAGCAGACAGGTAGTCTGGGGTGTGGAGGAGACAATAGTAGCTTCCCAGGTACGTGCCAACTCGAGCTGAGAGGCCCAGCCGCTGCACCCGAGGAGACGAGAACACTCTGTGAGCTTCGCCGTTACCGGGCCAACTTCACTGCCAGCATCCCCGTCGTCGATGAACCCTTCTGTCCATATGTTCGCGACAATTACACCTATACAAACAATAGCGCCTTCTGTCGCTACCGCCGATTCGACTTCACTTTCGAGCAGGATCAGTTCCGTTACACGTGGAAGAACAACGAGGATGATTACCTCGGCACCTTCACGCGTTCTCCACCATACCCACCCACCGCTACAGACCCCTACTGTGATGCCGCGCACCCGCCCACCGCCGCGACCTTCACTTCGGGGGGCTTCACCGCTGCGCCAGGTCAGCCCCGTTGCTCACCCGTGCTTTCGGAAGCCGACGGATGCCCAGCCGGCGCCCGTGAATGCCGGCTGCGGTACAACGATGGATCACGCTTCTCGTACTTCGTCGATGGTCCGACCGGCGTGCCCTACACCATCGGGTTGGGGTCCCCCTCGTTTTGTCGGCTCACCGACTACTCGACGCCAACGACAGTCAGCCACTACCTCGCCCGCTGGACAGATTGGTGCACCACCAGTGGCGCGGAGTACCAGCCCGAGTCCTACGGCCCAGCGAAGCTCATCGCCGACTACTACGATACGTCCACCCCGGGTGCGACCTTCACGGCTGGCTATTGGGGGAGCCCTGCTCCAAGCACAGCGAACGGTGACCATTTCTTCCCACCGCCGCGCGCGAACAAGGACAGGGGGCTGAGCATCGGGAACATCACACCCCTCGACCCAGGCACCTTGGCGACAGCTCAGTCAGCCGTCGCCTTTGTGGGCTTCAAGGACACCAAGCTCAACAAGCAGCGTCTCTTCTTGGCGTACGATGCATCGATCAACCCGAATGGGCTGCGCATGCCGGACTTCGGCAACATCACGCCGCTCACCGGCGCCCTTCGCAACGCCAAAGCGTACATCGACGAGGTGAAGCTCACTACCGGGGGCCTGTGCCCCAAGTACTCGGTGCTCCTCGTCACCGACGGCCTCGAGTTTCCAACGAACACAGCGCTCATCCAGGCTGTCACCGACCTGAAGACAGACAATGTCTCGGTATACGTGGTCGGCTTTGGCATCTCCTCACCGATCCTCGACGAAATGGCAGTCAATGGTGGGACGGCCATCAGCGGTCACGCCTACGACGCCAGTGACTACAACACCCTCAAGGCCTCACTCGACAACATCGTGGCCAGCCAGTTGTCTGGGTTCTTCTCTCGTTCGAAGCCCACGGTCACGAGCGACGGGAAGCGAGCCTACATCGGCTACTTCGCGCTGAACCCGACCGCCGACATGCCTCAGGAATACAAGGGCCACGTCGACGCCCTGAGCCTCGTCGGGAATGCGACGACGAGAGACTGGGCCTTTGACCTCAAGCTCAACGCCCAGACGGGGACTCCGCCTCGGAGCGTCATGACGCTGGACAGCACCAGCCTGACCTTGACGGACTTCAACTCCCCTCACTGCGGTGACGCGCTGGTGACCGCGCTCGTTTCCGTTCCTCCCGCGTCGTGCACAACCGCCGATGCGACCAAGGCCCAGCGTATCGTCGAGTTCGTTCGAAACGATCTCGCGACTCCGGGGCAGTTTCTCGCTGGCGTTCCTCTGCTCCCTGTGAAGCCGAAGGCCTCGCGTATCTCCGACGTCTATCACTCCCAGCCGGCGCTCGATGGGCCGAGCTTCTTCTCCCCCGCGTACACTCACCCGACCGCCCACGCGGACCTCGGTCGCCAGGTGACGTGGTCCGAGACCATCAATTTTGATGACATGACGAAGGCATACCTGGCCTACGCATCGACCAATGCCTCTCGGGAAAAGACGGTGTACGTGCAGTCCAATACCGGCACGATTCACGCGATCCGTGATGCGACTCTGCCGACCTCTCAGACCTGGTTGGGTGAAGAACGTTGGGCCTATGTTCCTCGCCAGATTCTCGGGAGCCTCGATGGCAGTCGCCAAGGGCACCGTTGGCTCGCCGATGGGTCCTTCGCCCTCACCGACGTCTGCTTTGGCGTGACGAACTGCACGGCGGCGACTGGGCTCGGGTGGGAGTCTCTTCTGGTTGGAACCCTTGGCCGAGGCGGGCCACACCTCTTCGCCATGAACGTGAGCGACCCGGCGAACCCAGTGTGGCAGTGGGACTACACCGAGGGCGACATCCTCGATACATGGGCTGCTCCGGTCATCGCCCGGGTCCAGGTGGACTCCGACCCCTACAAGTGGGGGGTCTTCTTTGGTAGTGGGTATTCCGATTCACCTACCCGGCCCGTGAGTGACAATGCGCACTTTTATGTGCTGGACGCCGACCCCGCCAGCCGAGGTACAACAGGACTGACCAAGCCGCTCAAAGGCAGCGCTTCGATGTCGGCGAAGTTCGATGTCCCACCCGACAACCAGATTCAGGGCTTTCCCTTTCCCTATCCGCCGCCGCCGAACAACATTCCCGCTCGGGCCCGAGTCGTTCGACCCGACGACGGTTCGCGAGCCTCCCGAGTCTACTTCGGAGACACCGATGGCAAGCTCTGGCGAATGAACGTCACCAGCGACAAGATCGCTGATTGGGCGCCCGTGAGGATGTTCAACCCGTTCCGCATGGCCCAAACGAGCGGAGCCGGCTGTCCCCACTCGACCAATGTCATTCGCCAGTTGCCGGACCGGGCGCTTCCAGTTCCCGCTGGAAACCCACAACTGCCGAAGACCCTGTCTCCGAGCTTGCCCTGGCCCGATAGGCTTCCGTCGCTCTTCCTCAGGCCGACCCTGGGAGTGGACGACACGAGCCAGAAGACGCTTCTCTTCGTGGGTTCGGGCGATCCCAACAACCCGAAGGTCGCCGGCTCGGCCGCGGCTCAGAACTACTTCTGGGCTGTGGAGGACACCGAGGCCGACCCGAATTGTGAGGGGCATGGAAGGCTCCGCTGGGGGTACTTCCTCGACCGGGACCTCGGCGACAAGGTGCTGGCCGAGCCGGTGCTCATCGGCGAGAACATCATCGTCCCTGTGTACCGTCCGACTTCATCCGGGGCGCTTGTCTGTAGCGACCCTGGCGTGACGATCCTCTATTGCTTCAACAAGCACACTGGAGACTCGGCGGCCTGCCTCGTCGATGAATCGGGTAACCCGATGGATACAGGAGCAGTGTCGGCCCCCAACCATGCTGCTCACTACGTCCAGTTTGGTCGGGGGATCTCCAGCGATTTGATCGTGTCCGGTCAATTCGTCGTCGGACCGACCGACACGGACCCCAAGAATTTCAACTCAGCCAAGTTCCTCAACTCGACACTGACCTTTCGCGTCAAGTCGTGGAGGCGGGTACGATGAGACGACGCGGCTTCACGATGCTGGAAATCATGATCGTTGTCGCGATCGCGGGCATCCTCGCTGCGCTGGCCGGGCCAGAGTTTCTCGGGCTCATTCGCCGCAGCCGGGCGCGCTCAGAGGCCTCGACCTTGGTGGCGATCCTCAACTCGGCGAGGGCTCAGTCGATGACTCGGGGCTTTCCCGTGGTCGTTTGCCTCGCGCCGTCGCAACCGATACCGGTGCAAGTCTATCAGAAGGGTGAGCTGCCATCGGCCATCTCACCGGCCACGGCGCAGTACGCGCCGACGGCGGCAGCCCCAGATCGATCACTGGACCGCCATTTCGCCGAGTCGATGACGACCTTCAAGCTTCCCACGACCTTGACGCCCGCTCCCGCGATCGTGTCTCTGGTGTTCGACCCGGCCGGCCGGGTGAGTGTCTTTCACGATGGCAGCAGCGCCTCCACGTGTGCCGATGTGCCGACGACCACTTTTGCCATCAGCGTGCCTCCTCCGACGACGTGGCCGGTGGCGACGAACCCCACGCTGACGTTTCGGGTCGCCAGCTCCGACGCCAACCTCTTCCAGGAATTCGAGCTTCGCCCCGATGGGGCGACCCGACTCAAGCCATGAAGTGGACCAGGAACAGGGCGCGAGGCTTTTCGCTCATCGAGGCGATGGTTGCCGGGGCGGTCTTCATCTTGGGAGTGACCTCCGCGACGGCGCTCGTGATGATGTCGAGCCGTCAACGAGGGTCCGCGAGCAAGGGGGCCTCGATGTCCAGGCTCATCACCGAGGAGTACCTCAATCTGGCGCGTCGTGGCTATGACGGGCTGGTGCACGTGGCACCGGCTCCATCGACGATTGACTCCAGCAAGATCCCCGGCTGGTCACCGACGAAGCCCGATGCGGACGGCCGGGTCGTCGCCTTGAGCGGGCTGGTGACGAAGACGTGTGGGAGTCTCGCGCCCTTCAGTGCCTCGCCGACGCCAACAACTGAAGATGACACGCACCCTTGTTGTGTCACCGCGGGCCGAATGTGCTGCCTCGTCGTGAGCCTCACCGCGACGTGGACGGATTTCTCGAAGCCCGGCACTCCGCCCATCAGCGAGTCCTACCAGGGCTTCATTACCAAGAGCTGTCCATGACGCGCGTGCTCAGGAAACGTGGCTTCACGCTGGTCGAGTTGCTGGTGGCGCTCGCGGTCTCGTCGATCATTATGCTGGCCGCGGTGATGTCAGCTTCATCCATCTTCTCGTTGACGCAGGGACAGGCGCGGCGGAGCACCGCGGAGGCGACGGTGGCGTTGGCCACGGTTTCGATTGATCGGTTCGCGTCGAATGCCGGAGCTGGTTTCGCGAATTCTCGCTACGCGGTCCGCCTGTGGAACAACATCACGTCGGCGACGACGCTTCCTTCGGGCCCCAGCGTCGTGGCGGCTGGCTCGGGCTCGGCGGGAATCGTCGAAGGAACCGATGTTCTCGAGCTGTCGTGGGGCAACCCCAGCCGTCGGTCGGGGCGGGTCACCTCGATGAGCGTCCCGATAGCCGCGGGAGGGTGGATTCAGTTTGCCGATGGAGACCCGCTCGCGGATCAAGAGTGGGCAGGGACGGCCTCCCCCAATCCAGCGGTGCTGCTCCTGACTCTAGAGACGAAGCCACTGCAGGCCTGCACGGTGCAGTTCTCGGTCGCAGCGGCTGCTCACCAAGTTAACGTGGTCTCTTCCAAGGGTCCCTGCTCGTTCCCGGGGCCAGGCGTCATCATCGCCTACAAGCTCGAGAGCCGAATGCGGCTCTTCGTTTACCAGCTCGCAGGCGGCGCCGACCTCGGGCTGTACCGCCAAGACATGGATCCCGCCTCGGCCTCGGGGGACTTCCTCGCGACGCCTGAGGCGCTCGCGCTGGGGGTTGAGAATCTTCAGCTCGCGCCTGTCGTGGGGCCCGATCTCGCCACACCGACCGTCGGCCCGGGAGCGGGTACGTGCGCAGACCTGTTCTGCACCTGCTCAGATGTCAGTCCGGCGACGTCTGACGACTGCACCGTCACGGAAGGCGGGGCGATCTCTCCCGACACCGGCACTGAGCCAGGTGGAATGAGCTCGCTGGTGAGAGCGCTGAACGCCGAGGTGACGGTGATTGGTGATCGCCGAGAGGGCCAAGCTCGGCCGGCGAGCTTCGACCGTCCCGCGGGGGCCGTTGACAATCGTCGGCGTGTCCAGAGTCGGATGTCGATCAATATCGCCAATGGGATGCTCTTCGCCCAGTAGGAGCGCGTGATGTCTCGTCTGGTTCCACGGCGTTCGAAGGCGGGCGGGTACATCCTGCTCTTCGTGCTCCTTCTGCTGTTGGTCGTGACGCTGCTGGCTGCCTCGGTGCTCCAGAGCTCGTACTACGACGGCTACACCATGACGTCCTCGCGGCTTCAGTCGGAGGCTGCGATCAACGCCATGACCGGTGCGCAGGTCGGCGTGGCGCAGCTTCGGGCCCAAGCGATCGACACGGGTATCCTCTCTCTCTGTGAGACCGCCGCTGGCTGCACTCCGCCGTCCATCGTGGCAACGGTGGCCGAACCGAATCGGTACCGGGTCACCATCTTCAAACGCCCGCGAGCGATGTCCGGCACTCAGACCTTCAATGATGGGACGCGGTCGCCTCTCATCGTTGTTTCCTCTCTCGGCATGGCCGCTTACGACAGTGCCATCGCCCCCAACTCGAATTTCACGTCGTTGATTGAGGTCGAGGTGCAGGTGCCCGAGGCGACCGGGCTCGGGAGCGGAACGGGCAGTGGGAACTCCAAGGCTGGAGGCGAGTGACGCCGGGCCGACGGCTTCAATCAGGTGGCGGGTCACCGACGGCGAGCAGGTCGAATTGGCCCCCGTCCGATCGAGCCGTCGTCGGGCCCCACGAGGGTCGCCAGCGACACGGCGACGAAGATTGCCCCAGTCGGTGCCTGTCATCGCCCCGCGGTGGAGGTACTCGACCCTCTCCGAGGCCCCGACTTTCGCTCACTTGCAAGAAGTAGCGGCGTTGAAGTTTTTTCAGAGCAACGGCGCGGCTCGTACGACCCCATTCGGCGAGATTCCTTTGACGCGGGGGTGAGGCGCGATCCGTGCAGTGCATGGCGTCGTGGAGACGCACATGACGCACAAATGCCTCGCAGTGGTACTCGCGCTCACCGGTGGTGTCGCCCTCGCCGACTCGACCCCTCCAGTCAACCCAGGGTCAGCGACCACCAAGCGTCCGCGCGTGTTGGTGGTGTTCGATACGTCGAGCTCGATGTCTCAGGCGCCGGACTTCGCCGTCACCAACATGGCTTACAACGACGACACGGTCAGTCCTGACCCGAGCTCCACCCCAGACACTTCGTGTCGGAGCAAGTTCTGTATTGCGAAGAAGACGGTGTATACGCAGCTCCAGGACTACGTGACCAACCACGTCGCGATCGGCCTGGCGACCTACTACCAGTACCTCCTTCGCTACGAGCCCTCGGCCGCGAGCCGGTGCTGGTACGATGCGATGTGGAAGCCAGGGCAGACGATGTACTTCCCGCGCGACGGCTCCTACGGCGTCAACGAAGCCAACCGGTTTCTGTCTCCCTATACCGGCATCGATCTCTCGAGTGCCAGCAGCAACGCGAGCGTCACCTCTGGCACCAGCAACCAGTACCTCTGCACCAGCGCCACCGCACGCTACGACCTGTCGGAGCAGCAGTCCGCGACCGGTACGCCGCAGACCTGCATCATCTACAATCAGAAGACGAACCCCGGCAGCCCATACTCCACGGCTTCGACGGGGTTGCCGACCCAGACGGGGTGCGTTGGCTCGAGGAGCTACGCCGCTTCCTTCAATCAGGCCGACACGAATGGCTCCTCCTACTATCAGTGGCGGATTCCAGCCACCAGCACCTGCCCCACGGCGGTGGCTTCCTCGCCAGACTACACCTCGGTCCCCGTCGCGAAGATCATCCAGGTCAGCCCCAGCGCCAACTCGACCACCTGCTCGGGCAACAACAGCACCTGCTGGACGAGTGGCTATACCCCGTACGGCGGCACCCTCACTGACACCTGCACCAACGCGACACCCTGCATCATGTACTCCGCGGCCTCGGGCAGCGAGGTCGCGAGCGTCGCGAAGGTGGAGTGGGTCGGCTACTTCGGCGGAACCTGCACTGGAGGCAACCAACCGACCGCGGCCAACGTCGGCGACAGCAGCACCACGCTCGGTCAATGCGCCCTCATCAACCCCACCAGCGCCTACAACACCCCTTCCCTCGGGAGCCCCGGCTTCTACGACTCCGGTCGCGTGACCGGCGGCACCATCGGGAGTTACATCTCGACCTTCACCAACGACACCACCAACTGCCGGGGCCTCACCCTCAGCACCGAGGTGCGGCTGTACAGCGGTGAGACGCGCTCCAACTACCTCTCCGCGTCGACCTCGCAGATCCAGGCGGCCTACGGTGGCCTCACCAGCGGGTACAGCTACGTGAAGAGCCCCACGGGCAACACAACCTGCAACAGCAACTGGCCCTGCGACGTGACGCTCACCGAGAAGACCCCATCGACCAGCGCCCCAGTCGTCAACGTCTACAATTTTTGCACACCGAGCGTCGTTGGCGGTACCACCACGACGTGTGCCGCCGCGGCGTCGGTCCAGCGGCAACTCCTCAGGACTGGCGCCAGCTGTCCAACCTTCGCGGCCAACCTGACCTCGAACCCCACTGGCTACTGGAACTCGTCTCCCTCGTGTGGCTCGGGGACCTCTCAATGCACGCTCACTCCGAGCGCGACGCCTACCACCACGGCCACGATGCCCGGCTGCTCCACGCCGAAGGTCACCTGGACATCGAGCAACCCTGGTGCGTGCACCTGGAACGGCGCCACGGGGCCCGCGTACTCCGCGCAGGCTGGTTCTCCAGCGACCATCGCCACCTACTACGAGTTCAGCAAGAGCACCGGTGGCAGTTGTCTTGTGAACAACTCGGCCGCGCCCGCGAGCCTCACCGCTGTCAACCCCGCGTATGCCTCCGACGTCTCGGCTTGCTACACCGCCGCCTGCCGGCTGAGTGGCCTTGCCACGACCGACTCGAGCGCCACCTTCGAGACGCAGACCACCACCACGAACACCGCTCCCAGCGGCACCGGCTGGGTCGCTGACAGCCCGGCCTACACGGTGGGAGGCACGGCCGAGTACACCAGCCTGCCCTGCAGCTCGTACACCAACGGAGCGATTCAGACGATTCCAGGGAAGTCGTACGCTGGACAATTCTCGGCCGGCGGCAGCCCGTGCGGCGGCGGCGCGACGCAGACCGGCGTCGACCCAGTGCACCCCGAGAACCCCATCTGCAAGTGCGCCTTCTACCCCGTCACCTACCGCTGGCGCCGTCCCTACACGCGTTGCTCCTACAACATCACCAAGTACACCTGGGAGTCGGCGGCCCCGACCATCACCTGGTGCAACTACAACCTCGCCCAGCAGACACAGAGCGTGACGAATACCGTCAACACCTGCAAATACTCCATGAAGCTTCGGAAGTTCGACTTCCAGGCGCCGCTGTACAAGACGTGCAACTACTTCCGCACGGCGACCACGCTCACTCGCACGGCCTACACCTACCGCTACCTGTATTCGACCAAGGGCGGAGAGCTGATTGGCTCGTACTCCCGTGACTTCTCGACCGATGACATCTGCAACACCTCGGTGCCGTACGCGAGCTTCAACTCGACCTGCCCCGTGGTGGTCGACGGCTGCCTCGGCGCCGGCACCAGCTGCTCTCTCCGCACCTCGGGCATCACCGCGCCCGAGTCGCTCGGCTTCTCGACGAGCCCCGTCAACGCCACCGGCTCAGGGCGGTTCTCGAACTTCAACTCGAGCCTCAACGTCACCATGAAGGCGCCGTCGAGTTCGTCGGTGACGAACCGGTTCGCAGGGGCCACCACCTCGACGTCCAACACCATCGGCATCTCCGACGGCACGAATCAAGGGCTCTCCTGCCTGGCGGCAGACTACTCACCCGACGCTGGAGTCGGAGCCGAGCCGACCCGCTCCAGGTACTGCACCTTGGCGCCCAACATCGCGGGACAGGCGCCCATCTACAAGCTGGTGTCCGACTACATGAGCTGCACCGACCCGGCCACGCCGTCGACCTGCACCGCCAACAGCATCAATGACATCATCAACGACCCTCGGCCGGCGTCCTTCAGCCTCCAGCCTGGCGTCAACCCCGCGGGCACTTTCCATACCTTGACCAGCTCGAGCTGGACGAGCGCGACCACCAAGGCCTACGGCATGAGCGGCACCGGGACGAATTACAACACGCCCAGCCAGATGCTGATGCCGTTCGCCCACGACGACGCCACCACCGGCAACATCGACACCTTCAAGCAGATGCTCACCACCTGTGACCCGCCGGTGGACAGCTCGGTGGTCGGCGGCAACGTCACCTGGCCAGTCTGGACGACCCGAGGGTTGTGCATGCCGAACATCGGGGCGCCAGCGCCGTCGCCCTACACCAACGCCATCTACGACTACACACCGCTCTACGGCGCGTTGGAGAACGCCTACCAGTACATCAAACACGAGGTCGCCGCCGACGACAACTACGCGTGTCGCAAGTACTTCGTCCTGCTGGCGACCGATGGCCAGGAGAACACCCCGGCGAACAAGACCTCGACGGACCTCACCGACGCCGTCACCCAGCTGAGGACCCTCACCACCGACAACTCTCGAGGCACCGACGTGAAGACGTTCGTCCTCGGCTTTGGTGACCAGGTCGCTGACGCCACGTCTGCCGCGAGCCTCGACGCCATGGCCAACGCAGGAGGTACCTCTGGCGCCTACTTCGCCACTGACCAAGCGACGCTCGCCGTGAAGCTCCACCAGGTGTTCGCGACCATCCTCTCGGGGACGTATACGCGCTCCAAGCCCGTCATCTCGTCAGACGGGAAGAACATCTACATGGCGTACTACGACGTGCTCACCGGCAGCCTCGAGTGGCCCGGGCACTTCGCGGCCTTCGGCATCAACACGTCTGACGGGCAAACCACGCTGCGCTGGGAGCTGTCAGACAAGCTCGACAACAAGATGAGCGATAGCGACCGTGCTCTCTACACCGACGCCGCTGGCGCGAAGGTGGCCTTCACCGCCGCCAACGCCTCGACCTTCGGCTCGTTGCTCAACGTCGATACGAATTACCCCGGTGGCCCGGGCACCACCACGATGCTCGACCCCGCCGACATCGTTCGCTTCGTTCGGAATTCGGCCAAGGTGACGGCCACCGCCGGCACCGGGGAGAACTTCTTCGGCTCCACCACCAAGCGGCTTTCGAGGCTCAACGCCATCGTCACCTCCACTCCAGTGGTGGTCGGCCGCTCCGTGAATGGCACCGACTGGGGCGGGGCGGCGTCGTCAGCTGCCCTCACCGAGTACTCGAACTTCGAGGCGGCCACCGCGAGCCGCGAGACTCGAGTGGTGGTCGGCTCCTCCGACGGCATCATCCGCGCGGTGCGTGACAACGTCGACACCGTCGCCAACCCCGACTGCGTGACCAACGAGGCGAGCGCCACCTGCCCCAACGGCAGGGAGGCCTGGGGCTGGGTGCCCTCGGTGCTCCACCCCAAGCTCTACGAGAGCATGCAGGGCTACTTCTCGGGCGTCGACGGGCAGACGGCGGTCGAGGACGTGTGTGACGGCCCTGCCGGCAACGCTCGGAGCTGCGTGCAGGCCGACTGGAAGACCGTCTCCATCACGGCCATGCGCAACGGAGGCCGCGGGCTCATCGCCCTCGACGTCTCGAACCCGAGCAACCCGAAGTACCTGTGGAAATTCGAGAAGACTCCGACGGAGGACGGCCTGGGCTACGTGCAGGCGCCCATCATCGGGCGGGTCGAGCGGGCAGGAAACTCCGACCAGTTCGTGGCGGTGGTCGCCGGTGGGGCTCGCAGCGGTGGCGTCTACGGTGACCGGGCCGGGCACGACGACGGCGACCAGGTGCACGTTCTCAACGCGCTCGACGGTGGCGTGGTGGTGTCGTTCACCGCGCATGACGGCGTCTTGAACAAGGCAGACATCGATGGCAATGCCAATCAGTTCTACGCGCGGCCATCGTATTTCCGCCGTTCCGGCACGCCCCAGATGGACAACGCGATGCTCTCCGGCACCTCCGGGGTGCTCTACATCATGCGGTTCCGCGAGCCGCCCAACACCACCACCTCGGCGGGCGTCACCACCATCAACTCCACCCCCGTGACGACCCCGGCCTCGTGGTCTCCGGCGATTTTCTTCGACCCGATGGACTCGAGCACGACGCACAGCCCCACCGGGGCGTCGGTCACCATTCGCCGCGTGGTGCGCTCCGGCACGAGCCCAACCTTCACGTACACGCAGGAAGACTGCTCCTCGAGCATGGTTGACCCCTGGAGCTGCGGCAAGTCGCCCCACGCAGCCACCATGCCGCTCGACACGGATCGCCAGTTGCCCTTCTACCTGCGGCCGCGGCTGACGGCGCTCTATGACTCCAACCGGCTCACGGCCGACTACTTCATCGGCACCGGCTACCTGCCCAACCCGAGCAGCATCACCTCGGCGTCGAGCCAGCAGCACCTGCGGAACTATTTCTACGCCGTGCACGACATCGGGGCGACAGCCAACGGCGATGGCGATGGCCGTCTCTTGTGGGCCAACCAGTTCATCAACGCCACCGAGCAGTCGGTCTCCGAGCCAGCCATCGTCAACGGCTCGCTCATCGTCGCCACCTATTTCCCCCCGACCAGCGGCAGCGGCTGTGATTCGGCCGGCGACACGATGCTGTACTGCTTCGACCCCTTGAAGGGCGACCTGCGGAGCTGCCTGGTCAACGCAGACGGCACCACCTCCTCAGTCATCAACATTCCTGGCGTGGGTATTCCCAGCGACCTGGTCTCGGCCAACGGAGCCCTGTACTTCACGACCTCGAACCCACCGCCGAACGTGACGCCCGAGCCCATGCACCAGTCGGTGCGCCCGATGACGGCGTCGGGAGACAAGCGGTCGTTCCGGAGGGTCCGCTGATGCGCCCACACCTCAGACACCGCTCCAGGGGCATGACGCTCCTCGAGATGATGACCGTGGTCGCGATCATCGGCATCCTCTCGTCCATCGGAGGCGGGGCGCTCTTCGACATGGTCGTCGCTGGTCGAGTGGTGTCGAGCAGCAAGGGGCTCATGGCAATGCTGGGGACGGCCCGGCTCCGGGCGGCCACGAGCAACTGCCCCCACTATGTGCAGGTGAACGGGCCGACCTACGCGGGCGCCGGCTCGACCGGCTTCGTCACCGGGCCCGCCACCCTCTCGCTGATGCGCAAGGGGAGCTGTACCTCGGCGAAGGCGGCCTTCGAGCCGGGCGACAAACTGGTGGACAGCGACAACCTCGGGCCGGCCGAGCTCCCCAACGCGGTGCAACTCGCCTTGCCCACCGCCATGCTGTCGAGCGGGGTCTTGGCGGGGCAGGGCTTCACCATCGGCTATGACCGCCTCGGCGGGCGCTCGGTGTGGTTCGACTCGGCAGGCGCGGGCGAGATCGGCTTCTCCGAGGTCACCGGCCTGGGGGACGCCACCTTCACGCTCCACGAGAACGCGACGACGCCCGCGCACTTGCTCGTGGTGGTGCTCCCGACCGCTGGCGCCGCGAGGCTCCAATGAGACGCCGTGGCTCGACAATGATGGAGGTGATGGTGGCCTCGGCCATTCTCATCATCGGGCTGGTCGGCGTCATCGAGCTCTTGCTCCAAGGGGCGATGAACAACCGGCGCGGAGTCCAACCGGTGACGTCCTCCCTCTTCGCCCAGCAGGTGCTCGCCGAGTACACGATGTTCGGCTACTCGTCGCTGGCTGAGGGCACCTTCGACGGCGGCACGGTGCACGACTCCTCGGGCCGCGCCTACACCGAAATCATCACCGTCGATTCGGATGCTGGCGTCGGGTACCCGGCGTTCGTCGTCACCGCCCGCGTCGAGTCGTTCCGCCCCGGCTTCCCCACGCCGCTGGTGACGACGGCCAGTACGATTCTTTCCCGTAGCCCGGATGGTGGATGATGAACACCGCACGACGTAGAGGTTTCACGGTCCTCGAGCTGCTCATCTCGACGGCCATCTCGTCAATCATCATCGCCGCCGCCGTGTCGGTCTTCGTCGCCCTGGCGAGCCAGCAGCGCACCGCCGAGCGTCTGGTCGAGGCTCAGTCGTCGACCATGGTGGCGATGGTCACCATGCAGATGGACGTGGGCAACGCCGGCTACCGCTTTCCGCTCCCCGCCTTCGCCGTGCGTCACATCGAGGTCGACTCGGCGACCAGCCTGCCCTCGAACGGAACCCTCCCCATCACGTCTTCGGCCAACTGCGACTCGGCCGGCCTCGTCGAGGGCACCGACGTGCTCGAGCTGGCCGAGGGCTTCGCCGGCTTGGGGCCGGGCAAGGCGCTCTCGGCTGCCATCACGAGCGGGGTCAACGTCGGCTTCACTCTGGGGAACCGCGGAGAGCCCTTCAGCATGACCGAGGCGACCGGCGGGACCGGAGCGCTCGCGGTAGGCTCGGTGCTGGCCTTCGCGAACGCCGCGGGCGTGGCGTGCCTGGTGAAGGTCACCTCGCTCGACAGCTCGGGCATGACCTCGGGGACCGGCACGCTCATCGACCGCGACTATGCCGCGCTCGGCGTCTCTCCTGGTACGTTTTACCCAGGGTGCCCTGCTGCCGATATGGATGTGTATCGACTCGGTGGCCGTACTCGTTACATGATCTGCAAGCCAACCAGCGCCTCCACAAACATGTATTCGCTGTACCGGCAGACCAGCACCATCGTCGGCGCGTGGAACCCGCCCGTCAAGCTGCAGGAGGGCATCGAGGACCTCCAGGTCTCCTTAGGGTACTCGAACGCCGACGGAGGCATCGCGGCCACCGGGAGCAGCCCGACCTGCGTGCAGGGCGCGGCGTCGGGCTCCTACTGCTACTGCGACGACAAGGTGGCAGGGGCCTGCAGCCTGACGACGGCCGACGTCGAGCCCGGGCTGACCAGCATCACTCCGGGGTCCCGAATCTCACTGGTGCGAGGCATTCGGGTTCAGTTGACTGGCATGGGCCAGCGCACGGCGCTTGCGCTGAATGGCGGGCTGGTCAACACAGACTACCGGCGCCCTGACTCGTTCGATCACGCCGGCATGGCGACCAGCGCCGCCGACAGCTACCTCCGGGTGCAGCAGCAGTTCTCCTTTGCCTTCCAGAATCTACAGGTCGTCCCATGAAGCCTCGAGCCGATGGCTATGTTTTGATATTTGTCTTACTCGTCTTGCTGGCGCTCACCGTAGCGGCGGCGGGCTACTTCTCGATGACCGCCCGCGGCCAGCGCGCCTCGCAGGATCTCCTGGCCCAGGAGGTCGCGGTCGGCCGGGCCCAGATGGCCGCCGAGCAGGCCGTGCTCGACGTTCGCGCCGGCGTGGTGTCGCTCACGGACCTGACACCCCGGACAGAGCCCGATGGCGTGGCGGGCTGCGGCGGCAACTGCATCACCCGTGGGCCGATTGACAATGGCTCCGATGCGGGCGTCGGGCTGAGCGAGGGCGGCGGGCTCCAGTGGGAGTACGCCATCTACAAGAGCGACCAAATTGGCACGCCCCTTCAGCGCTACACCATACAAGCCACCGGCTACTACGGCTTTCGGCAGACCAGCGTCACCTACGCCACTGCCCGGGTCGAGGTGGAGATGGACGTCGGGTCCGCCGCCTCAGGCCCGCCGACGGACCCGAACGGCGCCAGCGGCGCGATGTGACGTCACTTCAGCTTGGTCCACTGGTCGAGCCAATCGAGCACCGTGTCGTGCCACAGGACCGAGTTGGCGGGCTTGAGGACCCAGTGGTTCTCGTCGGGGAATGACAGGAAGCGGCTGGGCACCCCGCGCCGCTGCAGCGCGGTGAAGGTGGCGATGCCCTGGGTCTCCACCACCCGGTAGTCTTTCGAGCCGTGCACCACCAGCATCGGCACTCGCCACTGGGCCACGTGGTCCATGGGGTTGTGGAGGCCGTAGGTCGACCGGGGCTCCCACGGGAGGCCGCCGTGCTCCCACTCCGGGAACCACAGCTCTTCGGTGTCGAAGTAGGCGGTGCGCTCGTCCAAGTTGCCGTCGTGGCTCACCAGGCACTTCCACGGCTCGTTCCAGGTGCCGGCCATCCAGTTCACCATGAAGCCGCCGTAGCTGGCTCCCAGGGCACACATGCGCCGTGAGTCGATGAAGGGGTAGCGCTCGAGGGCCGCGGCGAGGCCCTTCTTGAGGTCCTCCAGTGGCTTGCCGCCCCAATCGCCCGAGATGGAGTCGGTGAAGGCCTGGCCGTAGCCGGTGCTGCCGTGGAAGTCGATCATCACCGCCACGTACCCATGGCCGGCGTACACCTGGGGGTTCCATCGGTAGTGCCAGTGGTTGCCGAAGCTGCCCTGAGGCCCACCGTGAATGAGGAACGCGAGGGGGTACTTCTTCTTGGGGTCGAAACCCACCGGCTTGACGACATAGCCGTGCACTGTCTCGCCGTTCCACCCGGCGAACGAGAACTGCTCTGGCTGGCCCAGCTCGAAGGTGGCGAAGGCCTCGGCGTTGAGGTGCGTGAGGGCCCGCGCTGCCTTCGTCGCCGGGTCGAGGAAGAAGAGGTCGGCCGCCTGAGTGAGCGAGTCGCGGCTCATCACCAGCCCGCCCACCGCTGGCTCGGCGCCGGTGACGTTGTCGGTCGGCCACACTGGCGTCACTTGCCCCTGGGCGAGCTCAAGTTGGAAGAGGCCGTGCTGGCCCAGGTCGTCGGCGGTCACGTAGAGGGACTTCGAGTCGGTGGCCCAAGTGAGGCTCGAGGCTGAGCGGTCCCACTTCTGGGTGAGGGTGCGCTCCTGGCCCGTGGCTACGTCGCGGACGACGACATCGAGTTTGTCGGCCTCGAAGCCGGGGCGGTGCATCGCCAGGTAGGCCAGCTGCTTCCCGTCGGGTGAGAAGAGCGGCTGGGTGTCAGTGGCGCGGTTGGTGGTGGTGAGCTTCTCGGGTGCCGCTCTGCCGTCGATGGGCGCCTTGAAGAGGTCCAGGTCCGTGCTCCACGCCTCTTCCCGGCCCACTGCCCGCGCGGTGAACACGACAGACTTCCCGTCGGGAGAGAAGGTGTACTCGTCGGAGCCGCCGAAGGGCTTGGACGGCGCGTCAGCCTCCATTCGCTTCATCACGTCGACCGCTGCGCCACCCTCCACCCGCTGGACGAAGAGGTGGGCCCGGCGGCCGTCTCTCCAGGTGTCCCAGTGCCGGAAGAGGAGCGAGTCATAGAGGCGCCCCGAGCTCTTCTGCTTGGCCCGCTCGTCGAGGCGCTTCTGGGTGCACTCCAGCGTGTCACACTGGGGGAAGGTCTCGGCCGAGAAGGCGAGCTGGGCGCCGTCGCGCGACAGGACGAAGGAGTCGACGTCGATGGGAGCGCGCGTCACCTGGGTGGCCTCGCCGCCGTCGACCGCGATGCGCCAGACCTGACTCATGCCCGACCGAGTGGAGAGGAAGAAGACGGACTTCCCGTCTGGGGCCCAGAGGGGGTCCGAGTCGTTCTCCGGGTGGCTCGTGAGTCGGCGGAGGCTCGTGCCGTCGGTGTTGACGAGGAAGAGATCGCTGCGGCCTCGGTTGGCCTCGAGGTCGGTGGCACGCACGGTGAAGACGACGGCGCGACCATCGGGGGCCACGTGGAAGCTCTGGAGCCGTTGCAGGGCCACCTGGTCAGCGACGGTGTACGGCCGCTTGGTGGGGGCCGCCGACAGGGCGACCACGAGCATGAGAATGGAGGGCGTCATGGGCCAGGGTTACCGCAACGCCCTGCCGATGCGAAGTCAGTAGAGCTTACGCAGGCGCGCGGCGAAGACGCCGTCGAGGCCCTCGGGGCCGGGGAGTCCTCAAGTACCCTTGCCAGATGGGCAGGTGGCTCGCTGGTGAAATCAGGATGAGAGCGGAGGATCGGACCCGTTCAAGTGACGGCAGGCAAACCATCGTTTCGTTCTCGGCCCTTCGCCAGATCGCTCTTTGGCGGGCGCCCGAACTTCCGAGCGTACTCGCGGCTGAACTGGCTGGGGCTTTCGTAGCCGACCTCGTACGCGGCGACCGAGACCGAGACCGTGCCGGTCCTCAGCCTCCGACAGGCTTCGAGCAGACGGAGATCCTTCTGGTACTGGAGCGGTGACGACGCGGTCACGGCCCTGAACTGCCGATGGAACCTCGAGACGCTCATCCCCATCTGACGAGCCAGCTCGGCCACGACCAACGACTCGCGAAAGTGCTGCCGAATGTGGGCGATGGCGCTCGCAATGGCGCTTGCGTGGCTCTCGTATCGGGTGAGGCTTCGAAGCATGCCCCCAAAGGACGCCGTGAGGAGTCGATAGTGGATTTCCCTGGCGAGCATCGACCCGAGGATTCTGGCGTCCGCAGGGGTCTCGGCGAGCCCCAGATAGCGACCGAGGGCATCGAGGAGCAGCGGCGGTGCCGCATGAACCTCGAACGAACGAGCGCCCGCCTCGCCGAGCATCGGGTTGCTGAGTTCTTCGTGCAGGCTCCGCAGCGTGTCGAAGCTCACGTCGAACAGCAGCGCCAGATAGGGAGCCTCGACAATGCACGAGGTCACGGGCAGGTCGTGGCTGACCAACACGCAGTCTCCGGCGCCAACGTCGTAGGTGCGTTCTCCGAAGGTCGTCTCCTTGCGCCCTCGCAGGACGACGCACACCACCGGCCTGTAGAGGGTCGCCTCGAGGTCGGTGCGGACGGGGTGCGCGAGCAGATGGAGGTTCGGCAGCGGTGAGATGACCGTGGGCGTTCGTCGGTCGAATTCCGGGGCGCCGCGAAGCACACGCTCACATTGCGGCAGCAGCCCCGGGCGGATCGGCTCAGGCCAACTTGGCACTTCCGGACTCTGCCGCGATCGCCACAATCAGGCAAGACTTGTGGAGCATCAGGCAGGCACGTCGGGGCGTGCCGAGCGTAGCCTCCTCGCATGAATCGACAGGACGGACATGTCATGACAGCAAACAAGACCGTGGCGCTCATCACGGGCGCGAACAAAGGCATCGGCTTCGAGATTGCCCGCCAGCTCGGAAAGAGGGGGCTCATCGTGGTGCTCGGTGCGCGCGACGAAGCCAAGGGGAAGGCCGCCACAGACAAGCTTCGCGCAGAGGGCCTCGACGCGCACTTTGTGAAGCTGGAGGTCTCGTCGAAGGCCGACGTCGAGACCCTCCCCGGGTTCTTCAAGGAGAGGTTCGGGCGCCTCGACGTGCTGGTGAATAACGCGGGCGTCGCCGAGTGGATGAACGACGACCTTGCCACGTTTCGCCGGACCCTGGAGGCGAACGTGTTCGGCGTGGTCGCCGTGACCTACGCGTTGTTGCCACTCATCAGGGAGAGCCCCGCCGGTCGCGTCGTGAACCAGTCGAGCGCCCTGGGGTCGCTCACGTCCATTACGAGTGCGCCCGAGCAGTTCGGCGACTTCATCAACCCGGCGTACACGACGTCCAAGGCCGCGCTCAACGCCTTCACGGTTGCGCTGGCGCACAAGCTCAGGGGGACGAACGTGAAGGTCAATTCTGCCCACCCGGGCTGGGTGAAGACCGATCTCGGCAGCGACGCTGCGCCGATGGAGGTGAGCGACGGCGCCAAGAGCGCGGTCGCGCTCGCCACGCTCCCTGCCACCGGTCCGACCGGCGGGTTCTTCCACATGGGTGAGCGGCTCCCCTGGTAGTGAGCGGATGCCGCTCACACCAAAGGACGAAGCGTGCGCGTCATCGCGGAGGCGCGGCGTGGGATGTCGATGATGGAGGACTTCGCGTCGGCCAACCCGAGACCAAAGGCCTCACGGCTCGAACTCCGGCGTCGCCCTCCGAACCGAGCGGCGAAGCGGGCGTATTGAAGAAATGGGAGCCCATCGACCTCAGCGCCGTGAGCTCCGGGTCCGATATCGGCGACACGTTCGCCCGGTGAGTGCGTCGATGCCCTCCCTGATCAATCGCATATCATCTTGGTGTGCATCGGCTTCTTCCTGGCGACATCATCTGTCCGAGTCGCTCGAAGCTGAAGCCCGGGTCCTGCCCGCGACGCCCGCCGATGCGAAGTCAGTAGAGCTTACGCAGGCGCGCGGCGAAGAAGCCGTCGAGGCCCTCGGGGCCGGGAAGTGTCCTCAAGTACCCTTGCCAGGTGGGCAGGTGGTCGAGCCCTCGGGGTGGCTCGCTGGTGAAGTCAGGGTGAGAGCGGAGGAACAGCTCGATTTGATCCGCTCCCTCGCCGGGCTCGGTGGTGCAGACGGCGTACACCAACAGGCCCCCGGGTCGGAGCCGGGCCTGGGCGCTCTCGAGGATGGCTCGCTGGAGCGCGGCGAGCGAGGCGAGGTCGGCCTCGGTTCGGCGGTAGCGCAGCTCGGGGTGGCGGCGCAGGGTGCCCAGGCCGGAGCACGGGGCGTCGACGAAGACGACGTCGAAGTCTCCCAGCGCCTCGGGGAGCGGCATCGACGCGTCGGCGGTGCTGAGGGTAATGCGCTTGCTCAGCCCCAGGCGGCTCGCCTCGGCGGCGATCTTCGGCAGCTTGTTGGCGTGGAGATCGCTCGCCACCACCTCACTCGATTGGGCCAGGTGACACGACTTGCCTCCTGGCGCGGCGCAGGTGTCCAGCACTCGCGCTCCCTGCGGCACCTGGGCGAAGACGGTGACGAGCTGGGCCGCCTCGTCTTGAACCTGCCACAGGCCCTCGGCGTACCCGTACAGGTCCTCCACCCGCCCGGCGCTCTCGAGAATGATGCCCACCGGAGAGAGAGGCGCGGCCGAGGCCTTGACTCCGGCGTCGAGGAGCTGAGCGAGCAGCTCGTCACGTCCGAGCTTGGTCGTGTTGGTTCGAATGACGACGGGAGGCGGCTGGTTGTCGGCCGCCAGCATCGCCGTGGCCCGCTCGAGGCCGAAGTGGGCGACCCATCGCTTCACCAGCCACGTGGGGTGGCTGTGCTCCAGGGCCAGGCGGGTGTGGTCGTCGCCGGTTGGCGCGGGGAGTCGCTCGAGGCCAGACACCTTGCGCAAGATGGCGTTGACGAAGCCAGCGGCCCGGGCGAGGCCCAGGCTCTTGAGCGCCTCGACGGTGTCGGCGACGGCGGCGTGGCGAGGCACTCGGGTGAAGAAGACCTGGTAGGTGCCGATGCGGAGGGCAGCCAGCACCCGGTCTTCCAGCGTCTCGAGCCGACGTTCGGAGAAGCCGGCGATGACAGCGTCGAGGGTGAGGAGGCGCCGCGTGGTGCCGTAGCAGAGCTCGGTGGCCAGGGCGGCGTCGCGGGGGTCCTCCGGGCCCAGCTCGTCGAGCGTCGAGTCGAGCACCACGTTGAGGTAGGCGTCGGTGGCGGCGACGCGGGCCAACACCTGTATGGCCATCGCGCGGGCGCTGGGCGAGGCACCCCGGCCGGAGCGCGGGCGCTCGGGAGCGGGCTTCGAAGGTCGTTGGCGCGTCATGGGGCCCTCCATACCGCTTCGGGCCGGGCGCCATAGGGGTTTCGCGGCGAGGCCTCACTCGAGCCTGGCCAGCTGGGCGAGGAGCACGTGCTCCGAGGCCCTGGAGGCGGCCATCAGTGTCAGGAGCACCGAGTCGAGCAGCTCTCGCCGGCCCTCCTCGCACGGGCCACCCTTCTGCAGCAGCGACCACTCGCTTCTCGCCCAGGACGCCAGCGCATCGGTCGAGAGCGTGCCCCCGAGGCGCGCCGACACCTTCTGGCGGACCTGCGCTCGGGTGAGCCCCGACCCGGCGGCCGAGCGGACGGTTGGGCCTCGGCTGGCGGACGTGGGCTGCGTCGACGGCGGAGGCTTGCGGCCGATGGTCTTCGGGGAGCGGAGTGAGGCCTGCTCCTCCTGCTCGGGGGTTGGTCTCCGGCCGATGGTCTTTCCTGGCACCGACACCGGAGGCCCAGGCTCGTCGCCCGCGCCAACGGTCGGCTTCGGCAGCGCCTTGGCCAGGTGCTCGAGGGCGGTCAGGTACCCTTTGACGCCTTGGTCGTGCACCTGGAGCGCGACGGCGCCGGTGAGCGCGCTGGGGCCCCGAGTCGACGGGCTGAGGAGCACCTCGACCGCTGGCTTGCTCACCAGCGTGAGCGCCTCGGCCAGGGCCCAGGCCGCGGGGGCCCAGACTCCGGGGTTGATGATGACGCCGTCGAGCTCCTCACGCCGCTCGACCAACGCGTCCAGCAGCACGCCTTCGGTATTCGACTGCACGAGGGTGAGCTCGACGCCCAGCTCCTCCGCGCGGGCCGCCAGCGATTCGTCGACCGCGGCGACGCCCTGGAGGCCCATGTTGGGCCCGTGCAGCACGAGGATGTTTGGCATCGCGGGCATCCTACTCAGGAGTCAACCTTCCTCGTACCAGTCATCGTGGAGGTGCCTTGACCCGGATCGTCGAGGCGAGCAAACGCACGTCGCGCGAACTGCGCGGGTCGACTGGGTTGGGCCGCCTCAGGGAATCCATCACTGTTGCCGGGCACCGGCGCGGGGTTAGATGCTGACGATGTTGGGCCCCGCCTTCGTCTTCCCCTTCTGTGAGCGCATCGTCGCCCTGCGGGGGCGCGGGTGATGCTGCTCGAGGCGATCCGCGGAGGGCTTCAGCGGGCGAGCCTCGAAGAGGGGCGGCGTCTCTGGGCGCGCGAGCTCCCCCGGCCTTGGCTGGGCTGGCTCGTCGTCGCGCTGATGCGGCAAGTTCCACGTCAGCGGTGGGTGGTTGAGCTGGTCGAGGCGAGGCTGTCGGCCACCACTCTCGAGCATGGCCAGGTCCCCGAGCTCCCCGGCTGGTCGTTTCGTTTTCACGGTCGAGGGTGCCGTCTCTCGGGGCCGGGCGAGGAGATCGACCTCGACTTTCATGGCGACGGCGGGCTGACCATCGACCCGTATTTCTTCTCGTCTCGCCTCTTCGGGCTGCACGAGCTCGGGCTGCCGGAGCGGAGGGTGCGCGAGTTGTTGCCGACGGCTGATGTCATCGCCGAGGCCATTCGCGAGCTGAGATCCGAGGGCATTCTCTGGCACCCGGTCAGCGACCACGTCTTTCGCATCGCCGAAGAGCTCGAGGCCTTGTGCGAGGAGGCGCAGAAGGCAGACTTCGAATCGCCCGAGGCTCAGGGTCGATGGCGGGCGCACCTGGGCGATGACGACGAGCGGGCGGTGGTCGGCCGGCGGCAGTGGCTGCTCGCGCGGCTCGCTGACCCCCGCACCGCCCGCATGGCCCTCGAGCCGCTCGAGGCCGAGCTCACGGCCCAGGAGTTCTTCCTCGTGTGTGAGCAGGTCATCGATGGGCCCTTGGGTCCCGCGGTGGGCAAGGCCATCGAGCGGTTGGACGCCCGGGTCGATCTCCCTCCGAGCCCGGCGGTGCGGCGCCTGGCCACCCGCATGGATGCTCGGCGGGACCACCCGTACTCGATGTGTGCCGCGGCGAACTACTTGCTCAGGCGAGACATCGATCGCCAGCTGGTGGTGGCCAGCGTCCTCTCTTTCGCCCGGGCCGACACCGTCGAGGGCTACCACGGGAACCCGTTCGCGGGAGACTTCGCGCTCCTCGCGCTCGAATTCACGCCTCAGCATGCGCTCGAGCTGGTCCGGCGGGCTTTGCGGGGCCCGGTACCCAGCAGCCGGTGCACGGTGGCCGCCATGCTCCTGGGCCTCGGGCGAGCGTGGTGTCTGCGAGAGCTCAGCTTTGCCCTCGAGGGTACGACCAAGCCAGGTGACGCGGCCGAGGTACTCGCGGCGCTGCGTCGGTGCCAAGACCCTACGCTCCGCGAGTTGGCCGAACGGTGGGCGGCGAAGCATCCGACTCATTCGAGAGACCAGGTGGCGCTGGGCTATGCTGACGGGTGGCTCGAGAGCGAGCTTGAGCGAAGGCGCGGGTGGCTCGATCGCGTCAGGCCGACCGTGCCCGAGGTGCTCCCCGACTGAGCTCGTGGATGGGCCCGTCTCACGGGAGAGACGGCCAGCCGCGGGCTGCCCTCGGAGATGAGCGGTCTGGGGTTGGCACCCGAAATGCTGGGTCATCGGCCGCATGCGGACCACGCTCGACCCGACCCTCGATGTCGTCTTCAAGATGCTCTTCGGCTCACGCGCGAGCCGTGGTGCGCTCGTCGATCTGCTGACGGCGGTGCTGCGTCCTCCGCGACCAATTACCGACGTCCGTGTGCTCAACCCCGAGGTGGGCCGGGAACAGGTGGAAGACAAGGGCATCGTGCTCGACCTCCTCGTGGAGTTCGACGATGGGACGCGTGTCGATGTGGAGATGCAAGTGGCGCGGCGCGCTGGCCTCCGCCGTCGAGCGGTCTACTACTGGGCGCGGCTCTTCTCCGGACAGCTCGAGCGGGGTCAGCCTTACACGGCTTTGCGCCCAGTCATCTCGGTCCTCTTCCTGGACTACATCGAACTCGACACGCCGCGCTTTCACTCGACCTTCCGCATCATGGAAGCGCATGACCATCTCGTGTTCAGCAACGTGCTCGAGCTCCACGTCATCGAGCTCCCCAAGCGGGCCCGGGCCGCTCGGCAAGACGAGCGTCCTTTGCTAGACTGGAGCCGCTTTCTCGGAGCCAAGACCGACGAGGAGGTGAAGGAGGCGTGCATGAGCAACCCAGCGATCGCGAAGGCCAACGAGCTCCTCAAAGACCTGTCGGCCACGCCGACTGTCCAGGAACTCGTGCGACAGCGTCAGCTCGCACTCGATACGTACCGCATCGAGATGTCGGCGGCGAAGGACGAGGGGAGAGAGGAAGGCAAAGAGGAAGGACGACAAATGGGCCAGGTCGAGGGGCTCCGGTTCGGTATTCAGGCTCTGCTCGAAGTCCTCGGCATCGAGCTCGACCAAGCACGAAAGACCGAGCTCGCGCAGCTTTCCGCGGACGAGCTCGTCGCGCTCGGGGACCGCCTGCGTCGGGAGCGACGCTGGTGAGAGTCAGGGCCCCGGGCTCGCCGCCGACCCGAACTGCTTCTCGTCGAGCACCCACGTGAGCTGACCCCGATGGAGCTCAGCGCCAGCCGGGTCGAGCCAGCCGGTGACGGACTCCGACGCCAGCAAGAGTGGGCCGAGCTCAGTGCTGATGGCGAGGAGGCTCGCCAGCTCCGGAGTCTGCACCACGTCGAGCAGGGGTATCTGGCTCAAGCCACGGGCGACCTCTGCCGGCGACGCGACGAGCTCGAGCGCGTGGCTCTGATGTCCTGCGCTCGCCTGGAGCGCCGTGAGCGCCGCCGCCTTCACCTCTTCATCGTTGGACAAGATGATGGTCGAGCCCACTACTGTCAGATCGACCCGGCCTTCACGGACCGATAGCGTCTTGGGGTCGATGGCAGCAATCAGCCGACGGGCGGCCTCGGGGTCCGACGTCTCGGCGAGCACGGCCAGATGCGCGGCGAAAAAACGGGCCGCTTGACTCTTGAGCCCGGTGGTGACTTTCACCCGGGAGACGGCCACCGCCACGTTGCCCGTCAAGAGCCCCTCGAGCTGGGTGGCGAGCGGCGAGAGAATCAGGTTGACCGGCAGACTCCGGGCGGTCTGGTTGGCCAGGGACCCCATGGCGCTCGGGGCGAAGCGACCCCGGAGCACCAGCATGCCCCCGGGCGCGAAGGTGGCGTAGGGCGAAGGCCCGGCGCCCTGCAATGTCCCGAGACCCAGACCATGGGCCTTCCCGTCCAACGTGAGCCGACGGCCCTCGGCGCGCACCGAGAGTGCCCCTGAGCGGCCTGGCCCAGGGATGATGGCCGTCGCGATGCCCGAAAGCTTCTCGGCCAAGGAGCCTCCTGGGGCGGCAGGCTTGAGGAGCGCCTTGACCGTCGCGGGAAGCTGCTTCTCGACCGAGAGACCGTTCCCCACCACGCTGCACGACTCTTTGCCGACCGTCACCACTGCCCCGAGGACCCGGTCGAGTTGATCAGTCGCCAGCGTCACGGGGACGCCTGCTTCCTGCCGGGTGGACACCTTTCCCAGAGGGCTCAGGGCTTCGTTGACCCGCTTGGCGTAGCGCTTGGGATCCTTGAGCACGACGCAGCTCACGGTGCGCTCGTCGAGCTGTGAGACGGTCAAGGCACTTGCTGGGTCGATGCCCGCGGCGTTGAGTGAGTCGGAGCTGGTGATGTCGACGCCGAGCAAGGGCACGGCTGAGCTGCGCCAGGACTCCACTCTCAGCATCGGCGCGCGCGTGCCGGCCGCGCGGAAGAACGGCAACACCGTCGACAGCGCCTCGAGCTTGGGAACGTGCACGACGAGGTCCGAGCCCGCCGGGGCTTTCGGTGCACCGGCCAACAGCAGCATCACCAGCGTGGAGTACATTTGAGCCACCGTACCACCGATACTTCCCTCGAGTCGGCCGGCTGGGCTAGGCCAGCGCTCATGGCCAAACGCTTCTGGCTGATGAAGAGTGAACCCGAGGTGTACTCCATCGAGGACCTCGAGCGCGAACGAGAGACGGGCTGGGAGGGCGTGCGCAACTACCAGGCCCGGAACTTCATGCGCGACGACATGAAGCAGGGCGAGCTGGTCCTCTTCTACCATTCCAACGCCGAGCCCTCGGGCGTGGCGGGTCTGGCCAAGGTGTCGAGCGACCCGACCCCCGACGCGAGCCAGTTCGACCCCCACAGCGAGTACTTCGACGCAGCGAGCTCCAAGACGTCACCCAAATGGGTTCACGTCACCATCTCGTTCGTGGAGCGCTTCGACGAGCTGGTGACGCTGGCCCGCCTCAAGGCAGAGAAGAACCTGGCGGGAATGGCGTTGCTCCGCCCGGGCCAGCGCCTGTCGGTGCAGCCGGTCGACGAAGGGCACTTCGCGAGGGTGCTCCGCCTGGCGAAGGCGCGAGCTCGAGTCTGAGCGGTCGGGGCCCTTCTCATTGCTGTTCCCCGGAGGTATGGGAGGTCATGCTTCGTCGCCTCTACATGGTGCTGAAGGCGTCTCCGGTGAAGAAGGGGCTCGGCCTCGTTCACTCGGTGGAGTCTTTCATCGACCGCTTCGTCGACCATCGCCTGAAGGACACCAAGATCGAGGCGCGCATCGCCGAGCTCCGGCAAGCGCTTCACCTCGCGCCCAAGGGCCCTCCCCAGCCGCCGCCTGACGCCGAAGGTGGCCCGCGGGTCGCCGCCCGGAGCTCCACCGTGGCGTCGGTCGGTTCAGAAGGAACCTCGGTGAGCTCAGAGTTTGTTTCGGCGAGCGTCGCGCCGGTTCGCTCCGAGGTTGCATCAGTGGCTCTCGAGAGTGTACCGGCGAGTTCCGAGGTCCCATCGGTCAATTCCGAGGTCGCGTCAGTGGCGTCCGAGGTCGCGCCAGTTGCCTCCAAAGTCGCGCACGTCAGTTCCCCACGGAAGTCAACGAAGGCAGGGCGGGTGAGCTCCGAGGCCGTGCCGCTGCCTCAAGTGTCGGGTGACGCGGATCGCGAAGGTCGAGCAAAGCCTTCTAAACTCGATGCGAAGAAGCAGGCCAAGGCAGTGCGACGTCCGAGCGACCCACTGACTCAATTGATCGAGGCGCTGGAGGCTCACCCGAAGCGGTCCGGGTTGGTGAAGGCTGGTCGTGCGAAGGACCAGCTCCTTCGTTCCCTCATTCCGCTCTATCTTGCTCAACAGCTCTCGGTCCCGGTGTCGTCGGGAACGACCTCTCGCTTCTGGGCCAAGCAGGGCGTGAAGTACGCGGCGCCCAACGCGGCCAAGGCGCTTCGTGAGCACGAGGGGTACGCGCGGCGCACATCGACGGGGCCACGTATCACCGCGGTCGGCGTGAAGTACGTCGAGGCTGCGGTGGCAGAACAGTCCGCCCACTAAAGTGATTTCGCCGTGGCGAATGGAAGCTGGTCAGACCGCCCGGTGGGTGGGTACCGGCCCACCCTCGCACCTCAAGGCTTGCTCGCACCGTCTTGCCCGCTCGGAGAACAAGGCGACCTCACCGCATACGACCCAAGTTGTCGCCTTGGGCCACGAGGGGGGCTCTCGAGGCCGACCTTGAGCGCATGCTACGGTATTGGGATGCGCGCCCCCTTCCATCCTTTGATCAGTGTTGTGCTCGCCCTGCTCGGTGGGGCCTGCCAGCGTTGGTCGACCGAGGGCACGCTCAGGCTCGTCATCGAGCTCGACCCCGATCTCCGTTCAGAGTGCGTCCTGGTGCGGCTGAACGGCGCTGCGGGTGCGTTGACCAGCGACCCCATCTCGCGGCCGCTCGACCGTCTGACGCCACTCATCGTGGCCGTCGCTCAAGGTGGCCTGTCGAGCGACGTCACGGTGCAGGCCACCGGGTACACCGCTGGCTGCCAGCGGGAGGAGGATCCTCCCGAGTTCGCCGATGCCGTGCCCGCCCACTTCAAGCCCTTCCCTCCCAATGAGGTATCGCTGCGCCTCTCCGTGCACCGTCCACCGGTCGAAGGAGGGGGGCTCGACGGTGGGCCGACCGATGGCGGCGAGCTGCCGGACAGCGGAGAGAACGACAGTGGGGTGGTGGACGGTGGCGCTCCCGACAGTGGAGCTCCCGATGGCGGCCCGCCGGACAGCGGTGGCGGAGTCAAGGATGCCGGAGTCGAGGATGCCGGAGCTCCCTGTAGTACCTGTGTTCCCGGAGAGCATTGCAACCTGCACCAGGAGTGTGTGCCCGCGTTCTCCTACGAACCCAGCAACTTCAACGAGCAACAGCTCGATTTCCTCACCTCGACGGTCACTCTCGAGGTGACCACAGCCTTCACCATCGATACCCAGACAAGCGACGGTGGGGTCGAGGCGAGGTTGGCTGACGGTGGCGTGGTCGAGCTCCCGTTCGCAGTCATCGCGCAGCTCGATGGAGGGTCCTCAGCGGCGCTCCTTCACGCTCGCTCGTTCCACGTCGGTGACGCCGGCCTGCTCGAGGTGGTGGGGGAGCGACCGCTCCTCATCGTGGTGCGGGGTGATGCCCTCGTCGACGGGACTATCATCACCCGCGCCGGAGCCGATCGCGAGTGCGCCACGCCGGGGGCGAACCACTCGTTCGATGGAGACGCGTTCGAGGGTGGTGGCGGAGCAGGCTTCGGGCAGAGCGGAGGCTCCGGCGCGACCTTCTCACCCTTGCATGGCGTGGGGCAGGCCCCCTCGGGGACCGCGTTCCTCGCGCCACTGAGAGGAGGCTGCCGAGCCGGAGCCGGTGGTCCCGACGCGGGCACCACGGGTGGTCTGGGTGGTGGCGGTCTCCAGGTGAGCGCCGTGGGGAGGGTGCTGCTGAACGGAGTCATCGCTGCGCCGGGGCGCGGTGGGAAGGGGGCTCCAACAGACAACGGTGGCGGAGGTGGCGGGGGCGGGAGCGGGGGGGCGCTGCTCCTCGAGGGTCGGCGCATCGTCATCGGCCCGGGTGGTCGCCTCACGGCGAACGGCGGAGGTGGTGGGCAAGGCTCGAGCACTCGCAACGGTTCCAGTGGCTCCCCCGGTGCCGATGGCCTCATCAGCAGCGCGGCGAATGCTGACGGGGGGCTCCAGAGTAACAGCACCTCTGATTGTGCAGGAGAGGGTGGACAAGGAGGCTCCGCTTCAGGCGACGCCGGCGCAGGACAGAAAGAGAACTGCACCCGGATGGCCGGCGGAGGTGGTGGTGGCGGCGCGGTCGGTCGCATTCGACTCAATGCGCTCGAGGGCTGCGAGCATGACGACGGCGGCATCGTCAGCCCCCAGGCGACGGGGAGCGGCGCGGGCTGCTGAGCCGGTGCGCCCGGGCCATCTCGTGTCATGGTGAAGCCGTGACTCCCAGGCCGCCTCCTCCCCCGCTGCTCCGCTGGGCCGTGCTGCTCTTCACCAGCCTGGCCATGTTCGGCAACTACTACACCTACGACGCCATCGCTCCGCTGGCCAGCACGCTGACCCAGGCGCTCGGCTTCGACGACACCCAGCTCGGGCTCCTCAACGCCATCTACAGCTTCCCCAACATCGTGATGGTGCTGGTGGGCGGTGTCATCGTCGATCGCATCGGGCCTGGCCGCGCGACGCTCGCCTTCACCGTGGTGAGCCTGGCGGGCGCCGCCCTGACGGTGGTCTCGGGCACCTTCTGGGTGATGGCGCTGGGGCGTCTCGTGTTCGGCCTGGGCGCTGAGTCGATGATCGTCGCCATCACCGCCTCCCTGGGACAGTGGTTCAAGGGGAAGCAGCTCGGCTTCGCCTTCGGGCTCAACCTCTCCATCGCCCGCTACGGTTCGTACGCGGCCGACCTGTCACCCTCGTGGGCCAAGTCGCTCTACGCCCAAGGGTGGCGACCGGCCCTCTCCATCTCGGTGGGGCTCATGCTGACCGCCTTCGTCGCGGCGGTGGTGTACTGGGCCCTCGAGCGCCACGCGAACCGACGGTACGAGCTCGATCGCCCGGCCCCCGCCGACCGCATCGTGCCCGCCGACGTGGTGCGCTTCGACCGCTCGTACTGGTACATCGTCGGCCTCTGCGTCACCTTCTATTCTGTCATTTTTCCCTTTCGCAGCACCTTCGCCATCCAGTTCTTCCAAGACGCCCAGCACCTGTCTCTGGAGGACGCGGGTGCCTTGAATGGCTATGTCTTCTTTGCCGCCATCTTCGTCACGCCGGTGTTCGGCCTCCTGGTGGACACGCTGGGCCGGCGAGGCTTGTTCATGACGTTCGGTTCACTCATCCTCTTCCCGGTCTTCCTGATGCTGGCCTACACGAGCTGGAACCTGTGGATCTCCACCGCGATGATTGGCGTCGCGTTCTCGCTCGTGCCCGCGGTGCTGTGGCCCTCGGTGCCGTACCTCGTCGAGCCCCAACGTCTGGGCACGGCCTATGGCCTGATGACGATGTTCCAGAACGTGGGCCTCACGGTCATCAACCTAGCCGTCGGTGCTCTCAATGACGTGAGCCACGCAGGGCCTTTGAACCCTGGTGGCTATCTCCCGATGCTGTGGACCTTCGCTGCCTTAAGCCTCCTCGGCGTCATCTTCTCGGTGGCGCTCCGTCGACGGGAGCGTGGTCCGCACGGGCACGGGCTCGAGACGATTCACGCCTGAAGAGACGGTGAGAAGGTCGCCTGAAGCGCGTGAGTGCCGGCACTTTTTTCGCCCCAACGACCTCGACTAGGCCGTGAGCAACTGCTGGTGTCGAGCGACGGCTTGAGTAGGAACCCGACCGAGTCACTCCGAAGGAGGTCCGCATGCGAGTCGAGAAGGCACAAGTGGTCATCACGGGTGCAGGTCCATCAGGGGCGGTCGCCGCGGGGCTGTTGCGCAAGGCCGGGCGCGAGGTCCTCATCATTGAGAAGGAGACGTTTCCACGCTTCGTCATCGGCGAGAGCCTGCTGCCCCACAGCATGACGTACATCGAAGAGGCGGGCATGCTGCAAGACGTGGTGGAGGCCGGCTTCCAGTACAAGAACGGCGCGTCGTTCTGCTGGGACGGCAAGATCACCGAGTTCGATTTTCGAGACAAGCTCTCGCCTGGCTGGGGCTCGACGTACCAGGTGCAGCGCTCGCGCTTCGACAAGGTGCTCGCCGACGCGGCCGCGCGCCTGGGCACCACCATTCGGTACCGCCACGAGGTCACCGCCGCCGACTTCTCGGGCCAGCCGACGCTGACGGTGAAGTCTCCCGAGGGTGAGCTGTACCAAATCAAGGCCGACTTCGTCCTCGATGCCAGCGGCTTTTCCCGGCTGTTGCCGCGTCTGCTGAACCTCGAGCGGCCCTCGATGTTGCCAGTGCGCGAGGCCATCTTCACCCACGTCGAAGACAAGATTCCTCCCCGTGGCGGCGCCTTCGACCGGAACAAAATCCGCATCACCGTGCACCCCAAGCACATCGACATTTGGTACTGGCTCATTCCCTTTTCCGACGGGCGCTGCTCGTTGGGCGTGGTGGGCGAGCCCAAGCTCCTCGAGCTCCACTCGGGCACCTTCGCCGAGCGGCTCCAGGCCTTCGTCCGAGACGACCCGACCCTGGGGACGCTGCTCAAGGACGCCGTGTGGGACACGCCAGTGCGGAACCTCATGGGCTACTCGGCCGACGTGTCGGCCCTCTGCGGCCCGGGCTGGGCGCTCTTGGGCAACGCTGGAGAGTTTCTCGATCCGGTCTTCTCCTCGGGTGTCACCATCGCCTTCGCGTCGGCGAGCATGGCCGCCAAGGTCCTCGACCGACAGCTCAAGGGAGAGACGGTCGACTGGGGGAAGGAATACGCCGACCCGCTCAAGCTCGGCGTCGATGCCTTCCGCGTCTTCGTCGAGGCCTGGTACCGAGGGAGCTTCCAGAAAATCATCTACCACCCGGTGCAGCCGCCCGAGGTTCGCCGGGCCATCTGCTCGATTCTCGCCGGCTATGCGTGGGACATGAAGAACCCCTATGTGGCCGAGCCGAAGCGGCGCCTCAAGGTGCTCGAAGAGTTCTGCGCATAAGTACAGGTTGTCCGGCAATTCCGACATGTATTCGTAGGCCCAGCGCAACGCATGGGCCTTGTCGGAGCCTGAGGCACCTCATGACCGCAGAGGTCTCTTCTTTGTCCTGGGCGGACGGCCTTCCCCACTCCCCTGCCTCGCCCCGGGGCGAGGGGCCCGCTCTGGCGCCGCGGGGCGAGGACGACCGCTTGGGCGAAGGGCCGTCCTTCCTACGGTCAAACGCGAGCGGGGCGTGGCGAATCGGTTGGGCGTTCACTGCCCGCACCAATTCACCCTGAGTCGAGAGCTTCAGGGTTCAGGCACGGCCCACGGTCTTCCACCCTCTGCCGGTCAAGGACACCCGTGGACACCGAGGACCCTATCCGCGGGAGCCCACCTCGAGCCTCGCGTTGTTCGGTGTCCAGCCCGGGCGCTGGACCGGCAGAGTGGTGACAGCTTCACGCCGTGCCGAGGTCGGCACCCGGAGTCAGAGTCAACGAGTGCGGCGGAGGAGGCCTGGGCGAGCCGTCACGCCACTCAAGCGTTCAGCCATCGAGAGGCAGACCGTTCAGCAGTGCGGTCGTCCCAGGGCCCCTCGCCCGTGGGGCGAGGCGGGGGAGTGGGGACGGCCGTCCGCCCAGGACAAACAACAATGCCTCTGCGGTCATGAGGTGCCTCAGGCTCCGACAAGACCCATTCGCGTCGGGCGCCTCGCCCCACCGGCGATGGCCGTGGAGGCCCCTCCAATCAGGTGGCGCAGGTGGTTGGACGGGGCGACGGAAATGCTAGACCGAGCCTCGATGCGCCGACTCGTCGTGGTCTCGTCGTTCCTCTTGGCCACCGCGTGCGTGACCGCCCGGCCCTGCGCTCCTCGTGGTGATGGCCCACTTCTGGCGCTCAGCCCCGGGTCGCTGGGAGCCGAGCTCCACCTCGCTCAGCGGGTGACAGTGGTGCGGGGTGACTCGACCTGGGGCTTCGACGCGCTCCTCGAGGCTGATGCCACCGAGGTGCGGCTGGCGGCCTTCGTCATGGGGCAGACGATGGTGCGCCTCACGTGGAACGGCCGGTCGCTCGAGGAGGAGCACTCGGCCCGCGCTCCCGACATCATCACCCCGGCTCGCATCTTGAGTGACGTGCAGCTCGCCTTCTGGCCCTCGGAGGCCATCCGCGAGGGGTTGCCGGAGCACTTCGCCCTTGACGAGGGGCCAAACGAACGGTCCATCACCCAGGACGGAAAGCCCTTCGCCCAGCTCACGTACATCGGCACGCCACCGGTGTGGAGCCGCGTCGAGCTCACCCACCAGGCGTACGGGTACCGCTTGACTATCGAATCGAAGGAGGCGCCGTGACGGCCTTCCTCTCCGAGGTCGGGCTCGTCTCTGCCCTGGGCGTCGGCGCGAGGGAGACCCGCGAGGCGCTGTTCTCCGAGGCGCCGTCGGGCGTGGCGCTCTCCTCCGACTTCGCCCCGGGCGTGCCCCTGGCGGTGGGCCAGGTGAGGGCCGAGCTGCCCGCCGCCGCCCCTTGGCCCATCGAGCTGAGGAGCCGCAACAACCGGCTGTTGGCCAAGGCGCTGGAGCAGGTTCGGCCGGCCCTCGACGCCGCGCTGTCACGGGTGGGGCCGCACCGGGTGGGCTGTGTCCTGGGGACGAGCACCTCGGGCATCGGGGAAGCTGAAGCGGCCGTCGCCCGCCTTCGCCGTGACGGAGCCCTCGCGCCGGAGTTCCGGTACGCCCAACAGGAGCTGGGCAGCCCGGCAGCCTTCATCACGTATGCGACGGGGCTACGCGGTCCCGCCTACGTCATCTCGACGGCGTGTAGCTCGAGCGCCAAGGCCCTGGCGTCGGCGGCGCGGCTCATCGAAGCGGGGCTGGCCGACGTGGTGCTGGCCGGAGGAGTCGACTCGTTGTGCGCCTTCACGGTGGCGGGGTTCGCGGCCCTCGACTCGGTGAGCACAGAGCGCTCCAACCCCCTGTCGAGGAACCGGCGGGGCATCAACATCGGCGAGGCGGCGGCGCTGTTCCTGGTCGACTGTCAAGGCCCGGTGCGCCTGGCGGGGTGGGGTGAGTCGAGCGACGCGCACCACATGTCGGCGCCCGAGCCCAGCGGGCGGGGGGCGAGGGTGGCCATCGAGCGGGCACTGGCGAAGGCCGGGGCCAAGGCGCCAGAGGTCGGCTACGTCAACCTCCACGGCACGGGCACGGTGCAGAACGACGCCATGGAGTCTCGGGCGGTGTCCGAGGTGCTGGGTCTGGAGACGCCGGTGTCCTCGACCAAGCCCCTCACCGGGCACACCTTGGGGGCCTCGGGGGCGCTGGAGGCGGCGCTCTGTTTCTTGACCCAGGTGGACAACCCCGGGGGTCGACTCCCACCGCACTTCTGGGACGGGGAGCGCGACGAGGCGCTGCCCCGGCTGAGGGTCGTGGAACCGCGCTCGGCACTCGGCCAACCGCCCCGGGTGGTGCTAAGCAACTCCTTCGCCTTCGGTGGCAATAACGCCGCCCTGGTCTTGGTGCGTGAGTGACATGGTCGAGCCCTATTTGCCGGTGGAGCTGTACGTTCCCCATCGGAGCCCCATGCTGCTCGTCGATCGGCTTCTGTCCGACGACGGGGAGTGCGTCGAGGTAGAGGCCACGGTGCCGGCCGACGGCCTCTTCGTCAGAGACGGGATGATGCCGTCGTGGGTCGGGCTCGAGTTGATGGCCCAGACCATCGGGGTCTTTGCCGGTCGCCGACGCCGGGAGCGCAGCGAGGACGTTCGGCTGGGCTTTCTGTTGGGCACACGACGGTACAGCACGACGGTCGAGGGCTTCGCGGTGGGGAGTCGGCTCACCGTGCACGCGCGCATGGAGATCCTCTCCGAGCAGGGGTTGGCTGTGTTCAACTGTCGCATTCTGCTGGGCGGAGAAGTGGTCGCCGAGGCGCTCATGAATGTTTTTCAACCCAATGACGTCGAGGGGTTCCTCAAGGAGGCGCTGGGTGTCTGAGACGGTGCTGGTGACGGGCTCGAGCCGGGGCATCGGGCGAGCGGTGGCGCTGCGGCTGGCGGCCGACGGCTTCGACGTGGTGGTGCACTGCCGCTCGAGGGTCGAGGAGGCCAACGCGGTGGTGGAGGCCATTCGGGCCCAGGGGCGCCAGGCGCGGGTGCTGGTGTTCGACGTGGGAGATCGCGCGGCGGCCGCCCAGGTGCTCGAGGCAGACATGGAGGCGCACGACGCCTACTACGGGGTGGTGTGCAACGCCGGCATCGCGCTGGACAACGCCTTCCCGGCGATGACGGGCGACGAGTGGGACCAGGTCATTCACACCAACCTCGACGCCATCTACAACGTGCTCAAGCCGGTGGTGATGCCGATGATTCAGCGGCGCAAGCCGGGCCGCATCGTGACCCTGTCTTCGGTGTCGGGCGTGATGGGGAACCGGGGGCAGGTCAACTACAGCGCGGCGAAGGCCGGCATCATCGGGGCGACCAAGGCGCTGGCGCTCGAGCTGGCCAAGCGGAACATCACCGTCAACTGCGTGGCCCCGGGGCTCATCGAGACCGAGATGGTGCCCAAGGAGGTGCTGGAGGAGGCGCTCAAGCTGATTCCGGCCCGGCGGGTAGGGAGGCCAGAAGAAGTGGCCCACGCGGTGTCCTTCCTCATGTCCCCCCAGGCCGGGTATGTGACGCGCCAGGTCCTCTCGGTGAACGGTGGGCTGGCATGATGCGGGAGAAAGGCGAGCGATGAAGCGAGTCGTCGTAACAGGCATCGGGGCGCTGAGCCCTCTGGGTCACGACTGGCCGACAGTGCTGGCCCGGCTCCGTTCGGGGAAGAACGCGGTGCAGGTCATCGAGGGCTGGGCCAAGTACCAGGGGCTCCTGACGCAGCTGGGGGCGCCGGCGGCTCCGTTTACCCTCGACGAGCGGCGCTACAACCGCAAGTCCACGCGGAGCATGGGGCGCGTGGCGGTGATGTCGGTGCGGGCGTCGGAGGTGGCGCTGACGCAAGCAGGCCTGCTGGAGGACCCGGTGCTGCGGTCGGGCAAGGTGGGGGTCGCCTACGGCTCGTCCTCGGGCTCTCCGCCGGCCATCGCCGACTTCGGGAGCATGCTCATCAGCGGGACGACGGAGGGCATTCACGCCACGACGTACCTCAAGATGATGTCGCACACCGCGCCGGTGAACATCGGCGTGCACTTCGGGCTCACCGGGCGCATCGTGCCGACCTCGAGCGCGTGTACCTCGGGGAGCCAGGGGCTGGGCTACGGGTACGAAGCGATTCGCCTGGGCAAGCAGGTGGCGATGCTGGCGGGGGGCGCCGAGGAGCTCGACGCCACCCAGGCGGCCATCTTCGACACGCTCTTCGCGACCAGCACCAAGAATGACCGGCCCTCGGAGACGCCGGCGCCATTCGACAGAGATCGCGACGGCCTGGTGCTGGGCGAAGGCGCCTGCACCTTCGTGCTTGAAGAGCTGGAGCACGCCAAGGCGCGGGGGGCGACGATTCTCTGCGAGCTGGTGGGGTTCGGGTGCAACAGCGATGGCACGCACGTCACGCAGCCGAGCTCGGCGACGATGGCGGTGGCGATGCGGCTCGCGCTGGAGGACGCCGGCCTGGAGCCCCAGGACATCGGCTACGTCAATGCCCACGGCACGGCCACCCAGCACGGCGACGTGGCGGAGTCGCACGCCACCCACGAGGTGTTTGGGGAGCGGGCGCCGATCTCGAGCCTCAAATCATACATGGGGCACACGCTGGGAGCCTGTGGCGCGCTGGAGGCATGGATGTCGTTGGAGATGATGCGGGAGGGGTGGGTGTCTCCAACCATCAATCTGCGACACGTGGACCCAGCCTGCGCGCCGCTGGATTACGTCATGGGCGAGGGCCGGGCGCTGTCGACCGAGTTCGTGATGTCGAACAACTTCGCTTTCGGGGGCATCAACACGTCGCTCATCTTCAAACGATGGTCGTGAAACGAAAGAGGGTGTCATGAAGCGGCTCATCTTCGCAGTCGTGTTGGTGGCGATGCCGGCCTTGGCGCGCGACACGCGGTACCTGCTCCCGATTCAAGACGTCCTGACGATGCCCGAGGCGGCCGGGAGGCTCGATGCGAGCTTCCGGTTCTTCTTCGGGAGCAACAAGAATTTCGGCGGGGAGAGCCGGGGCGAGGTGGTGGCGAACACCAAGACGAACGCGGCGAACAAGAGTGACGAGGTGGCCTGCCGCTGGGCGATGCTGTCGGCGCTGATCGAGCTTCAGCAGAAGGCCAAACGGGTCGGGGCCACCATGGTGGTGGGGGTCGAGAGCTACTACAAGAAAGTGCCGTTCGTGTCGGCGACCGAGTACGAGTGCCACGCTGGAGCGGTGATGGCTGGGGTGGCCTTGAGGGGCCAAGCCCTCAAGAAGTGAGCGACCGAGCCGACCCGCCCGGTGCCCC
>PMBV01000130.1 GCA_003153055.1 Myxococcales bacterium
CCGAGGCCGACCGCGAGCGCCTGGCCACCGCCATCGAGCAGGCCGCCGAGATGGTCATTGTCACCGACCTCGAGGGCCGCATCCAATATGTCAACCCCGCCTTCGAGACGACGACGGGCTACCTCCGTGACGAGGTGCTGAACCAGAACCCCCACTTCCTCTCGAGCGACAAGCAAGACACAGCCACCTACCGCGCCCTGTGGGAGACCATCACCAAGGGCAAGACCTGGCAGGGGCGGATGCTCAACAGGAAGCGAGACGGCTCCCACTACACCCAGGACTCCACCATCTCGCCGGTGCGCGACGCGTCAGGGACCATCACCAGCTACGTGGGCGTGTTGCGTGACATCAGCCGCGACCTGAGCCTCGAGGCCCAGTTCCTCCAGGCCCAGCGCATGGAGGGCATCGGCCGGCTGGCTGGCGGCGTGGCCCACGACTTCAACAACCTCCTGTCGGTCATCTTGAGCTGCACTGGCTTCGCGCTCGACGCCGTGCCCGAGGGGGAGCCGCTCAGGGAGGAGCTGCTCGAAATCAGCAAGGCCGGCGAGCGGGCCGCGACCCTGACCCGACAGCTCCTGGCCTTCAGCCGCAAGCAGATCCTCCAGCCCGAGCCGCTCGACTTGAACCACCTCTTGTCCGAGATGCAGAAGCTCTTCCAACGCGTCATCGGGGAAGACATCGAGCTGGCCGAGCTCCTCGCCCCCGACCTCGGCACGGTGAAGGCCGACCCCGGGCAGATAGAACAGGTCATCATGAACCTGGTCATCAACGCGCGTGACGCGATGCCGCGCGGGGGCAAGCTCACCATCGAGACGGCCAACGTCGACCTCGACGAGAGCTACGCCGACCAGCACATCGGCACCAAGGCCGGGCCGCACGTCATGGTGGCCGTCTCCGACACCGGGCTGGGCATGGACGAGCAGACCATGGCTCGCATCTTCGAGCCCTTCTTCACCACCAAAGGCCCAGGCAAAGGCACCGGTTTGGGCCTCTCCACCGCCTACGGCATCATCAGGCAGAGCGGCGGCAGCGTCTGGGTGTACAGCGAGCTGGGCAAGGGCACGAGCTTCAAGGTGTACCTGCCGCGCGACGTCTCGGCGACGGCGAGCCTGGCGAAGGTGGCTCCGGCGGCCGTCTCACGTACCGAGGGCACCGAGACGGTGCTCCTGGTGGAGGACGACCAGGGCGTTCGCGGCGTCGCGGCCCGCATCCTCACCGCCGCGGGCTACACCGTGTTGACGGCGGCGAGCGGGCCCGAGGCGTTGCTCCTCTGTGGCAGCCACGGGAGCCCCATCAACCTGGTGCTGACCGACGTGGTGATGCCCCAGATGAGCGGGCGCGACTTCGTCGAGCGGCTGACGAAGGTCCGACCTTCGACCAAGGTGCTCTACATGTCGGGCTACACCGACAACACCATCGTGCATCAGGGCGTCATCGACCCCGGCACCAACTTCATCGGCAAGCCCTTTACTCAGGCCGAGCTGGTGATGAAAGTTCGCGAGGTGCTCGACGCTCCGGTTGACGACGAGCCCTCGGCGCCACTGGAGAACGCCCGCGTCGACCCGCGGGTCAAGCCTCGCCCCGTCACCCGGGAGGCAGCCAAGGCGATTCCGTCTGGCCTCGCCCGCCGGCTCACCCGGGCGGCCCGCGCCGCGCGGCAAGACGAGATGGTGACCTTGCTCGAGGACCTGAAGGGGCAGTACCCGGAGGTGGCCTGGCAGCTCCGTCAAATGGTGGATGCCTTCGACCAGGACGGCATCCTCGAGGTGCTGAGCTGAAGAGGAGGGCGAACCGATGTCGAGCGACGTCGAGGGGAGCAGCGTCTTGGTGGTCGACGACGCGCCGGAGAACTTGCGGGCCCTCTGCGGTGTGCTCCGGCGTGGGGGCCTCGTGCCGCGACCGGTGACGAGCGGCCGGAGAGCCATCGAGGCGGCGGCCTTCGACCCACCCGAGCTCGTCCTCCTAGACATTCAGATGCCCGAGATGTCGGGCCTCGAGGTGTGCCGCTGGTTCAAGCAGCACGAGCGCCTCAAGGACCTCCCCATCATCTTCATCAGCGGCTTCTTCGGGAGCGAAGAGAAGGTGGCGGCCTTCCGCGCCGGCGGAGTCGACTACATCTCGAAGCCCTTCGCCGCCGAGGAGGTGCTCGCCCGGGTGAACACGCACCTCCGGCTCCAACGCATACAAGGCGAGCTCTTGTCGC
Organism: Myxococcales bacterium; assembly: GCA_003153055.1. The sequence continues at coordinate 2,204 of PMBV01000130.1, forward strand.
AGAACCACCAGCTCGAGGAGCGCATCTCAGAGCAGGTCAAAGCAGTCACCGCCTCGCAGCTCGCCACCATCTCGGCCCTGGCCAAGCTGGCCGAGACCCGCGACGACGACACCGGGCGCCACATCGAGCGAGTGCAGCTGTTCAGCCGGCGGCTGGCCCAGCGAATGCGCGAGATGTCGCTCTACGCGTCTCAGCTGACCCCCGCCTTCGTGGAGACGCTCTCCGAGACGGCGTCGCTGCACGACATCGGCAAGGTCGGCACCCCCGACGCCATCTTGCTCAAGCCAGGGAAGCTGACCGACGAGCAGTTCACCGAGATGAAGAAGCACTGCACCCTCGGAGCCCAGACCCTCGCCTCGGTGCTGGAGCGACACCCGTCGAACCAGTTCCTCCGCATGGGCATCGAGGTGGCCCGCTCGCATCACGAGAAGTGGGACGGCAGCGGCTACCCCGACGGGCTGGCCGGAATGCACATTCCCCTCTCGGCTCGCATCGTCGCCCTGGCCGATTTCTACGACGCGCTCACCTCTCGGCGCTGCTACCGAACGGCCTTCAGCCACGACGAGACGGCCAAGATGATTCACGAGCGAGCCGGGGCCCACTTCGACCCCGACGTGGTCGCCGCTTTCTCGAGCCAGGAGGAAGAGTTCCGCGTCATCCGCACGCAGATTGAGCACTGCTGAGCGAAGTCAGCGATGGCCCTTCAAGCTGAAGTAGCGGTGGTCGAGATCCACCGAGTACTTGAGCTCCAGCGTGGGCCCCACGGCGGTGACGAGGTACTGGCGAAACGACAGCCGCTTCCCCGGGGTCTCCATTGGCGCGAGACCATCGTCGGCGGCGGGCGCCTCGCTCGACTCCACTGGCTCGAGGCTCCCACCGGCGCGGTGGTACTCGAAAACCGCCGGGAGGTGCGCGCTCAGGTCGACCACCTTCGTCGCCCAGCTCACCTTCGGGAGCTCGAGGGTGAGCCGCCCCGAGAGGTGAAACACCCCGAAGTCCCGCTCCAGCGTGACGGTGACGCGCCCGGTGCGCTCGCCAGCGCGCGACGGCCCCACCGTCAGGGCGAGCCGGCCTTGAGCCACGGCGCGCTGGGGCACGTCGTTGATGCTCAGCCGGGCCAGGCTCCAGCCCTCGGGGAGCTCGAGGCTCAGGGGCTGCTCGCGATCGAGCTCGAGCTCGTACTGGAGCGTGAGACGTGCCTTGCCCTCCATGGTGCTCACCACCTGAGCGCTGGCCCTCGCCACCGTCGGCTCGAGCGGAGGCCGGGCCACCACGAGCGTCGCCTTGGGCCTCGTTTGGCTCCGCCACCGCACGGTCCAGCACCCGGCCTCCGAGGCCACCAACGCCCCGTGCTCCAAGACGTCGAGCTCGCCATCGGCCTCGGCCTTCATCAGCCCGTCGAGGGCGTCAGCGCCGTGGCAGAGCTGGGCGCTCTTCACGGGGGCTCCACTCGAGCGCGCCGACAGCTTGAGCTCGACCGTGGAGGTGCCCACCGACCGCGAGACGAGCACCACCTCGTGACCCTGCACGGCCACGAGCCCGCCCTCCACATGAGGCGCGTCGACCAGCGTCACCCCAGGTGCGAGGCGGAGGAGCGAAAGGCGGCTCCATCGCGTGCCATCGAGCACCGTCACCGTGAAGCTGGCGGTCACCTCGACGGCGTCGGGGCCCACCCGACCGAGGAGGCGCTGGCTCACCACCGCCGCCGACACCGGCGGGGCCGCGTCTTCCTTGGGCGAGGGGCCGAGCAGCTTGAGCGCGTCGGGCAAAGGGACCGTGAGGGTGGCGTGTGCCGGCTCTCCGGCCGCCAAGGCGAGACAGAGGACCGCGCTCATCATGACACACCTCCTTCGGC
>PMBV01000475.1 GCA_003153055.1 Myxococcales bacterium
ACCGGACCTACATCCTCGACGTGCCGACCAACTACGACCGGAACAACCCATACAAGCTCGTCTTTGCGTGGCATCCGCGGGATGGCTCCGCCCAGGCGATCGCCACGAGTGACGGCGGATATTATGGGCTGAAGCCCCGGGCGAACGACACGGCGATCTTCGTGGCCGGGGACGGCATCGACGGCGGCTGGGCGAACAGCGGTGGCCGCGATGTCGCCTTCACCAAGGCGATGATCGATCGCTTCAACAGCCAGCTTTGTATCGATCAAGGCCGCATCTTCTCGATGGGCTGGAGCTTCGGCGGGATGTTCTCCTTCGCGCTCGGCTGCGCCATGGGCGACGTGTTTCGTGCGATCGCGCCAGCGTCGGGCGCGCTGATCAGCGGGTGCGACGAGGGGACTCACCCCGTCGCCATGTGGGGTGCCCATGGGGTCTACGACAACCTCGTCTCCATCGACAGCGGCCGCGCTGGGCGCGACGTGTTCCTCAAGCGAAACCACTGCAGCGACACCAAGAGCGCCACCGACTCCAACGGGTGTGTGAGCTATCAAGGCTGCGACCCTGGCTCTCCCGTCGTGTGGTGCGAGTGGCAAGGCGGTCACACGTTCCCCGAGTTCGGTCGGGACGAGGTCTGGAAGTTCTTCGCCACGTTCTGAGGCGCCGATGCGATGACCCATCTTGGCGTCACCCGACCTCAATATCTTGGTGAGGACCTCTCGATGAGCTGCTGGGGAGTGGCAACACGGTGTCTCGTGCTCGCGTCGGCGGCCTGTCTGGCCGGCTGCGACCTCGAGGGATCGATCGGCGGTCTGAGAGAGGACGGCGGCGCCGACGCGGGGACCCCGAGGCCAGCCTTCGACGGCGGGTCGGCGGGCGGATTCGATAGTGGCGTGGCGCCCGACGCCGGTGCTGACGCGGGCGTGACGAGGGACGGCGGGTCTGACGCTGGGTTTGATGGTGGCGCGCCGAGAGACGCCGGGGCGCCCGACGCCTCGGTGGTCGGCAACCCGCTGCGGGTGCTCCTGTGCGATGAGGGCAACCAGCGCGTCCTCCTGGTCGACCTGAAGAACCCCGGGAGCGCGATCTGGCGAACGTCCCTCGAGGGAATGCGCGACATCCAGTTGGTCGGCGGCGGTCGGGTCGCAGCGTCGACCTCCCATGGGTATGTCGAGCTCGACCTGGAGACCGGCGAGAAGAAGAAAGAGATGACCAACTTCGCCGCGGCGGAGACCCTTCGGCGGTTGCCCAATGGCCACACCGTGCTGGGGTCGAACACCAACGGAGGGGTCACCCTTCAGGAGTTCGACGACCAAGACGCTCCAGTGGCGGGTCACCTGGTGACGTTCTCGGGCTACACCCAGCTCCGTCTGCTGCGCCGAACGCCTCAGGGCACCTTCCTCCTTGGGGTGGGTACCAAGCTGGCCGAAGTCGATTGGAGCGGTCGAAGAATCTGGGAGATGGACATTCCAGACGGCAGCTCGGTCTACCAGGGCCTGCGCCTGGCGGACCAGACCATCGCGGTGGCCTCCGGCTATGGGTCGGCGATTCTCATCATCGACCCAGCGAGCAAGAAGGTGCTGAAGACCATCGGTGGCAAGGCCCAACCCGAGGCTTCGCAGGTGGCGCCGAACTTCTTCGCTGGATTCCAGATTTTGCCGAACGGGCACTACGTCGTCACCAACTGGGAAGGCCATGGCGGCGGGAATGGTGGAAAGGGCCTCCAGCTCTTGGAGTACGACTCGGCGGGGGCCCTGGTGTGGAAGTGGAAGCAGGACCCCAACCTGGTGTCTTCGCTCCACGGTGTCATCGTCCTCGACGGGCTCGACACCATGAAGATCCACGACGACGTCAACGGCGCGCTCGCCCCGGTGACCCAGTAACCCATGTCTTTGGAGCGCCACCGATGCGTGGCAGGAGTTGGGATGAGCCTACGCAACTTGGCGGTCGCGGTGCTGGTGGTCTCCCTGGGGGCGTGCTCGCAGACGGGGAGCCAGGAGCTGGCGATCGTGGTCGAAGGGAAGGGAACCACCAACCCACAGCCGGGAGCGCACACGTACGCCAGCGGGGCGAGCGTGCGAGTGACGGCCACGCCGGCGGCTGGAGAAACCTTCCTGGGGTGGAGTGGGGCGGCCAGTGGGGTGGCGAATCCGGCCGTCGTGCTGGTTGATGGACCGAAGAGGCTGGTCGCGTGGTTCTCCGGGCTCGGAGGGGGAACTGGCGGCGACGGGACGGCCGGCGGCGACGGGGCGGCAGGCGGGGGTGAAGGCACGGCCAGCGGCGGCGGCACGGCCAGTGGCGGTGGTGGAGGCACGGACAGTGGCGGCGGCGCAGGTGGTGGTGGGTGCGTCGTCGACGGAGAGGGTGCCTCGGTGTTGGTCAATGCCGGCGGCGAGGCAACCGGGAGCTTCGCGGCGGACAAGTTTTACTCCGGCGGGACCACCTATTCGACGACCAGTGACATCGACACCTCGGGCATCGCCTGCAACCCACCGCCCGCCGCGGTGTTCCAGACGGAACGGTACGGCGAATTCGTCTACACCATCACCAGGCGCGCGCCGGGGAGCGCCCAGACGGTGACGCTCTACTTCGAGGAGAGNNGCCATCAACGGGACGAAGGTGCTGACCGCCTTCGACATCTTCGACGCCGCCGGCGGGGCCAACAAAGCCATCGCCAAGGTGTTCACCACCACGGCCGACGACAAGGGCCGAGTCGTCATCGAGTTCTCCAGCACCGGCCTCGAGAACCCGAAGGTCAGCGCCCTCAGCGTCGCGGGCGAGGCCGCGGCCCCACCCGACGGCGGCGCCGGGGGCCCTGGTCCGTGCGACCTCTACGAGGCCGGGGGTACGCCTTGCGTGGCGGCTCACAGCACGGTGCGGGCGCTCTACGGCAGCTTCGACGGGAACCTCTACCAGGTGCAGCGCGCGTCGGACCAGGCGACCAAGGACATTCCCGTGCTCGCCGCGGGGGGCTTCGCCGATGCTCCCCAGCAAGACGAATTCTGCGCGAACACCACCTGCATCATCTCGAAGATCTACGATCAGTCTCCGAGGGCGAACCACCTGACCCCAGCTCCCGGTGGCAGCGGCATTCACACGCCGTCCAACCCAGTCAACGCAGCCAAGCTCAAGATGAGCGTCGGAGGCCATCAGGTCTACGCGGCGTACTTCGAAGGCAAGATGGGCTACCGGAACAACAGCACGTCGACCGGGCTGGCGAAGGGCGAGGAATCCGAGACGATGTACATGGTAACCAGCGGCACGCACTACAACGGCGGGTGCTGCTTCGACTTTGGAAACGCCGAGACGACCACCAACGACGATGGCGAAGGCACGATGGAGGCCCTCTACTTTGGCACGACCTCATGGGGCCACGGCGGAGGGAACGGCCCTTGGGTGATGGCCGACCTTGAGAACGGTGTGTGGGCTGGGAACACGGAGCCCTACCCCGCGAATCTCCCGACGACCCACGAGTACATCACGGCCGTGCTCAAGGGAAAAGTGGGCGCCTTCGCCCTCAAGGCAGGCAATTCACAGTCAGGCACCATGAAGACCCTGTACGAGGGTCCGCTGCCGGTGACAGGCCACTGGGGAGGCACGTACTACCCCATGAGGAAGCAGGGGGCCATCATCCTCGGGGTCGGAGGCGACAACTCCAACGATGGCACCGGGACCTTCTACGAGGGGTGTATTACCACCGGTTATTCCTCGAACGAGACGGACGAGGCGGTCCAGGCCAACATCGTGGCTGCGGGGTACGGGAGCTGAGCGCTGGCGGGCCTGCACCGCGCTCCGATGACCCATCTCGGGGCCTCTGGACATCGATATGCGTACGATGAACCACCAAGCCCTGGACCGCAGTAATCGACGAGCGCCCGGACGCGGCGCGGGTTTCCTTCGCGCCCTCGCACTGAGCTCGGCGCTCGCCTTGGTCGCCTGCGAGGGGTTGGTCGACATGCCCGGCTCTGACGGTGGCAGGTCGAGCGCGGGCGGAGGAAAGGGGCACGCGGGAGGAGGAAGCGCCACCAATGGGGGAGGTGGAATTGGTGGAAGTAGTGGAAGAGGTGGAGGCAGTGCAGGCGGATCGAACGATGGCGCGGGCGGGTCCTCTGGCGGCAGGGGCGGCGGTGGTGGTGGCAGCGAGCCCGTCGATGCCGGGACACCGCCGCTCGTCTGTCCCGCCGGGCCGAACCTGGGGTCCAGCGTCGCGGTCGACGCGTCCGGGGTGACCTTCACGCTGGGCGGCAACCTGTTGCGCCTCCAGGTCTGCCAGGAGGACATCATTCGAGTCCAGTACGCCAGCGGAACCAGCATCCCGGCCAAGACGTCGCTTTCAGTCAACGCGACGTGGGCCAAACCGAGCTTCTGCGTGGCTCAGAGCTCGAGCGTGGTGACCATCACCACGGCGCGGATGAAGGCCAAGGTCGACACCACGAGCGGCGTGGTCACCTTCACCGACCTGACGGACAACGTCGTCTTGGCGGAGGACGGCAAGACGCTCACCTCGGTCACCGTCGAAGGCGTCAAAACCTTCCGAGTTGAGACCACCTTCAAGTCCCCCTCCAATGAGGCGCTCTACGGCCTCGGTCAGCACCAGGACGGAGTGATGAACCGCAAAGGGACCAACGAGCACATCTCCAACGTCAATACACAAATCAACATCCCGGTGCTGGTCTCCAACCGGGGCTATGGCATCTTCTGGGACAACTACGCCAACTCGGACTTCTACGGGAACGAATCGAGTGGCACGAAGATCCGCTATGTCTCCGAGTGCGGCGACCAAGTCGACTACTACTTCTTCTACGGGCCGAGCATCGACCAGGTGGTGGCGCGCTACCGGACTGCTACTGGCGCCGCTCCGCTCCTCCCGAAGTGGGCCTACGGGCTGTTCCAGTCGAAGGACAAATACAGCACCCAGGCAGAGTTGTTGGCGGTGAAGGACGGCTACCGGAAGAACAATATCCCGGTCGACGCCATCGTTCAGGA
>PMBV01000242.1 GCA_003153055.1 Myxococcales bacterium
CGCAGCCGTCGGAAACCGACACACTTACTGTACAGGAATGCACTCTTCAGCGGACCGCTGGACCACTGAGACCAGGCCCGGGCCCCGGTGGCAGTCATGTCACTGCCCGACCGCTGCCACCCACCCCTCTGNNGAGCGCTCGCCGACGGTCGCCGCTCGTCTCGGTCGTCGCGATTGACTGCCAAGAGTTACCGAATTGCAGACCCTGGACAACTTTGGGTACATGGCAAGAGACCGCCTCACCCCAGCGAGCTCGGAACGGACCGCGATGGGTTCATCGGCGTTCGCGCCGAGGGGCTGTTGTGCTCGCTGGCAGTGCGGCTGCGCACGACCAACCCATCCACCCTCGGTGCGACGAGGGGCCGAGCCCGAGCTCGTCGGCCGCCTGTGAATCGCGATTGGCACGGGCCTTTCCCAGAGGAACGAAGGGAATTCCCTCGGCGATCGCTTTGCCCTCAACCATCAGCCCCCCAGTCCGAGCCCGCGGGGAGTGCCTTCATCCAGATTGCCGCGCGCGCCGAGGAGCTGTTCACAAGGGGCACGGCGACCTTCCTGCGCCCCCCCGTGGCGACTACTCTTTCCCCTTCACCCACTCGAGGGCTCCGGTGGTGGAGAGGATGGCCTCAGGAGGGTCTGCGATCTTCGGGCCCTTGAAGTCGGGCTCCCGCATCGCCGCGTAGAGGGCCGCCTGGTTCTTCGCCGATTGGTCGCTCATCGCGAGGTCGACGCGCTTGGCGCCCAGGAACTCGTCGAGGTCGTTGGCGCCCTTCCCGTGGCTGTTCCCATAGAGGACGACCGTCTTGTCGCCATTCGCCGCCGTCTTGATGTTCTCGCTCAGCGCGAGGTCGTGCTTGGCCCGCGCCTCTTCCCACGAGCTGCTCTTGGCGTCGAGCTTGGCCTTGGCGTCCTTCATCCCGGCCTCGAGCTTGGCCTTCTCGTTTGGGGGCGCCTGGTCGATCTTCTCCTTCCACGCCCCGACGACTTCGTTCTTCTCCTTGATCGCCATGTACTGGGTCAGTACGCCCTCGGTGTGTGCGCCGAGGCTCGGGAACTGGCCCTCGACGCACGCCGGGCGAATGCCCTTGCTCCACGCGTTCTTGATGAGCTTCCCTTCTTCCAGGGTCTTGCTCTCGATCGAACCGAGCACGGCCTCCTTGGGGAGCCCGCTCTTCGCCAGCGCCTCCTTGGCATTCTTGTCGCCGCCGTCCCCCAGGACTCTCGAGTACTCGGAGGCGACGTCCTTCGCGTACTGCTCTGGGCTGTAGCTGTCGTCCTTGAGCTTGTCTGCAAAGCCCTGGAACTCGTGTCGCGTCTCGAGGGCGATGACTTTCACATCATGGTCCTTGAGTGCGTTCAGGGCTTCCGGCGAGCCCAGCGCCTTGTACTTCTCGGTCGAACCATGGTCGGTGTCGCCGAAGACGGTGAACCGGTCCCCCTGCGCCTTGTCGAGCACTTCGTTGACGCCCTTGCCAAAGGCGGCGTATGGCCCGCCACTCGGTGCCACGGTCTCTGCACCTGTCACCCCGGCGACTTTGAGCGCGCGCTGTCGTCGCTCCTCGACGCGCGAGTCGACCATGCCGTCCGTCCACTGGAGGGCTTTGGGCTTGTCCGCAGGTTTCGTCTCGACTCCCTCGCTGTCTTCGATTGGGGAGCGGGCATCTAGGCTCGAGGTGAAGCGGGTGTCAGTCGGGGGGAGGCCGCCGATAGCTGCCATGGGAGGGAACTCCGTCAGGTGGGGGGTGGAGACGCTTGAGGCATTCTCGGGCCTCGACGGCGTGCGGACCTGGCGAGAAAGGTAATGGCGTTTTACGTCTTGCCTGGCGGCCTTTCGTCGGCTCGTCGCCACCCCTGGAGTTTGGGGTCGAGCCGAGCATCGCACGCCGCCTTCAGCGGATCCCCAGCGCCTGCGTCACTCGGGGGGCGCCCGACGAGCGCCGGTGGCCTTGGGGAGCGACAGGTAGAGCGCCGCCCCGCCGTCGAGCTTCCCCTCGGCCCAGGTCCTCCCACCGTGTCGTTGGATGATGCGGCGGACGTTGGCGAGGCCGATGCCCGTCCCCTCGAACTCGGAGACCAGGTGCAGCCGCTGGAAGACGCCGAAGAGCTTGCCGGCGTATTGCATTTCGAAGCCCACGCCGTTGTCGCGTACGAAGATGATGGTCTCGGTCTCGTTGCCCGGCGCGCAGCCGATCTCGATGGAGGCCTGCGCCCGCGGGCGGGTGAACTTCAAGGCGTTCGAGACCAGGTTGCCCAAGGCGACGCGGAGCATCGCGCGATCGCCAGTGACCGTGGGGAGCTCGCCGAGGTGCCAGTGAACGTCCCGGCCCCTCCATTCGTCTTCGAATTCTTGCACCAGCTCGGCGACCAGGGCGTTGAGATCGACCTGGCTCTCGGCCATTTCCTTTCGGCTCATGCGTGAGAACCCGAGCAGGTCTTCGATGAGCACATCCATGCGCGTCGCGGCGTCGGTCACCGTGGCCATGTAATGAAGGCTCTTTTCGTCGAGGGTCGCGCCGAGGCGACGCTTGAGCAGCTCGAGGAAGCCGCTGATGTGCCGGAGCGGGGCGCGCAGGTCGTGCGAGACCGAATAGGCGAAGGACTCGAGCTCGGTGTTCGCGGCCTCGAGCTGCACGGTGCGCTCGGTGACGCGTTGCTCGAGCTGCTGGTTCAGCCGGCGGACGATCGCCTGGCGCTCCCGCTCGGCGAGCTTGCCCTCGGTGATGTCGGTGAGCGAGACGAGTACCCTCGAGAGCGTGGCCTCGTCGCCAGGGTTGACCGAGAAGTACACCGTCACGTCTCGAGGCTCTCCCGAGAGCGTCTTGACGATGGCCTCTTCGGTCAGCTCGGTGCGGCCATTCCACAGGCAGACGAGCTCGCGCGTGAACGTGTCGAAGGACTCCGGCGTGAACGTCTTGACCAGCCCCGCCAGCAGCTCCTCTCTGCTCGCGGCCCGGTGGAGCGTGAGGGCGGCTCGGTTCACCTCGACGACCTTCACCAGGCTCGCGCATCGTTGGACGACCCCAGGGTGGTCAGCGAGGTAGGCCTCGAGGTCGGTGACGCCCTCTGTCCTCAGCCCGTCGAGCACCGCCTTCACTTGGGAGAAGTCCTCCTCCCAGAGCGAGACGGGGGAATTCTCGAAGAGCCTGCGGTACCGCTGCTCGCTCTCACGCAGCGAATCGTCCACGCGTTTGCGCTCGACGCGATCGCGGAGGACCATGACGCCGAAGGCTAGATCATTGGCCAATGCCTCCAGGAGCCTGACCTCGTCGGCGGTGAAGGCGTCGACCTCGGCCGAGTACATCGTCATGACGCCGAAGGTCTCGCCGCGCTGGTCCTTGAGGGGCAGGGCGATGGTGGAGCGGTAGCCCCGCTGGGAGGCGCCCTCGCGCCACGGGGCTGCGAGGGGGTCAACATCGAAGTTGAGGATGAAGGCGGTCTTGCCGCCGCGGATCGCCGTGCCGCTGGGGCCCCGCCCCCGCTCAGTGTCCGCCCAGGTGAGGCCGGCCTGCGCGAGGTAGCCGTCTTCGGCTCCAGCCCAGGCAACCGGACGTATGGTCTTGGCCGCGTCGTTCTCGGCGAACCCAACCCAAGCCATGCGGTAGCCGGCCTCATCGCAGACGATGCGGCAGATGTCGTTGAGCAGCATCTGCTCATCCACCGCCCGCATGAGGGCCTGGTTGCAACTGCTGATGGCGCGCAGTTCCCGTTTGCTGTCGAGCACCGGACTCCCCCGTGCAATGGCCACGTCTTGATTCGAGGTCGCGGGGCCAGCATCGTCCCTTTTTCCCGCTCACGCCAGGCGTGCGTACCGTGTGCAGCATCGAATGCCCGCGAGACTCGGCGGAGACAGCCGTGTACGGTCCGGCCTCTCACTGTCGAGGAGCGGCGCCGATGAATCGAAGCCTGCGGTGGTTGCTCCCTGCGCTCGCGGGGACGTTGTTCGGGTGCGACTTCTCCCAGTCGCTCCTGCAGTGCACACTCGATGGGCGTTGCGCCGCCGTATCGCGAGCCTGTGACACGGACGGCGGGGTCACCTTCCTCGGCCCACTGGTGTACGCCAGTCGAGCCGACTCCCCGTTCCCCTGTACGGGCGCTCGCGAGTTCTTCTTCGACGACTTCGAAGACGGGACCGTCGATCTCCCGGGCCTGACCGCCAACACCAAGATTCGATCCAAGCTCGGCTCCACCGATTCGGTGGACGCGGACGATGGTCGTTGGGACGGTCAGTGCAAGACCGACGACGGTGGGGCCTGCGGCTCGTTGTATTCCGCCGACGGACCAACCGGCATCATCTTGGAGTTCGACGCCGGCTCGTTGCCGCAGTTCGTCGGCCTGGTCTGGACCGACGGCCACAAGTTCGTCTTCTTCGAGGCTTTTGGCCCCGACCATTCGAGCGTGGGTCGCCTCGGGCCGATGTCAGATGGCGGGTTTCCCGACAACGTCCAAGATGGGGGGACCGCCGAAGACCGATTCTTGGGCGTGGTGTCGCGCGCCGGTATCTCCTCGGTGCGGGTCTGGGGCGCGGACGGCGGCATCGAGGTCGACCATGTGCAGTACGGGCGGTGGAGCACGCCCGCGTCTGGCCAAGCCAGCCAGTAGCTCGACGTGCCGCCGGGGCTCAGCGCGGTCTGGGGGCGAGCCCCACGAGGAGGTCCGTGGTGGGGCTGGCCCGATGGTGAACGAAGGCCTCGGCCGCGGCGGTGAGCGTCTCCAGGCCCCGCATGCGGTGCATCACCTGGTGGTGCTCCCACTGACCCCCGGGGTCTTGACTGGCGTGGGCGAAGACGCTGAGGCGCTTGGCCTCGAGCACCGAGGTGATGTCGACGTACACGTCGGGCGAGAAGGTCTGCGTCTGGAAGCCGCTGAGCACCTCGAAGAAGAGGAGCGAGAACGCCCCCCGTCGATGGGACCAGATGTCGAGCACCAGCTCGGCGCTCACTCGATGATCGCGCATGATGTCCAACGGCCAGTGGGCGAACACCAGGTCGGGGTGGAGGCTCTCGAGCTTCAGGCGAAAGTCCTGGCGGGCCGCGTCGTCGCTGTGGGTGGCGGCGTCGATTTGCCCTGCGAACACGGCAGTCGTGCCGAGCACCTTGCAGGCGGCGAGGGCCTCCTCTTCTCGTCGGCGGCCGGCGACAAGAGGGGCGACCCCGGGAATGCCGGCCTCGCCCTTGGTGAGGTAGAGGAAGGTGACGCGATGGCCCAGGTCGGCCAGGCGCTTGGCCGTACCTCCGACGCCCGTCTCGGGGTCATCAGGGTGGGCGCCGACCACCACGACGTTGCGAGGCGTGGGCCCGGGGGCTGGCGCACCGGCGTCGGCTCCGGGGGTGGCGCCCAGCGCAGCCATCGCTTGAACCGCGGCACGGCGAGTGAGGGTCATGGGCGAGGTCAAAGCGCCGTCTCTGGCCGGTGGCCACGAGAAAGTGCGCGCCACCTCCGTCTGGCGAGGTCAGCCCTCGGGCTCAAGCTCCGGGTCGTGGTTCAACCCATACTTGCGAATTTTGTCTTGGAGTGTCGCCCGGCTCATGTCGAGGAGTCGGGCCGCCTCGCTCTGGTTGCCTTTCGACGAGTCCAGCGCCGCGACGATGAGGCCGCGCTCATAGGCAAGCTGGACACGTCCGGCCAGACGGAGCTCATCCTCGAGCCCCTCGAATTCCTCCGCCGCCTCGCCGCC
>PMBV01000410.1 GCA_003153055.1 Myxococcales bacterium
AGCTTCTTCACTTCCTTCTGCGACTTCCCGCAGAAGGAGCAGCACAGCGTCTGGTTTCCACCATCGCGGCTGCCAACGTTCTTCGTCGCCATACTGTGACGGAACCTTAATCGGGAGCGGCCCTTTTCGCTCAAAGCGCCCGCCAGAGCGCCCCCGAGGGGCCCTGGCCGCGCCGCTTCACTTCTTTTCGGGAGTCGGTGCCGGCGTCGACTTGCGGACGAAGACGTCGTCGATGAGCCCGTACTGCTTGGCCTCGACCGCGCTCATGTAGTTGTCGCGATCACAGTCTTTCTCCACTCGATCGACCGAGTGGCCGGTGGCCTTGGCGAGGATCTCGTAGAGCACTTGCTCGAGGCGGGCCATCTCGGCCACCTGAATTTTCATGTCCCGAGCCTGGCCCCGGGCGCCGCCGAGGGGCTGGTGGATCATGATGCGGGCGTTGGGCAGGGCGAAGCGCTTTCCCTTCGCGCCAGCGGCCAGCAGCACCGCCCCCATCGACGCCGCCTGGCCGATGCAGATGGTGGACACCTGCGGCTTGACGTACTGAATGGTGTCGTAGATGGCCAGGCCCGCGGTCACCGAGCCGCCGGGCGAGTTGACGTACAGCGTGATGTCCTTGTCGGGGTCTTCCGACTCGAGGAACAGGAGCTGAGCGGTCACGCCGTTGGCCACGTCATCGTCGATCTCCGTGCCCAACATGATGATGCGATCGCGCAGCAGCCGAGCGTACAGGTCCCATACCCGCTCACCGCGGTGGGTCGTCTCGACGATGGTTGGAGGCCAGTAGGGCATGGGAGATTCCTTTGTCGCGCTTTAGGGTGCTGCGTACGTCGCGTTCGCCTTCAAGAAGCTCAAGACCTTCTCGTCTCGAACCCGGGCCCGCAAGTTCGAACGGGCCTCCTCTTGAGCATACTGCTTGCGGACGCTGGCGGCCGGGGCTCCAGCCTCTTCGGCGAGGGTGACCAGCCGCTGCTCCACGTCTTCGTCGGTGGCCTGAATGTTCTCGGTGTCGGCGATGGCCTCGAGCAACAGCTGGCCCCTGACCTCACCCTCGGCCCGCGGCCGCAGGTCGTCTCGCAGCTTCTCCCAGTCGAGGTTGAGCGAACGCAGGTCCATGCCCGAACGAGCCATCGAACCGAGCGCCGAGTCGAGCATCATGTCGACCCCTCGCTGCACGAGGGCATTGGGCACGGTGATGTCGTTCTTCTCGGCCAGCTTCTTGAAAACGTCCTCGCGCTCCTGGGTCTCGACCTCGCGCTTCTTGGCGCGCTCCAGGTCGGTGCGGAGACGAGTCTTGAGCTCCTCGAGGCTCGCGAGGCCCAGGGCCACCGCCAGGGCGTCGTCGAGGGCGGGCACTTCCTTCTTCTGAATGGCCTTGGGAGTCACCACGAAACGGGCGGCCTTCCCCTTGACCTGCTCGACCTGGTAGTCGGCCGGGAAGGTGAAGTCGATGTCCTTGGGAGCGCCGACCTTGGCACCCTCGAGGGCAGCCACGTTTCCCTCGGTGAGGAGCCCGTCAGTCACCTCGAAGGTGACGTCCTTTCCGGTGTTGCCGGGATAGGGCTGGCCGTCGATGGTGCCCTCGAAGTCGACCTTCACCATGTCGCCCTTCTCGACGAGCTCTCGGTCGGCCACCGGGCTCAGGGTGGTTCGCGAGGTGCGCAGGCGCTCGAGCTGCTCGGCGACCTTCTCGTCGCTCACCACTGGGTCCACCTTGGTGAGGGCGAGGCCTTTGTAGTCCCGCGGCGCGATGACAGGCTTCACCTCGACCCGCGCGGTGTAGGCGTAGGGCTTCTGGGCCTCGAGCCGACCGCCGGTGAAGTGAGGCTCACCCACTGCCGCGACCTTCTGCTCCTCGACCGCCTCGTAGAACGAGAGCAGCTGCACGCGCTTGACGACGTCGGCCTCGACCTCGACACGGTACTGCTTCTCGAGCAGGCGACGGGGGACCTTCCCGGGCCTGAAGCCGGGCATCTTCACCTGCCGCGCCAGCGTGGCGTAGGCTTCGGTGAGCTGTTTCTCGACGAACGCGGGCTCGACCTCGATGGACAGTCGCTTCTCAACCGGGGAAACCTCTTCAACCTGAACCTTCATTCGTCCTTCCTTCGGGGCGAGACTGCGGAATGAAATCGGCTTTAGAGCGCGGGCCGAAGGGGGTCAACGCCTTACACCGTTGCAGTGGGCAGGGGGGGACTCGAACCCCCACTCCTTTGGGGAACCAGATCCTAAGTCTGGCGCGGCTACCAGTTACGCCACCTGCCCCTTTCGGTCGACAATGCACCCAAAAAGCCGAAGGCCGGCAACTCCTTCGAGCTACCGGCCTTCGACGTGTGTGAGAGCGGAAGGAATCGAACCTTCAACCTATGGATTAAGAGTCCATTGCTCTGCCAATTGAGCTACGCTCCCCGGTGTGTTCTGGCGGGCGCGGCTAATAGGTCCGCCTGCCAGGTTCTGTCAACTACGATGTTTTGCTCCCCTCTGAAATTTCGGTCACCGGTGGGGCTTTGCGAACCAGCAACCACACTCCGACCAGACCCAACACGCCCACGATGAACTGCGCCGGGGTGAACCCGTCATAGCGGCGATCGACGAAGCCCAAGTCGGACGCTCTCAGGAAGTCGGTGAAGAAGCGCTGAATCGAGTACCCCAAGGCGAGAATGCCCATCAGGCGCCCCTGGGCCGGTCGCCAGCGCTTGACCGTCCACAGGACCAGGGCCAGCACCGCCAGCGCGAAGAAGTCGTAGAGGCCGAGGTCGTGACGAGGCCCACCGAAGCGGCCGGCGGGGAAGTCGACCGCCAGCGGGAAGGTGGTGCGAATGCCAGGGTGATCATGCACCAGGAAGCAGCCGATGCGCGCCACCGCCCACCCCGGAGCCGTGCCCAGCGCCAGGGCGTCGAGGAACGGGCTCACCGGCTGCTTGATGCGATGGAAGTACCAGAAGATGCCGATGAGGGCCCCCAGCACTCCGCCCATCGACGACAGGCCCTCCCAGAAGCGCAAGATGAGGAAGGGGTCGCGGGCGGTCAACAGCTCCGGGTGGTACGCGAAGACGTGCATGAAGTGACCGCCGATGAGCCCCACCAGCACGGCCCAGGTCACCACGCCCTTCAGCGGCTCGTCGTCGCCAGGCCAGTAGCGCTTGGCCGCGCGGGCCGCCAGCGCCGCGCCGGTCACCACGCCGGCCGCCGACAAGACTCCGAAGATGTCGATCTTGAGGCCCAGCGGGAGATTCAACTGCGGGAGCTCGAAGTAGGGGATCACCAGGTGCCCCTTACCAAATCGAACCAGTGCGCCCAGAGGGATTCGAACCCCCGACCCTCGGCTTCGAAGGCCGATGCTCTATCCAGCTGAGCTATAGGCGCAGAGCCAACGTACGCTTACCACGTTGCGATGCGTGGGCGACCTACCGGGATTGAACCGGTAACCTCAGGAGTCACAATCCTGCGCTCTAGCCAGTTGAGCTAAGGCCGCCATATTCCGAATTAAAACCGCCGCGCCTGCTACCACCCCATGGGCCCAAGTCAATGCCCAACTTCTCCCCGTAACGCGCCCGGCGGGACTCGAACCCACGACCCTCGGCTTAGAAGGCCGATGCTCTATCCAGCTGAGCTACGGGCGCCTATTGGTGACTGTCGGGGTGGCCGGATTCGAACCGACGACCTTCTGCGCCCAAGGCAGACGCGCTACCAGACTGCGCTACACCCCGTGATGGCCCGCCTTTTGGAACATGTGGTGAAGACGCGCAAGCACCAATCCACTGACATGCCACGAGATCGTCTGACGACCCGCAACCCTTTGACCGGACAGTGCGGCGCCTGGGGCCCGGCCCAGCCTTCCATCAAGGCCCGCCTCCAAATCTCAGCTAGGGTACCCGCGGCGAACGAGGCCAGCACACTCATGACGCTCTCCCAGGAACAATCTCGACAGCTCACCCGCGCCGTGGAGGTCGCCGAGGCCTCCACCTCGGCCGAGCTGGTGTTGGTCATCTTGGCCCGCTCGTTCTCTGCCCGAGGCGCGGCCGCCGTCGTCGGTGGCCTGGGCGCTTTCGTCGCCTTGGCCCTCGTGCTCTTCCTCGAGAACATCGAGCTCGACCCCTTGATTGCCCTGGTGCTGGTCGCGGTCCTGGGGCTCGGCGCGGTAGGCGTCGCGCTCATTCTCCCGGCTCGGCTGTTCGCCAGCGCCAAGACCATCAAGGCGGCAATCGACGAGAAGGCCCACGCCGCCTTCTCACGCAACGGCGTCTACCGCACCAGCGGGCGCACCGGCATCTTGCTCTTCCTCTCCCTGGGCGAACGCCAGGCGAGACTCCTCTACGACGTCGGCGTCGCCAAGGCGGTGCCCAACGAGCTGAGGGAAGAGTGGCGGGCCCGCCTCACCGAGGTCGCCCGCGCCTTCGACGTCGACGCCCTGGCCAAGGCCATCGAAGCAATGGGGAGCGAGGCTGGTGCGTTCCTCCCCCGGAGCGCCGACGACGTCGACGAGCTGGCCAACGCGCCCCAGGTGGAAGCATGACCAAGAGACTCGTGGTTCTCGGTGCGCTGATCGCCCTCCCCTTCGTGGCCTCGGCGCGGGTGGGAGGCGGTCAGTCCTACTCTGGCTCGCGGTCGGGCTCGTCCTCCTCGCACTCGAGCTCGTCGTCCTCCTCCTCGTGGGGCCAGCACAGCTCGACGACGTACTCCGGCACCAGGTCGTCCGGCGGGTCGACCGAGCTCAGCGGCTTCGATCTGCTCTGGGTCCTCCTCATCGTCGTCGTGTGCGTCATCGCCGTTGGCTCGGGCTTCCTCAAAGAGATGCGGAAAAAGGCGGTCTACGAGCCTTCGTCCGACGACGCCGGGCCGCCGGCCCCCACCCGTTCGGCGCAGTCGGTCGCCGACGAGCTCCGGGCCATCGATCCCTCGTTCTCCGAGCCCGTCTTCCTCGAGTGGGCGACGCTCCTCTATGTCAGGGCCCAGACGGCGCGCGGCGGTGACACCGAGGCTCTGGAGCCCTGGTTCTCGCAGCCGGCCGAGCAGCTCGGCCCCAAGCTGGGCACCTTCACGCTGACCCGAGTCAGGGGCGTCGTCGTGGGGAGCCAGAAGCTGTTGGCGCTGGGAGCACACGAGGGCTTCGACACGCTCGGCGTGCTGTTCCAGGCCTGCCTCACCGTCACCGTGGGCCAGAAGGAGCAGAGCCTCTACGTGCACGAGCGGTGGGTCTTCAGGCGAAAGAAGGGCGTCGCCTCGCGCACCCCCGACACGGTGGGGCGAGAGGGCTGCCCGATGTGTGGCTCGCCGTTCGAGCGCTCCTCGCTGGGCCGCTGCCAGAGCTGCGACGCCTCGCTGGCTCCGGGAGCGAGCGATTGGGCCGTCTTCTCCACCACGGTGCAGAGGCTCGAGACCCGGCCCCCGCTCCTCGAGGGCACCGTCGAGGAGATCGGCACCGACCTCCCCACCATCTTCGACGAGGGCCTGGAAGACGGCCTCGCCGCCCTCGAGCAGGCAGGCTTCGACCGGGCCCGGTTCCTCGAGCGGGCGAAGGTCATCTTCTTCGCGCTGCAGAACGGGTGGACCAACCAGGCCTGGGACACACTGCGACCCTACGAGACCGAGAGCGTCTTCCAGAGCCACCGCTTCTGGATGGACGAGTACAAGAAGCAGGGCCTGCGCAACGTGCTCACCGGGGTGACGCTCCACGAGATCGAGCTGGTCAAGGCGAGCTCCGACGCGGCCTATGAGGTCCTCACCTGCCGGATGCACGCGTCGATGCGCGACTCCACGGTGAACGTGAAGACGGGGAAGCTCGTCGGAGGCAACCCCAAGGCCAACCGCGACTTCACCGAGTACTGGACCTTCCTCCGACGACCGGGGGCCAAGGGTGCCGACGACGACGCCAAGTGCCCCAGCTGCGGGGCACCGCTCAAGGTGACCCAGGCCGGCATCTGCGAGTACTGCCAGGCCTCCATCACCCGCGGGCAGTTCGACTGGGTGCTCTCGCGCATCGAGCAAGACGAAGACTACCAAGGCTGACGGCGACCAGGCCTACACGTCGATGTCCTTCACGTCGCCGGCCTTCTCCATGATGAACTTGAAGCGCGCCGAGACGTCCTTGCCGAGCAGCTCGTTGATGGTGCGATCGGTTTCGAGCTCATTGCCGATGGTCACCTTGAGCACGACCCGCTTCTTGCGGTCGAGGGTGGTGTGCTTGAGGGCGTCGGCGCTCATCTCGCCCAGCCCCTTGAACCGCATGATGGTGGGCTTGGCGTTGCCCTTGTAGCCCTTGATGATTCGGTCCTTCTCCTCGTCATCGAGGGGCCAGAAGGTCTCTTTCCCGATGTCCACCCGGTAGAGGGGCGGCTGGGCGATGAAGACGTGGCCCTCTTTGATGAGGGGCCGCAGGTGCCGGTAGAAGAACGTCAACAGCAAGGTCGAGATGTGCTGGCCGTCGCTGTCGGCGTCCATCAGCAAGAAGATCTTCCCGTAGCGGAGCCGGCTCAAGTCGACGTCGGCGCCCAGGCCGCAGCCCAGCGCGCTGGCGATGTCTTGGAGCTCCTTGTTGCCCGCCACCTTGTCAGTGGAGGCCTGCTCAGCGTTGAGCACCTTGCCCCTCAAGGGGAGAATCGCCTGGGTGTGGCGATCGCGCCCCTGCTTGGCCGAGCCACCTGCTGAGTCGCCCTCGACGATGAACAGCTCGCTCTCGAAGGGGTCCGTCGAGCTGCAGTCGGCCAGCTTCCCAGGGAGGTTCAGCTTGTGGCTCACCGCTGACTTGCGGCTGACCGCCTGGCTGGCGGCCCGCGACGCTTCCCGAGCCCGGGCGGCGAGCACGATGCGGCCCACGATGGCCTCGCCGGTGGTGCGGTTGTCGTTGAGCCACTTCTCCAC
>PMBV01000120.1 GCA_003153055.1 Myxococcales bacterium
GAAAGAGCCGTCCCTACCGCCACGGGCCGTCCGCCCGGACGAAAGACGACACCACTGCGGACATGAGGTGCCTCAGCGCCCAACCTCAAGCGCCTTGTCGCCGAGCGCCTTGTCGCCTTCTGCGCTAGAAGGCCCGGGTGCGCCCGGTTGCCCTCGACGCCACCTTGATGGACGAGCCCACCACCGGCATCGGCCTGTACACCCACGAGCTGTACCACGCGCTGGCCTCGCGGATGCCCATCGAGCGGTGGGGTGCTCCGCGGTCGGGCGAGCTGCCCCGGCGGAAGGTGGGGCGAACCGAGTGGACGCTGGGCGTTCTCCCCCGGCTCCTCGCGGACCGCACGCCAGCGCTGTGGCATGGCCTCTCCAACTTCAACCTGCCCCTCGTTCGTGTGCCCCAGGTGCCCTTCGTCTTGACGGTGCACGACCTGGTGCCGCTCCTGTTGCCCGACACCGTCTCGGCGCCCTTCCGGTGGCAGTTTCGTCTCTGGCTCAGCCGCAGCCTGAAGGTGGCCGAGCACGTCATCTGCGTGTCCCAGGTGACGAAGGCGAGCCTCCTCGAGCACTTCGAGGTGAGCGAAGACCGGCTCTCCGTCATCGCTCACGGTGTGGAGCACGTCGAGCGCCTGGCCCGGCCCGACGCCATCACCGTGAAGTGGCTCGACGCCCTCGGCCTGCCGCCGCGCTTCGTCCTCTACGCCGGCTCCCTCGACGCACGGAAGAACGTCGAGCTGGTCCTGTCGGCCTGCGAAAAGCTGCACGACGGCGGCGCCCCCGTCACCCTGGCGCTGGCGGGTCAGCAGTGGTTCGGCAGTCGCGGGGTAGAGCAGCGAGTGTCTGCACTGAGGGGGCGCGGTCTCGATATTCGTCTGTTGGGTTACCTCGAGGCGTCGGTCTTCTACGCACTCATGCGCCGGGCTGGAGTCTTCGTCTTCCCCTCGCGGTACGAGGGCTTCGGGTTGCCGCCGGTGGAGGCCATGGCGCTCGGCGTGCCCACCATCGTGTCGACGGCGGGGGCGCTGCCCGAGGTGTGTGGCGACGGAGCTCTCCAGGTGGACCCCGACGATGCCGACGGCCTGGCCCAGGCGCTCCAACGAGTCTTGACCGATGAGGCGTTTCGGGGCGCGCTGGCTGGGCGGGGCCTCGAGGTGTCCCGGCGCTACCGATGGGACACGACTGCCCGGCTTACCCAGACAGTGTACGAGCGGGTCCTCGGTCGGGCTGTCTCGAGGGCGTGACGCTCGCCTCCATCTGGAGGGTGCGGTTCCGCTCCACGGGCAACTCGGGACCACGGAGGAGTGCCGGACAGAGTCCTTGGCTGCATGAACCAAGCGCTTGCACCAAGCGAGCCGATCGACCGGGCTCAGGGCGTCTGGAGCGCGTGAATCAGCCGATCCGTTCCGGCGAACACCAACCTCCCCTGTGTCAGGCTCACCACCTTCACCTCACCAGCGTCTGCGGGAATGCGGACCAACGGAGCAGGTCCGCTCAGAGCCCACAGCCAGAGTTGCCCGTCGGCGCCTCCCGCGGCGAGGTTGTTGCCGGCCGTGCTCAGGGCGGTGACCTGCCCATGGCCACCTCGCCAGGAGCGCGTCACTCGACGCTCACTCGCGCTCCACTCCGCCACGACGCCGTCAGCGCAGCCCACCACGAATGTCTCGGCTGACGTCCAGGTCAGCGCAGTCACCGCCGCGTCGAAAGGCTCCGACGTCGCGAGCTCCTCGCCAGTCTGGCTGTCGAACACCGTCACCCGTTTGTCCTCGCTCCCCACCGCCCAGCGTGCCCCGTTGGTTGCGAAGCCGACCGATCGGCCTCGAGCGCCGCGAGAGCGCGAGACTTCCTTGCCGAACTCCAGACTGTGGAGGACCCGTGCTCCGTCCTCGGTCACCCACGCGGCCCGCTTCCCGTCTGCCGAGACGGCGATGGCTCGCACCGGGGCAGCTTCTTCCGCCAGCGTCTCGACCTCGCCATTCCAACGCTGAGCCAGCACCCTCCCGTCTTCTCCCCCGGAGAGCAGACGGAGGCGAGCAGGCTGCTCCTCGCCTGGAACTTCCATCAACGCTCGCACGGCGCCCCGGTGTCTGAGCTCGAGCGCCTCGACGGGGCCTCCCGAGACCCCGGCCCGCCGAACCTTCCCGTCGCCGAAGCCAGCCACGACCTGTCGGCCACCTTGGAGCATCGACAGGGCCGTGGGCCGCTCCTCCCAGATGGGGCGCAGGGCCCGGGGAAGCCGCCACGCCTCGAGGGCGTTGCGCACCACCACCAGCACGCCGTCGGGGAAGGGGCCCAGCACTCGCACCGGGTCTTCGAAGACGCTCGCCGCGCCCTCGAGCTCACCCGCTGCGCTCCACCATCGCAGCTCTCCGTCGGCGCTGCCGGACACCGCTCGTCCGTCGTCACTGACGGTGAGCGCGGTGACATCGGACCGGTGGCTGCCCCACGAGATGCCAGTGCCTTGAGCGTTGACCGACACCACCGAGTGCTCCACGCCCACCAGCAGGCCATCACCTTGGAAGGCCAGCGCACCCGCGTGACGATCGAGCGACGAGAGGCCCTCGGGGCGGCTGACCATCAGGGTCTCCCCCGCGCTCGACGCCACCACGCCATGCGACGCGATGAGGGCCCGCACTGGCTTCGAGGCCTGGTGCAACGGCGGCCCCTCGATGGCGCGGACCTGGCCGTTTCGCAGGCCCAGCCAGAGCTGCGCTCCGTCGCTCGCCAAGGCCGTGATGCCGTCGTCGAAGGCCACCCGCTCGCCGAGCTGAGCCCGCGTCGTCACGTCGAAGACCCGGAGCTGTCTATCATCTCCACCGGTGGCGAGCTGATGCGACGGCAGCGCCGCGACGGCGTGTTGCCAGCCCATGGGGCCGGTGTCGAGCCGCCCCTCGGCGTGCCCATCAGAAAGGGCGAAGAGGCTCACTCCTCCCAAGGTTCCGCAGGCGACCAGCGCGTCCACCACCGCCAAGCTGGAGCAGCCCGCCTCGGTGCCGACGGTCCACGCCCGGCTGGGGATGCCCGTCTCCATCGCGAGGAGCGCCACGCCCCGGGCCAGTGGCTCTTCGATGGCCCGGTGGGACAGGCCGATCGCCGCGCGGCCGTCTTTCGCCCTCAGCGCCTGCAACGCGGCCTGCCCGGCCAGCTCGGCTCGGCTCCGCTCGGATTCGGAGACCGCCACGGCGGCCTGCCGCATCGCCTCGTTGCCCCGTTTGACGAGCCACCCGGTCAACGCGAGGGCCGCCACCAGCGAGAGCCCCAGCACGAGGCTCGTCCACGCGAGCGCTCTGGATGGCGGGGTTCGAGCCCGCATCGCCGCCTCCACCGCGTCGCCCATCTCGCCCGCGTCGGCGTATCGGGCCGAAGGTTCCTTCTGGAGCGCCCGCCCGGCGACCTCCACCAGTTCGCTGGGAGCAAACGGCTCGAGCTCCCGAATCGGAGGCGCCTCGAGGTATTGTACCGCGTTGAGCAGGTCGCTGACGGTGGCCCCGGTGAACGGCGGCTTCCCCGCGAGGAGCCGGTACAGGAGGACCCCGAGGCTGAAGACGTCGCTGCGCTCGTCCACCCCCTTGCCCGAGGCCTGCTCGGGGGCCATGGCCGAGGGAGTACCCGCGGTCACGCCCGCCTCGCCGACGACGCCATCGACGACCGCCAGGCCCCAGTCGATGACTTGCGTCTCACCGAAGCGGCTCACCATCACGTTCTCGGCCTTGAGGTCTCGGTGGACGACGTGGCGGCTGTGGGCGAAGCCGACCGTCTGCACCACCTGCAAGTAATGGCTCAACAGCGCCAGCCGCTCCTCGAGGGTCACGCAGGTCTTGAGCACCGACTCCAGCGACTCGCCGCGGATTCGCCGCATCGCATAGAAGAGGACCCCGTCAGGCCGACGGCCGAGCTCGTAGACGGGCACCACCCCGGGGTGCTCGAGGCGGGCCAGCACCTGTGCTTCCCGGTAGAAGAGGGCCTCCATCGTGGCGTCGGTCTGGTGCTGGGGGAGCAGTTCCTTCACTGCGACCTCTCGGTCGAGGAGTGGATCCTTCAGCCGGAGCACCCGACCCATGCCGCCACGGCCGAGCTCCAGGTCCACCACGCCGTCGGGCATGGTGAAGCGCTCCGTGGCGGAGGCCACTACCGCTCCGGCCGGCGTCGTCGGCTGTGCTCCTCCGCCTTCGCGGCGAACGCTCGGAAGCGTTCCCCCCACCTCGTCGCGCTCGTTCACGGAGACCCAGTGGACCCCTTCACCAGGGTTCTGGCAAGGAGACGGACCCGGACCTTCGCGATTTTCTGTCGAGGGAGATGCATCGACGGTTGGCTTGGACGGGCCGAGTGATGGCCGCCGCGCCAGCACGTGAGGGGCTACGGCTCTGCGCCACTCGACGACCGGCCGCGGGGCTCAAGCTGCGTGGAAGCAAATCAGGAGCGCAACTCGAGAAGGGCAGTCGGCGGGCGTCAGTCGGTGAAGAGCTCGGGACCAGCGTGCGCGTTTGGGGGCGTTATCACATCACATTTCGCGCACGCTGATGCCCGCGGGCGGCGGCTCCGTCGCGGTCGCGAAGGTCGCCTCGGCCGGTCGGTCGAGTGGCGCGCAGCGTCAGGCTCGTTGCCCAACACGTGTGCTCACTTCGGCCTCGGGTCGAGGGGCTGGCAAGCCCGCTCGATGGCTGGGCACCGATCCCACCCTCGCACCTCAAGGCGCCGAAGGTTGTTGCCGGTCATGCCGCCATGCGTCGAACGGTGGACCCGAATTTGCTCCAGAGTGAATGGGATTTGGCAGTCTGGTGTGAGCGTTATTAAGAAAGATCTCAGAATCAAAGCCTTCTGAACCTCGACGCCTTTCCGGCGGAAGGTCACTTTCGCACTCTTGCGAGACGACCTTTGAGCACATTTGACGCCAATGGCGAATTCCCTCGTGGAATCCGTCCATTACGCGCACTCGCATTTATGCGACACATTCGCTGGCCTTCTCTTGGAATTGCATTGATCCAGTGCAAGTCCTGGGGCGGATCGCCACTCAATTCGCCCCGTTGAGCCCGTGGCGCCCTTGTTGCTCAAGGGCCATGCATGACCTGTCGCCGGATTCAGGCCGCCTCCCCCGCGGCGCATGAGCCGTCAGTGTGTGGCGTGCGTCCATGGACCGTTGCCCGAGCGCTCGAGGCCCGAGACGCCTTCTTCTTGGGTTGTGTTCTCAACGAGCCGCCGCGCCGAGTCATTCCCTTCTCGCTCACCTCGAGCCAACCGTCTCGTTCCTCCGCAGCACCTTCGTTCGACACACACGCAGCCCGGCCATCATTTTCCTCCGAGGATTCCCACACATGATTGGTGTTTGGTCAAAGGTGTCGCCCAGGACCTGGGCGGCGATCGCACTCGCATTGATGGCCGGCACGGCGCTGGGAGAAGAAGGTCCGACGCCTGTCGCTGAGACTCCCCCGCCACCGGTCGAGGCCGCTCCGCCGGTGTCGGAGTTCTCCGCTGGGCCCGCCGAAGCTCGATACGTGGGAGAGGCCACCTGCGCCAACTGTCACGACAGCGAGAATGGCCTGTTCAGCCACACGCAGCACGCCAAGGCCTTTCGCGAGAACCCACACAACCTGACCGAAGAAGCCGTGTGCGAGGCCTGCCACGGGCCGGGTTCGCTGCACGCCATGGATACCCACGACAAGAGCAAGATCATCGGCTTCTCTCGCGAGTGGGGCACGCCGACGGCGGTGCAGAACACCCAGTGCCTCACCTGTCACTCCGGGGGCCAGCGCATTCATTGGCCAGACTCCATTCACGCCGTCAACAAGATCGCCTGCTCCGACTGTCACAACCCCATGGAGCGCTTCTCGACCACCGGCCTGCTCAAGAAGCCCAGCATCACCGAGGTGTGCCTGACCTGCCACCAGCAGCAGCGGGCCGAGTTCCGCAAGCGGTCGCACATGCCGGTCCTCGAAGGCAAGATGTCCTGTGAAGACTGCCACAACCCCCACGGCAGCTCGACCAAGACGCTGCTCAAGGCCGACAGCATCAACGACCTCTGCTACACCTGCCATGCCGAGAAGCGCGGCCCCTTCATCTGGGAGCACGCGCCCGTGCGTGAGAACTGCATGAACTGCCACAGCCCCCACGGGTCGAACCAAGACAAGCTCTTGGTGCAGGCCCGGCCGATGCTGTGTCAGCAGTGCCACAGCGGCCAGGGCAACATGGGGCACCAGCTCTTCGGGGCCAACGCCCTCGCCGGCGCCATGGTCGACCTCTCGGTGACCGCCGACAACCCCAACGCGGGCGGTCGACGCGCCATCGGCCGCTCGTGCCAGAATTGTCATTCGCAGATTCACGGCAGTAACAGCCCTTCCGGCGCTCGTTTCCAGCGCTGAACCACCGCACGGCACCACACATGGCTCAGCCCACTACCTCCCCGAGATCCGGAATGCTCTCCCGTGCCCGCCGCCAGGTATTTCCAGCCTGTCTTGGCCTCATCGCAGCTCAGCTCGTCGCCGGCACCGCTCGCGCCGACAGCGCCACCGGCGTCGACACCGCCCTTGGCAACACCCTCAACCCACCCGGTCGCTCCGGCATCCCTCGCATTCGCGCCGAGGAAGACGCCGACACCGTGCGCCACTCGCCCACGGGCCAGATGTACGGAATGCCCTACGACCGTGCCGACCAGGACGGCGTCGCCGAGGACGGGGGCTGGCGGTTCACCGGCAATGCCTCGGCAGGTGTCGTCTATGTCGACGGCGACCGAGCGGCCCTGTTCCGCAAGTACACCGACCTCTCCACCGGCTTCTACCTCAGCCACTTCGAGGGCGAAGTCACCAAGGCCCCGACGGGGAATTACCTCCAGGTGAGCGGCGGTGGTGCCAACCACACGGACCAGTACTACGGTGCACAGTTTGGTCAGTACAACGGCTGGAAGGTGAAGCTCTTCTACAACGAGACGCCTCACGTCTTCACCGACACGTACAAGTCGCTCTACAACGGCGCCGGCACCGGGCAATTGACCTTGGCCGGAGGCCTCAGCCCGAACGGTGGCGCGAAACCCCTCACCAGCGGCTCGTTCACGGCCGGCCAGACCAACTACTTCGGAGCGGCGTCGACGTGCTCCGCGACGGCTCCCTGCTGGCAGTACACCGCGCCAGATGGGGTGACGAGGACCTTCTCGAATGCCACGGCCCCCACGGGCATCAACTGGACCGGGAGTGGCGCCGCCGCTCCGCAGCCGGTGAGCCCCAACTCCATCGCCGGGAGCATCAACTCCTACCTCAACACCGTACCGGGCACCCAGGAGCTCGGGCTCGTGCGTCGGAAGGGTGGCCTCTCGGCTGAGGTGCGGCTGGCCGAGGGCTGGAAGGCCTACGCCACGGCCGCGGTGGAGCGTCGCAACGGCACCCGCCCCTTCAGCATGAACGAGAACAACTACACCGTCGAGATACCCGAGCCCATCGACTACACGACCTTCGACATGCTCGCGGGCCTCACCTACGCCGACCCGGTGATGCAGGGCAATATCCGTGCGACAGGCTCCATCTTTCGCAACAACATCGGCACCCTGACGGTCGACCAGCCTTGGCTCTCGGCGGCCACCGGCCTCGGCGCAGCCCAGACGACCATCTTCGACCTCTACCCGAACAACGGTGCGTTCAACATCAAGGGCGAGTTTGGTCGCACGCTGCCCTTCCTCAAGACCCGCTTGACCGCCAACGCAGCCTGGGGCACCTCGCAGCAGAACGACACGCTGCTGATGCCGATGGACCAGTCCCAGTCGGCACAGATCGCCGCCGCCATGGGCTCGACTGTCATCAGAGGCGTCAACAACTCCGGGTACGCGACCAACACGCTCGACCTCAACAACTGGAACGGGGTGAACGGCAATCCGTTGAGCCAATCGAGCTCCAAGCAGCGCATCGACACGGTGCTGTTGAACGCCGGCGTGGCGATGAAGCCGGTCGACGCCTTCGACCTCAAGGCTGACTTCCGGTACCGCGGCACCTACAACAGCGGTGGCTACACCGCCTACAACCCACTCACGGGCCAGTTTGGCCGTGGCTTCCGCAACTCCACGTCCTTCGACCTCGTGGCGGGGAGCAGTGGAGACCCTGGTGCCATCGGCGTGCCCTGCTACGCGCCTGCCGGGTACACCGCGCCGGCGGGGTGTGTCTTCAATGGCAACGCAGGTGTCACCGGCCAGTCGACCAACAACCCGGCGAACGTCCCCGTGGTCAACCCACCTCGCGACGTCAAGACGCTGAACTACGTGCTGAGCGCCGGCTACGACCTGGGGAAGATCGGCAGCCTCTCACTGGCTGGCGACCACGAAGACATCTTCCGCACCTACCGCGAGCGGAAGCAAACCTGGGAGAACAAGGTCAAGGTTGGCTACGTCACCAAGGGGCTCGACTGGGCCACCATTCGCCTCTCCTACGAAGGCGGCTGGCGACGCGGAACCAGCTACGACTTCTGGCCGGTGGGTGACTTCGGCACCGGGCTCCCTGGTCTCGACTGGAACACCATCGTCACCCAGTACTCGCAAGCCGCCACCGGGGCAGGGTGGACCATCGCCCCCGCCGCCTTGCAGGGCTACCTCTCGCGGTACGCCGCCGACTCGAGGAAGTACGACCTCGCCGACCGCAACCAGAACGTCGTGAACGCCCGAGTCAACATGATGCCCACGACAGACCTCGACCTCGCCCTGTCGTTCCAGTTCAAAGACGCGACCTACCCCAGCTCGAGGTACGGGACGAAGGGCGACCAGGTGACCACCCTCAACGCCGAGGCGGGCTACCAGCCGATGACGCACCTGCAGATGGGCGCCTTCTACACCTGGCAGACCAGCTCGCGCTCGATGCGCGCCAATTCGGGCACCAACGCGGCGGGGGCCAACAACACCTGCACCTTCGCCGCCGGCTCGGCTCCGAGCAGCGTGCAAGACGCGGTCAACCAATGCGCCCAGCAGGTGTGGCTGGACGACTCGACCTGGAACCTGCGGGCTCGAGACCAGAACCACGTGGCGGGCGTCAACGTTCAGTCGAGCTTCGGCCCGGTGCAGCTTGGCGTCGACTACCGGCTCTCGTTCTCGAAGTCGAACGTGAGCTACGACTACGGCCCCAACGTGCTGACGGCGGCGCAGGCGGCGGTCGCCGGCACTGGCTTCCCAGACATGACGTTGACCCAGCACACGGTGACGGCCCACGCCCTCATCGCGATTCACCGCCGGGTCTCCCTGCACTTCTTCTACGTTCACGAGACAGGCGTCATCAGCGACTGGCACTACGCCAACCTCCCCGTAGGCGCGAGCGCCGCGGAGAACCAGGCGACCGTGCTGCTCGACGGCGGTCCGAAGAACTATCACACCAATGTTGTCGGCATGCTCTTCCAGTTCAAGCTGTGAGAGCTACCCGAGAGGAGGTACCTTGAACACGAACACTCGAGACACCAGCCCAAGCACCCAGACTCGTCGGGGGGCGGTCGCGTCCATCTTGCTGTCGTGCGCGCTGGCCGCCACGAGCGCCGGGGCCGCGCCCCCTGCGCCAGCGCCCAAGCTGTCGGCCACCTGCGCCGCCTGCCACGGCCAAGACGGCAACAGCGGCATCCCGATGTTTCCCAAAATCGCAGGGCAACAAGAGGACTACATTGTCAAGCAGCTCCGCGACTTCCAATCGGGGCGCCGGAAGAGCAACGTCATGGCGCCCGTGGTGGCCACCCTGTCGGTCGACGACATGATGAGCCTGGCGCAGTATTACAGCAAACAGAAGGTCAAGCCCACGCCGACCGGCCAGAAGCAGTCGGTGGCCTTCGGCAAGCTCGTCTACGTCGACGGCGACGAAGAGACGGGCCTCCCTGCCTGTATTGGCTGCCACAAGGCCAGCGGGAGCGGACACCTCTTGTATCCTCGCATCGGTGGGCAGCATGCTCAGTACGTGGCGCAGCAGCTCAAGAGCTTCGCGACCGGCGACCGGGCGAACGACGTCAGCCACTTCATGAGGGTGGCTGCCAAGCGGATGACCGAAGAAGAGCTCCAATCGGTGGCGGACTACCTGGCTGGGCTCGATGAGAAATAGATTTCTTGGACTATCTGGAGGTCCCGTGAAGAACCTTCCCGCGCTGTTGCTGATGGCGACGCTGTCGCCTGGAGTCTCCCTGGCGGAGGCTCCGGCTTGGAACGAAATCAAAGGAGAGCTGAAGACCGCGCTGGGCACCAAAGGAGACCCGGTGCGCGGGCAGGCGCTGTTCGAGCCCTGCACTGGCTGTCATCGGGCGGACGCGTCGGGCCGCACCAGCGGAGCCTACCCGCGCCTCTCGGGGCAACACCAGTCGGTGCTCATCAAGCAGATCGCCGACATTCGCTCGGGCAAACGCAGCAACCCGAAGATGGAGTTGTTCGCTGACGAGCATGTGTTGAACGCCTATGAGATTGCCGACATCGCGGTCTACTTGAACGCGCTCCCCATTCATGCCACCAATGGAAAGGGGCCCGGGAAGGCAGTGGCCCGAGGCGAGGAGATTTACTCGGGGAACTGCGTGAAGTGCCACGGCGACGAGGGCGAGGGTGACGCCGAGAAGTTCTACCCGATGGTCGCCGCCCAGCATTTCAAGTACCTGCTGCGCGAGCTCAAGATGATCCGCGATGGCGACCGGAAGAACGCCAACCCAGAGATGGTCAAGGTGGTGAAGGCCTACAACGACCATGACCTCGAGGCGGTGGCCGATTACATGTCGAACTTCGGGCCGCCGAAGAAGCCCGAGGCCGCTGCACCGGAAGCTCCAGAGGTACCAGAGACCCCGGCAGCGCCCCCAGCCACTCCGTGAGCGACAGGGAGCCATGACAGGCCCGCGGTGACGGGGACGACGTCGCCGCGGGCCTGGTCAGATGCCGACGGAACCCGAACCTCAGCCGCCGCTCAGGGCGCAGATGGTGCACCAGGTGCCCGAAGTGCTGCGGCCCTTTGACCTGGAAGGCCCGGCGCGTGGGCTCGGAGGTGAAGAAGAAGGCGCCCTTGCGAGTCCCGACGAGAACCATCGTGCGTGCCATGGAGGCCTCGGCTGCGCTGAGGAGTGAGACAGCGCGCAGGACATAGCGACGAGCCTCGCCGTTCGCAGCGCCATCTCAGAAGTGAAACGCCACGCCGACCCTTCCGTCGAGGGTCAGCTCGGCCAGACCCGATGGCGTGATGGTGGGGCCGACCTGGAGGCGGGCGAAGACCCCCAGGTTGCTGGTGGCGAAGTACTCCAGGCCAAGGCCGGTGAGGATGGGAATGTTGAAACCACCACTGGGGCCGAACTCGACCCACATGGGCACGTCGAGGAGCACCGCGAGCGAGAGCGCGCTCGAGGTGGCGATGCCCACCCGAAGGCCGATGGGCAGCGCGAGGCCGATGCGAGACAAGGCAGCTGAGGGAAAGTGGAAGAAGGGCCCTGGCTCGAAGACGAGCCCCAGTGAGAGGCGCTCGGCGTCGAGGAGGCGGACCTTCACCAGCGCTTGCATCGTGAAGCCGGGGACCACGGCGCGAACGAGGCCCTCCACGCCGTACGCGAAGGACACCCGGGCTCCCAGGTTGACCCCTGGTACCACGCCGCGGAGGTAGCTCGCGGAGATGCCCGGCCAGCCAGCCGAGAGGTCGAGCTCGTTGGCGCCGGTCTCCACCGTTCGAGCGCCGACGATGGACCAGGCTTGTCCGTCGGCGAGGGCCGGGCTCGCGGCGAGCAGCGCAGCCACGGTCATCGAGTGAGCGAAGCGCGTCATCATGTGGGGAGCCCCCGGCGGTGTGCCTCGGTGAGGAAATTGGTCTCGAGCTCGCCGAGGCGTTGGGTGCCGCGGCCACGAGCCTCTCGGAGCGCCTCGGTGGGCCCCATGGTCTCTTTGAGCTCGAAGTACACCTTGAGCTTCGGCTCCGTCCCCGAGGGGCGAAGCGTGACGCGGCCGCCGCCCTCGAGCTCCCACGCCAGAACGTTCGACTTCGGGAGCCCCAGTGGAGAGGTGTGCCCGTCGGCGGAGCGCCGCTGGGTTTGGTAGTCATTGGTGGCGCGAATGGCCCAGGCGCCGAAGGACGACGGTGGGCGGCCTCGGAAGGCCTCCATCACCTGCTGAATGGTGGCGGCGCCGGTGGCCCCAGGCAAGGTGGTGTTGAATTGCCGAGCGAGGTAGAGGCCGTGGGCTCGTTGGATTTCCTCGAGGTAGCCGAGGAGCGTGGTGCCTCGAGAGCGGCACCAGGCAGCCATGTCGGCCACCACCAGCGCGGCGCTGATGCCGTCCTTGTCGCGCACGACGTCGCCCACGGTGTAGCCGAGCGCCTCCTCGTAGCCCATGACGAAGCGGGCGCCTTGGGCCTCGCGCTCAATGGCGCGGTTGGAGATCCACTTGAAGCCGGTCAGCGTCGCCTCGTAGTCCGCTCCGAGGGCCAGGGCGATGGCCTCGAGCTGCGCAGAAGAGACGATGGTGCTGAGCACGAGGGGTGAGGGCCCGTGCGTCTGGGTCAGCAGGTAGTGCCCTAGGAGGATGCCGACTTCATTGCCGGAGAGAAGCTGGAGCGAGCCCGTGGTGTCGCGCGCCATCACCGCCAGCCGGTCGGCGTCGGGGTCATTCGCCAGCACGACATCGGCTGACAGCTGGTTCGCCAGCGCGCTGGAGAGGTCCATCGCGCCCTTCTCCTCTGGGTTGGGGAACCGAACGGTGGGGAAGTCTGGGTTGGGCTCTTGCTGCTGGGGCACGGCGTGCACCGTGTCGAAGCCCGCCGCGGCGAGGGCGGCGAGGGCCCAATGGCCACCGACACCGTGCATGGCTGTGTAGACGATGGAGAGCCCCGCGACGTGCCGGGTCGGGCGCAACGCGAGGATGGCGTCGAGGTAGGCCCGCTCGAGGGTCTCGGGGATGTCTCTCACCAGCGCTTTGGACCGGGCCTCCGCGTCGCTCATCACAGCCACCGCATTGGCCGGCCCGACGTCTTCGATGGCGCGGGCGATGCCGAGGTCGTGGGGAGGGATGATTTGAGCCCCGTTTCCCCAATACACCTTGTAGCCGTTGTACTCGGGGGGGTTATGGCTTGCCGTTACCATGATGGCGCCGGCGGCTCCGAGGCGAGCCACCGCGAAGGCCGTCACGGGAGTGGGTGAGACGGTGGGGAAGACCCACGCGGGAATGCCCTCGGCGGCGAAGACGCCAGCGACGTCCTGGGCGAAGGTCTCGCTCAGGTGACGCCCGTCACGGCCGACCACCACGCCACGATGAACGACGTCTGGGACCTGCGACTTGAGGTAGCGCGCCAGGCCCGCGGTGGTCCGGCGCACGACGGCCCGATTCATGCGGTTGGTCCCTCCGCCCAAGACGCCCCGGAGCCCAGCCGTTCCGAATTCCAGGGCTGTGCCGAAGCGGTCCTCCAACTCGGCGAGGTTCTTCGAGTCGATGAGCGCCCGCACCTCGGCCGCCGTGCTTGGGTCAGGGTCGCTCGCGGCCCAGGCGATGGATTTCTTTTCCAGTTGTTCCCAACGCATGTGAGACCTCTGGGGCGAGATTGTGCTCAGGGTAGGATGGTTTTGGGCCTCGGAGGGGATGTATCAACGGCGGGTGGGTGCTGAGGTCGCGTCTTGCGGCCGGTCCTCGTGGGGTGCGTGGGGTGCGTGAGTCCGTGCCTGGGCCTACGGGCGCTCCGACCTCATCGGGAGCCTGAGGCACCTCATGTCCGCAGTGGACTTTCTTTCGTCTGGGCGGACGACCGCCACTCCCCCTGACCCCTCGCCCNNAGGGCCGCGGGGCCCCGGACGACCGCTCTGCCTACGTTGGTCTCCTGGGTGGCTCAACGCTGGCTGGGCGTGGCGGCTCGTTCGGGCCTCCACCACCGCACTCGTTGACTCTGACTCGGGAGCTTCAGGGCTCAGGCAATGCCCTCCGCCTCGTGCCCTCTGCTGGTCAAGGACACCAGTGGATTCCTTCTCCGCCGGGTGGGCGGTCGACGGGCGGATCGCATCGAGAGGCACTGCTCATCGCTGTTCCCCGCTCGAACGGCGTCGGGGCCCCGCTGGGGGTCACTCAGGGAGCGCCCGATGTCGTGTCCCACGTCACGAATTCGGCCGCCTCCGGCACAGTCGCCTTCAGCTTTGCGCAAGACACGGGCACAGCCCATTCAGAGGTTCCCACCACCTTTCGGGCGAGCAGGCAAACCTGTGTGCGTGGATCGACGACGTAGGATGAGCGGGTGTAATCCTGGTCGTACCCGAGATCGACAACACCGAAGCCGTACTGGGCTCTCCGTGTGCCTGATGGGCCAGACTGGCCCAGAGTGGTGGCAGGCTGGACGGCGACACACCCAGCGAGGCTGAGTGCGAGAGGGATGAATGAGAGCGCTCGGGTCATAGCCCCGCCCCATAGCGCATTGAGTCCCGGCGACGGGTGTGAAACGCGCTCGGCTGCGGAACGCGGGTGGCCCGCGGCCCTGATCACCCCGCGAGCCTTCGATCGAAGCCACTGGTTTCCAATTGGACGAAGAAGGGACCCCTGTGAAGACGTGGCGCTGATGCGTTGGCTCGTGGGGGAGGACCTGGGGGTCAAGGCGTTGGGGGGCGTGAGGACGACCGACGACGCGATGAAGATGGTGGCGGTTGGCCGCGCGCCGATCCAACGGCTGTACTGTGCTCCAGCACGGGGTTCTACCCCAAGTGCAGGGCGAGACCCGCCGCGACCGTCTTGTACGTGTCAGCGGGCACCTGGCCGCCCACCTTCACCTTCTTGGACAAGCGTCGGCCAAGGAGATGTCTTTCACGATGGGCATCGATCGGGCGCTGCCTCCACTCTCCGACGCCGTCTGCGCGCTGCTGCTCCGCGAGCTCCGCCGCCATGATTCCACGTGGGGCCACACCCACCGCGCGCGAGGGGCTGGTCGTCTTTGCCGTGCGATCGGCCCGCTCACGCCCCTTCCTTCCTTGGTGCAGCTGTAAGCGCCGCTCGCCGCTCCTACCGAAGCTGCTCGGCTCGGCGTACCGGAAGCGAGTCCTCGAGGCCCACCGCGAGCCCTGCTGCCGTGCGGCCCTTGAGCCGGGCGACCTCCTGCTCCAGCTCGAGCACTCGTCGGGAGAGCCGCTCCAACTCGCTCGTGCTCAGCTTGCCGTCCTGCTGGCCGAAGCCCAGCTTCGAGAGCGCCTCGACCAACGGACGCGCCGCGAACCGAATCGTCAGGCCCACCGCCGGAATCAGCAGGAAAAGCATCGACATGGACACGGCCACCAGCTGCGGAACGTCGATGGGCACCACCGAGAGGTCCGCGGCGACGATTGGGAGAGGCATGGTACCTCCACGAAGAACGGCGGCTCCCATTGCATCCGATGGCTCAGGACTGGGTGCTCGGCCCCTTCTGTCCCGCGACGATGGGCCGGGCCGGAATCCTCGATCGGAGTGATCACCGGCTACATCTGCCGCGACGCCGCAAATGGTACCATTGGTGACGTTGCCGGGGACCCTCGCCCACGCGCCGGGCCTCAGGCTCCAGAAGGCAGGCTACCGTGGCAACGCGCGAGACCTGCTTCCGAGGAGCCCATCCGCGGGCATCTCCCAGGAGCGGCTGACGCCCACTTGCAGCCTGGCCTCCAGCGCTCAGCCTGGCGGCCTGAAGCGGGCTCGAATGAGGCGCACGTTGAGAACATCCAATGTTCTGAACATGCGAGCCGATGGCGGCCAATCTGTACTTCGCCGATGGGGCAGGCCCGCCCCTCAACCGGAGCGATCACACTCGCTGAGTCCCCGAAGACCGAAGCGGACTTCGGCGGTGCAAGAAGCCAAAAGAGCGACGGGCTGGCCCCCGGCCTGGGCGATCGCCCGTGCCTGAAATGTCCAGCCCTCCGCGCCATGAACAGGTCGAAGGGAGGCGGTTCTCGAGACACCGGCACTTGGTGTCGACCGCTGCTGGGGCGGCCCTTCTGTGGCTGGGCGTGGGCTCTGGCGGTGTCATCACTGATGACACATCTGTCATCTCGGATGACGCCCCCGGAGACCTTCGGCCCCCACAGCACCTCGATGGGCGCGTGGCATGGATGGCAATGTCCCTGGACGAGGCACCACAGCCTTGCGCCGAGGGGCTGGTGGTCTCGGGCAGAGCGGCTCACCCCAACGACCCCGCCCACCCTCCCTGCAAGCAGTCACCACACGTTCGGGCCGGCTCGTGGCTCCGAGTCGAGCGATCGATGGGCTCGGGTCCCCGGTGGGCTGGCTCAGTACTGGGTACTCGGGCCCTTCTGCCCCGTGACGATGGCGACCGACGCCGACGCCCCGATGCGGCTCGCCCCCGCCGCTACCATCTTCATCGCGTCGTCCGTCGTCCTCACGCCCCCCGACGCCTTGACCCCCAGGTCTTCCCCGACGACCCGACGCATCAGCGCCACGTCCTCCACCGTCGCCCCCGCGCTTGAGAAGCCGGTCGACGTCTTCACGTAGGCCGCTCCAGCAGACTTGGCCAGCGCACAGGCGATGACCTTCTCTTCCTGCGTGAGCATCGACGTCTCGAGAATCACCTTCACCAGCGAGGGCTGCGAGGCCTGAACCACCTCGGCGATGTCTCGCTGCACCAGCGCGTAGTCCTTGGCCTTGAGGGCTCCGACGTTGAGGACCATGTCTATCTCCCTCGCTCCCAGCCGCACCGCCTCGCGGGCCTCGCACGCCTTGGCCAGGGAGAGCCCGGCGCCCAGGGGAAAGCCCACCACCGCGATGGGGAGCACCGAGCTCCCGGCAAGGGCCCGAGCCGCAGCGGCCACGTGCGACGAATTGACACACACCGTGGCAAAGCCGTGCGTCTTGGCTTCCTCGCACAGCGTGACGATTTCACCCGGCGTGGCATCGGCCTTCAGCAGCGTGTGGTCGATGAGCGGAGCCAGCTCCGCGCTCGTCTTCACCTCCTCGATGGTGAGCCGCGGCGGCACTCGAGGCCCTGGCGGGACCTGCTCCCTCGGCGACTCGAGGCGACGGAGGATTCGTTCCGTGACTGCGGCGACCAGCACCTCGACGTCTTCGGCCATGCCGCGTGCTTACTCCAAGCCGCCTACGGCACCAACGCTCCCGCCTGCAGCAACCCAATCAACCCCAACCCCAGCACGATTCGGTAGACGACGAAGACGAGGGTCGACCGGCTCCGGAGAAACTGCAGCAGCCCCCAGATGGCTCCGATGCCCGACACGAAGGACACCGCCGTCCCCACCGCCAGCATCACCACCGGAGGATGCTCGGTGGCCCCGAGCACGTGCTTGAGCTCGAAGATGCCCGCCAGGGTCGTCGCCGGAATCGACAGGAGGAACGAATACCTCGCCGCGTCGGCCCGGTTGAACCCCAGCGACAACCCGCCCGTCAGCGTGGTGCCTGACCGCGAGCTCCCCGGAATGAGCGCCATCGCCTGCCACAGGCCGATGATGAGCCCGTCTTTCAACGTCATCTCGGCCAGGGTCCTCTTGTGCGAGGCGAGCCGCTCTACCGCCCAGAGCACCAGGGCCAGCACGATGAGCGAGCACGCGATGACGTAGAGCGACCGGAGCGACGTCTCGATGGCCTTCTTGAACAACAGCCCGAGGACGCCGATGGGAATCGTCCCCAGGCCGACGAACCAGGCGAGCCGCGAGTCCTCGGTACCAAACGGGCGCTTCGCCACCAGCCCCTGCACGAAGGCTCGGCTGAGGCGCCCCAGGTCCTTGGCGAAGTACAGGAGCACCGCTCCGACCGTGCCGAGCTGAATGACCGCCGAATAGGCCGCCCCGGGGTCCTCCCAGCCCAACAGCGCGGGCACGATGCGCAAGTGCGCCGTCGACGACACCGGGAGGAACTCCGTCACCCCCTGCACGATGCCCAACACCACCGCTTCGAGAATGCTCATGGCCTCACTCGTCTGCCAGTTCCCACACGTCTCCCCCACGCTCCGCCTTCTTCAGCTCCCAGGCCGCCAGCACATCGACCGTGTGGGAGACATACTCGGGGCTCGCCTCGAAGCCCTGCGCCTCGGCGTGCGCCGTCACGAATTCCCGGAGCGCTGGCGCCACCACCTCGGAGATCAACGTCGCCTCAGCCCCATCGAGGTAGCCGGTGAAGCGCACCGCCGCCCCCGCCTCACCCGACGCCACGTGCTCCACCCGCACCACCTCGCCCTTCACCCGCGCCTCGCGCTTCGGCGAGAACAGCAGCGTCGCCGTCACCTTGGCCCCCAGCTTGAGCGGCTCCTTGGTGCGGACGAACAACCCACCCAGCGAGACCTGCTGAGGGGGAACCGAGACCTCCACGGGCTTGTCGAGGCGCTCCACCGCCAAGCGGACTCGCAGCGGGCGAGCGTCTCGCCGGCTGGCTTTGCCGCCGCTGACCTTCGAGGCGGACCGCGCCGCCATGGCCACCAGGGCCGCCGAGCGAGGCACCACATCGGCCTCCACCGGAGCCTTGCCTTGCTTGAGGAGCGCACGCGCCTCCGCCGCCGAAGCCTGGAGCTCGGGCGGTAGGGGGCGCTTCCTCGTATCGAGGCTCGCCGCCAACTGGGCCAGCGAGCTCCCTTTCTTCCCTCCCGACTTCGCCATCCGCTGCCTCTAGGCGGCGCTCTTGAGCCCCAGCGCGTCGCGCAGGGCGTCCTTCTTGTCGACCTTCTCCCAGCTGAACTCCGGGCGGCCGAAGTGCCCGTAAGCCGCGGTGCGCTGGTAGATCGGCCGGAGCAGGTCGAGGTCCTCGGTGATCTGCCGGGGCTTCAAGCCGAAGACGGCCCGCACTGCCCGGGCAATCTTCTCTTCGTCAACCGTCGAGGTGCCGAAGGTGTCGACCATCACGCTGACCGGGTCGGCCACGCCGATGGCGTACGAGACCTGCACCTCACAGCGCGACGCGAGGCCCGCCGCCACCACGTTCTTGGCGATGTACCGGCCCATGTACGCCGCCGAACGGTCGACCTTCGAGGGGTCTTTGCCCGAGAAGGCACCGCCGCCGTGACGNNCCGCCGTAGGTGTCGACGATGATTTTTCGGCCGGTGACGCCCGAGTCGCCCATGGGGCCGCCGATGACGAACCGCCCGGTGGGGTTGATGTAGTACTTGGTCTTCTTGTCGAGCAGCTTCGCCGGCAGCGAGGGCTTGATGACCTCGTCCATCACGACCTGCTTGATCTTCTTGTTGCCCACCTCTTCGGCGTGCTGGGTCGACACCACCACCGCGTCGATGCGCACCGGCTTGCCGTCTTTGTACTCGACGGTGACCTGCGACTTGCCGTCGGGGCGCAGCCAGTCGTGCTTCTTGCGGCGAATGTCCGCCAGCTTCCGGGTCAGCGCGTGCGCGTAGTGGATGGGGGCCGGCATCAGCTCGGCCGTCTCGTTGCAGGCGTAGCCGAACATCATGCCCTGNNGCGATGTCCTGCGACTGGCCCTCGATGGCCACCATGACGCCGCAGGTGTTGCCGTCGAAGCCCATCGCCGAGTCGGTGTACCCAATGCGCGTGATGGTGCTGCGGACGATCTTGGGAATGTCGATCCACGCGTTGGTCGTCACTTCACCGGCGACGATGGCGAAGCCAGTCTTCACCAACGTCTCGACCGCGACGCGAGCCTGGGGGTCCTTCTCGATCAGCGCGTCGACGACGCCGTCGGAGATTTGATCGCAAATCTTGTCCGGGTGGCCTTCAGTGACCGACTCGGAAGTAAACAGGTAGTCCTTCGGCATGTGAGCGAGTCCTTGCTTGTGGAGGGACGAACGGCTCCCCTTACCGCCACCTCGAAAGCGGTTCAACTGGGTCGCGCATCAAAGCCCCCGAGAGGAGGGGTTCGGGCATCGGGTCCCTGGGAATTCCACCCCACTGAACCTGGTGCCTTGATCGTCCCGTTGCTTCCAGGTTTGCTACGTGACCATTCGTCCCCGGCTCAGAAACCCCC
The DNA here is from genome assembly GCA_003153055.1 of Myxococcales bacterium. Next base: position 19,832 of record PMBV01000120.1, read on the forward strand.
GTGTCCTCCTCCTGGCGCTCTTCGGCTGGGCGCTGGTCGCGTGTCCCACCTCTCCGACGAGCTTCGGAAGCCAGACCTACGCGTGCACCGCGGATGACCAGTGCATTGGCGGCTACCGGTGCCTCGGAGGCGTGTGTGCCTCCGTCGACATCCCGGGTGGCGGAGGTGGCCTGGGTGGAACGGGTGGCGGTCGGGGTGGCGGTGGCCCCTCGGGAGGCGGTGCCAGCGGCCCCTGCGACCGCCCCGAGGTGTGCGGAGATTTGGTCGACGACAACTGCAACGGCATCCTCGACGACGGCTGCGAGTGCGACGCCGGGCGCCCATGCTACCCCAACGCCCAGGGCGACTTCTTCCCCGACGGGCTGACCTCTCCCACGCTCCGCTACCCGTGGGACGGCGGGGCGGGGTGCAGCCCGGGCATGCAGGAGTGCGTCGACGGGCGCCTCTCCCAGACGTGCGCCAACCCCCGCGTGCCCCAGCAAGAATACTGCGACGGGCGCGACAACGACTGCGACGGCGTCATCGACCTCGGCTGTCCCTGTCAGAGCGGTCGCGCCTGCTACACCGGAGCGCCCTTCACCAACGGCGTGGGCGCCTGCCAACCCGGCATCTGGAACTGCTCGCTTCCCCCGGACCAGCGCTGCGTCAACATGAACGTGGGCAGCGCCGAGGTCTGCGACGGCATCGATAATGACTGCAACGGCCTCGTCGACGACAACCCGCTCCCGACGGTCTGCGGGCCGGGTGTGTGCAGCAGCGTCGACCAGGTCTGCCAAGGTGGCGGGCCTCAGGCGTGTGTCCTCGGCGCCATCGCCGGCTACAGCGCCCTGGAGACGTGCGGCGACTCGCTGGACAACAACTGCAACGGGGTGGTGGACGACGGCTGCGCCTGCACCCCCGACGCGGGCCAAGCCTGCTTTACCGGGCCCCCCAGCGCCTGCCCGGCCGATGGAGGCCCCTGCAAGGGCGTCTGTCAGCGAGGCCAGCAGACGTGCCTCGACGGCGGCACCACCTGGAGCGCGTGCCTGGGCGAGACGGTGCCGGCCACCGAGTCGTGCAGCGACGGCGTCGACAACGACTGCAACGGGCAGACCGACTGCAAAGACACCAACTGCGCGGCCCGGGCCTGCTCCCTCGACGGAGGCGCCACCAACGGGCGAATCTGCTTCACAGGCCAGTGCCAGTGCGTCCACGACGGGGGAATCAGCACCACGGAGCTCTGTACCAATGGCGTCGATGACGACTGCGACGGCCTCATCGACTGTGCTCAGTCCTCGTGCAACCTGAAGGCGTGCGGAGGCAATGGGAAGACGTGCGTCGGCGAGTCGTGCACCTGCGTGCCCCGCGACGGCGGCGTGGCCCAGCAGAACGAGACCCTCTGCAACGACGGCATCGACAACGACTGCGATGGGTTGACCGACTGTGCCGACACCACCTGCGCCGGGCTCGGCTGCGGTGCGGGCCGTACCTGCCAGAGGAACATCTGCACCTGCCTGGCCCCGGACGCCGGCACGCCCCAGGTGGTCGAGACCCTCTGCTACGACGGCGTCGACAACGACTGCGATGGGCTCACCGACTGGGCCGACCCCAACTGCCTCCACCAGCGCTGCAGCGCCACCTCGCCGAGCTTCGTGTGGTGCAGCAACACGGTCGATGGCTGCAAGGACCTCTCGAGCGATGAGCTCAACTGCGGCCTCTGCGACGCCCCGTGCGGCACCGGCTTCACCTGCGCCTCAGCCGGTTCGTCCTCCGGGCAGTGCACCTGCTCCAGCGGCAGTGACTGCCCTTTGTCCCAGGCCTGCAACTCCTCCAAGTGCGACTGCAACAGCCGGAGCAGCCTGTGTGGCGGGCGCACGTGCCATCAGGTCTCCGGCGCGGACTACTGCGGCTATTGACCGGCTCAGCGGTCGAAGAGATGGCTCAAGAGCACCGCCGTCAGGCGGACTGAGCGAGCGTTCGGAGTCGACCCAGGTGCGCTTCGATCGCGTCTCTCTCCTGTGAAGAATAGGACGCAGCTACGAGAGGGAAGGCGTCGATCACGGCGCGGAGGGCTGTACAGAACTCGCGACTGAAGGCCGCGGGCGTCATTCCGAGGGCACGCGAAATAGGCTCGAAGTGGCTCAAGCCCAGCGTGTCGAAACGGAGCTCGGGCTGGTTCGCCAGTCGAAGCGCAAGGGTGGGTGGGAGCGAGGGGAAAGCGACCGTGGCGACCTGATCGTATGCCGGCGCGAGTGTCCCATGAGTGCCGTCGAGATACCAGATTGACCAATTCTTCAGGTGTGCGTCGCCGTTACCAGACCCGATCATGAAGGCGAGACGACGAATGAGCTCGGCGCGGTCTTGCGGGCACTCCGTCTTGACGAAGACAGCGATCTCTTCGAATGCGCCGCTGAACTGATCAGGCCGATCGAGAATCTGTGCGAAGTCTTCGATGTGGATCCGGCCTCCCGGTGAACGGTCGAACCGAGGAACCAAAAGCACCAAGCCATCGCCGACAGGGATGCGCGGCGGAAGGCGCTCGATGCGCTCCGCCCTTTCGGTCAGCACCTCGGGAACGACGAGCCCGCTCAAGCGTGCCCAGGTCATCGTTGCGAACTCGACCTGCACCAATCGTGGCCATTCTCGGCCCTGAAACTTCGCGATCCAGGCTGACTCGCGGCCTCGAACCGGTAGGGTGAAGCCCCGCTCTGTGGTAGACAGCGCGACTTTCCAATGGACGCCTGCGAGGGAAACGCGGAGGGCAGCAGACGGCGGCGCACTCTCGAGCTTCTGCTTCGCGCGGCGATACCCTGGCTGACCATCGAGGTTGGTCACCCGGACGGCGCCGGGCAAATCCTCTCCAAGCCAGACAAGCAACCCAAGCTCATCGTCTTCATCCAAACCTGCCTCGGAGGCAATCGCCTTCTTCAGAGGACCTTGAGGGAGGACCTGCTGAAACCAAGGCAGGAGGCGGAAGGTTGAGACCGCTTCGGGAAGTCGGTCTTCAAAGAACTGACCCAGTACTGGCCGCTCGGGAAGCCGGAGGTAGTCTTGGTCGAACGCGAAGATGTGGTCGTCGTCGAATCGCTCGAGAATGCCTACTCTCGTGTGCCCAAGCCAGACGAGCGCCGAGCTCAAACCGTCCCCACCATCTCTCGAATTGAGACGCGATCGGTCTGGTCAAACTCACAGCGCTCTCTCAAGAACAATTTGAGCATCTGCTCGAGCTCGACTCTTCGGAGGGTGAGCGCCCCGGAAACGTCTCCGCCGTCGAGCGCATGGAGCGCCGGGGCTCCGAAGCCGAACGAGGACAGCCTGCTCCTGCCGAGCTTGATGGGCAACCAGGCTTCTGGTTGCTTGCCTCCTCCTTCGAAGTGGCCAGCTTCCGTCTGACCCACCTTGTTCAAGTCTTTGAGGGCTAATCCGAGCTCGTCGTCGGTCAAACGGTCGAAGAGCATCGCCGCGAGGAGCTTCACCTCTCTTGACCTGAATGACCATCGATCTGGGAAGATGACCTCGGGGAGCGAGGCCGAACCAACCCTTTCGAGCATTTGCTTGGCGACTGACTCCTCTGAGTGCTCCGCCGCTATGATCTCCTGGTAGGCGCGGACCGGCCCGAAACCAGTCTGATTGAAGCTCTCATTGAGCAGCCCCCGCCAGACCCACCGCCGCAGCAGACGACGCGCGCGAGTGGAGGGGTGCGGAAAGAACGCGAAGTATCGTGTGAGTGGAATGAGCGGGAAACGCTGATGAACGAGATCGAGGTGTGGAAGGCCGCAGTCGTCACTGAGAAAGACGAGAACGCGCTGGAGGGCCGTCTCGGCTCGTTCCACGAAGTGAGCGTCGATGTCGCCAAGGTCTTCAGGTCGCTCGCCGGGGTCTGTTCCAGCGACATGCTTCGCGCAGCGGAGCAAGAAGCTCGGCTCAATCTCGCCCATCGAACCGCTTGAGAGCCTTGCCGCGGCCACCGCAACACTTTGCTCCGGACTGATCCCATAGAGTGCTTCGAAGACCTCTGCCTCCACCATCTCGACGCCAGACCTGTTCGTGCGTACGAAGATGCTACGCAGGAGAACGTCGTCGCCTTCTACGATTGCCGCAGCCACGGTGAACTCGCGGATGACCTTGCTGAGCTCGAATACCCGGGGCTCGAGGTCAGCTCGTTCCAATGCCAGAGGCCAATGCCTCAGCCATGAAAGAACGGAGGTTGAATCACGTAACTCGCGCAGTGGAATCGAGGTGGCTGGGACCTCTCTCTTTCGACGAATGAAGAACCTCTCGGACTCCAAATCGAAATACACCGAATACTGATCCTGGCGGGGCTCGGGTTCAGGATGAAGCAGGGTCCCAATAATGCTCGTGAGCCGCTGCTGGCCGTCGATGATCCAGTGCGTCTCGGCGTCAGGCTTGGGGCCGATCGAGACTGGGCCGAATCGAACGGATTCGGGTGGGAGCTTGCGCTTGGCGAGCAGCAGCGTCCCGATTGGATACGAGTTGTACATGCTATCGAACAACTCGACGACATTTCGAGCATCCCAGCGGAGCCTGCGTTGAAAATTGGGAACCCGCAGTCGACCGTTCTTGGCCCAGTCGAGGAGCTCCTCCACCTTGAAGGAGCGAATCTCGGTCTTTCCGCGGGTGGTCGTCACATGGGAGACATACCACGGTCAAGCGCTCGTCTCACACGGAGGCCCGTTCTCCTCTGCACCTACTGACGGCCTCAGCCCTCGAGCGAGCGCCGTGAACCCACCACCTGGCGAATGCTGCTCACCCGGCGGAGGAGCTCGTCGGGATCCTTCGCGGGCAGGAAGCGGCCGTCGGCGCCCTCGCGCTCGACCTCCACGAAGGCCGTGGGCAAGAAGGCGGTGAGCTCTCCCACCAGACGCTCGAACTGAATGGCCGGTCTCCCGTCGACGGTCTTTTCCACCCGGTAGTAGGGCAGCTCGAAGTCGCGATCGATGGCCGCCGCGTCGAGGACGAAGGTGTTGGTGTTGAACACCGGAATGGAGTCCTGGTCGAAGCCCTTGGGGAACCGGAAGCCCTCGATGATTTGCGGGCGACCGTCGAGCCGGGCCGGGGCGCCGCCTTTGTCGCCGGGCTCCTTGCGCACCACCTCGGCGGTGAGGGACGCCCCCCGCTCCAAGTGGAAGCCCACGATGGCCGGGTCGACCGTGGCGCCGAGGTTGTCGACGTTGGACATCATCAGCAGCTTTCCCCCGGCTGCGCGGAACCGGGCGAGCTGGCCGCTGCGCCGGAGCGCGAAGGAGAGGTCCCCGTGGCCCGTGGCATAGGGCGATGGCGCGCCCTCATCGTCTCGAAACAGACTCCCGTCTGGAGACAACCGCAGCGAGACGAATTGGGGGAAGACCTCGATGGCCCCGGGCCCCAGCCGCTCGGTGGCGTGGGCCACGATGGCCTCGTGGGTGGCGTAGCTGCTCATGACCAACGTCTTCACCCCGCGCCCCACCTTCGCCAAGAGCGAGATGTCTTGCCACTTGCATTCGAGGAAGCTCAGCGAGTCCAGCGCGGGAACCACCGCCTTCACCACGCCTCCGAAGCGCGTCGCCATGCCACCGGCGAGCACCACCACGCCCACCTCTCCCCGGGCCACTGACTCGAGCCCTTTCTCTCTGAGCCGTCGCCGTTCGGCGCTCCCCAGTGGCGCGAGGGGCGTCACGTCTTCAGGCGCCGGAGGCACCAGGGTCCCCTTCACCGCGTTGGAAGACACCGCCTCCCTCACCCGACGGGCGAAGGCCTCCAGCGCCGCCTCGTCGAAGCCGTACCGCCCCAACTCCTGCTTCGTCTTCTCGTCCACCGCGATGGTCCCCATTGGGCCACTCTACAATCCCTCTTGCTCCCCCGCCGCCTTCTCGCCTTCTGTGGAGACTCTCGTTAAATTGATATGTTACATGGCAGGATCGCGACTTGTTGCATCAATGCGCATGGATGAATTATAGAACGCTTCGTGCAGCTCAAACGCTCCATCGAGCCATCGCTGACGAGGGTCGAGCAGTTTCGGCTCCTCTCGGAGGCGGGGCGGCTGCAGGTGCTGGCGCTGTGTGCCGAGGAGGAGCTGTCGGTCTCGGAGCTGGCCTCGGTGCTGAAGGACAGTCAGTCGCAGGTGAGCCGGAAGGTGGCGCCGCTGCGGGAGGCGGGGTTGCTGGAGTCGCGCCGCGACGGCACCCGGCTCTTTCTGCGAGCGTCGGTGGACGTGCAGGCCGACGCCGTGCTGGCCGAGGCGGTCGCGGAAGGTCGCCGGCTGTGCCTGGTCGACGGGAGCCTGGCGCGGGTGCCGGGGGTGGTGGCGGCGCGGGAGGAGCACGGACGCACGCACTTCGAGGCGCCTGTGGGGCCGCCCGCGTCGGTGCCGGCCTCGCCGGAGCACCTGGGGCACCTGGCGGCGTTGGGCCCGCTGTTGTCGGGGCGGCAGTTGGCGGTGGACGTCGGCACGGGTGACGGGCTGTCGCTCGATGTGTTGGCGCCGTTGTACCAGCGAGTCATCGCGGTGGATCGAAGTCCCGCCCAGTTGGCCCGGGTGGCGGAGCGAGTGGCGGCGCGGGGGTTTCACCACGTGTCGTTGTTCCCTGGCACCTATGACGACGCGGCGTTGGTGCAGCGGGTCGACGGTGCCGGAGGGGCGGACCTGGTGTTCGCCGGCCGCGCGTTGCACCATGTCTCTCGACCCGCCCAGGCGGTGCAGGCCTTTGCTCGGCTGCTCAAGCGCACGGGCTTCTTGGTTGTGTTGGATTACCTCGCGCACGACGATGATCGCCTGCGCACCGAGTCAGGAGACGTCTGGCTCGGCTTTCCGGTCGATGAAGTCCGTCGATTCTTCGCCGCCGCCGAGCTCACCTTCGTGGCCGACGTACCGGTGAGCCCCGCCTTTCACCCACAAGGCCCGGACGCCCGTCTCACCTGGCACGCCTGGGTCGCCCAGAAGCCGAAGTCTCCCACGCAGTAGTCGTTTCCCTGGAAGGCGTGAAGGCCGCGCCGACCGCACTCGCCACAAGGAGTCACCGATGAATGAACAGAAGACGTTCCCTGCCTACAAGGTCGCCGACCTCAGCCTCGCCGAGTGGGGCCGGAAGGAGATCGCCATCGCCGAGAAGGAGATGCCCGGCCTCATGGCGTTGAGGGCGCAGTACGCGGGGAAGAACCCGCTGAAGGGGGCCCGTGTCGCCGGATGCCTCCACATGACCATCGAGACCGCGGTACTCATCGAGACCCTGGTGTCGCTCGGTGCCGAGGTGACCTGGACGAGCTGCAACATCTTCTCGACGCAGGACAACGCGGCGGCGGCCATCGCCAAGGCCGGCGTGCCGGTGTTCGCGTGGAA
>PMBV01000038.1 GCA_003153055.1 Myxococcales bacterium
CGCGAGCACCTCGCACAGGGTCACCGTGCGGAGTCTGCAGGTCTGGCGGACGCTGCGACCGGAGCGGGCCCACCCTTGGGCCGATCGGCGGCCTTCGCTGTCGGCATCATCGCGGAGCACGTCGAGGTTCGCGCCGTACGTGCCGCCGGTACTCACGAGCTTCACCGAGTGTGCTCCGGCTGCGATGGCACCCAGCGCGATATCAGGGCTCCAAGCGAACGTATTCCAGCCACCGGTCGCGCCCGTCGTGAAGGTGCCCCGGTAGGTGCCGTCGACGTGCACGTCGATGACGTTTCCAGGCACGTCGTCGGAGTACCGGACGCGCACCTTCCCGGCCGCGTAGGCGCGGTGGAGGTGCATCGGGAAGGTGACCTCGTTGGGCTCGCTCCCGATTGGCAGCGTCTGGTCCCCGATCGCGTCCGGATGTCCCTCCACGGTTCCGTTGCCCGTCTGCGCGTAGTCGGTCTCGCATTCCTGGAAGTCGTAGTCGAGGGCCAGGCTGGTGGCGCCGGGGGCCATGGGGTTGAACCCCCATCGATAGAAGAGAAAGTAGGCCGTCGGGTCCAGCATGGGGAAGTCGTACCAGACCGGGTCGGGCTCCTCCTCCTTCGGTTGGCGAGTCAGGTACGGGAGACCCCGGGCCGATGGCTCCCGACTTCCCGTCAGCCAGAGCTTTCGGAGCTCTCCGTCGAGATACGAGAGATCGGTGGTCGACGATGATCGCCAGAGACTCCACGCGAGGAGAAGCTGGGCGGAGATCTCGACGTTGATGAAGCGCTCCGAGGTGAAGGCCGAGAGCGCCCGCACGGGGGGCTCTTCATCGTGCTGCCACGTGTCGAGTCGCTCGAAGCTCGACACTTCGCCAAGCCCAGTCACATCGCCGAGCGTGAGCACCGCCCGCTCGACGTGGTCACCGGTGTGTTTGAAGTCGGCACGACGCTCGAACGCGCTGTGCAGCTTGAGCAAGACATCAGGCGTGTCGGCGGGGAGCTCGGCCTCGAACGGCTCGAGCGCAGCGAGCACGTCGATGACGCCCTCGGGGATCATCGTCGCGTCACTTGCATCGGCCGCCTCCGCGAGCTACCGCACGAGCCCGTGTGCCAGCGCGGCATGGGGGCCGAGCGAGCCGGTCGCCTGTCGATAGTACTCGAGCGCTATGAGCAGAAAGGCATTGTCTCCCTCCCAGTAATCGGCGGGAGCGGCGGGTCGCCCGGTGAGCACGCTCCAGGTCTTGGGGAGCCCCTGGAACGCGGTGGGTTCGTACTGTGCGTCGAAGAAGCCGAAGACGTGCTCCGCGAGCGAGAGATCGCCTTCGTGAATGAAGGCCATCGCGGCGAGCGCGTTCTTGTAGATCGTCGTCCATTCCGCGCACTCCGTGCTCCTGACGAGACCCGTCGCCGGCTCGACGAGGCTCTTCAAGAAGGCGTAGGCGGCGGCATCGTCGCTCTCGTGCGATGGCCGCGCGCTCGTGATGTGGAGGAGATCGAGGATCGATCCGTAGCTTCCACCTCGTATCATTCGCACCTCGAGGCTGTGCTGGGCAGCGGTGAGCTCGCCGAGATCGACGCGCTGGCAGGTGTACGCGAAGGCGTCCCACCCGCCGGTGGTCTGCGTCGAGAAGCTGCCCTTCCTTCGACCGTCCAGGAAGAGCGCGATGTCGTTGCCGCCGACGTCGTCCGAATACCGAATCTCCGCCGCCCCGGTCATGCCTTTCATCGTGGAAGGAATGACCACCTCGAACGCGAGCGAATCGCCGATGCCTTCATTCAACGCATCACTGTCGGGGCCCAGGTGGACCGCTTTGCCGTCGGAGGCGTTCGACTTCGCCTCGATTCGAATCTCCCCCGGGTTGCCGCTCCCGCCAAACGTCGATGCGACGAATCCTTCGGCTTCGAGCACGACATCGGTGCGGCAGCCGGCGAACACCGAGAGCAGTGCGGCAACCGAGAGCACGACCGAGGGGCGCCGGGACATGTCTTCCCTCCTGAGGAAGAGACAAACCTGCTCGGTGGACGCTACCCTACCGCAACCCTCTTGAGATCCTCTTACGTCTGGCGGACCACCAGGCTCGTCGTCGGGCGTCAGGCGAGCCGACGACGCGCACGCCCAGCGGTCGCACTGGGCCGGAGTGTCAGAACGGGACTGTCGAGGTGATCCACGTCGGGTCCGAGCTCTCTCCGGCGTCGCTCGCCCCGAGCTGGGCCGCGTTCCCGTTGCCGCTGACGTCGCCCGCCTCCTGACCGACACCCTCGTCCATGGGGAAGTAGGCCGCCAAGCCGACGAAAGACCCCGGAGTGCACGAACGGAGGTCGCCTCCGATCTGTTCCGTGGCGCGAACCGAAGTCCAAATGCGGACCTCGTCGATGGTCCCAAAGAAGAACCCCTGGGCCGCCCCGTAGTTCAGGTCAACACCGATGTAGAACGGGTGACTGTCATACTGAGGCTGCGAAGGCGCTGTGCCCTCGGCAACCAGCTGTGCGTCGACGTACAGACGCTGGTGGCGCGTCGAACTCTCGTAGGTGAAGGCGAGGTGGTACCATTGACCAGACACCGGGCTCCACTGAAGACCGATTCCATCGGCGGTGTTGG
>PMBV01000008.1 GCA_003153055.1 Myxococcales bacterium
TTCCAGCGAGGGGTTTCGTTCTCCACCGTGTGCCGCCCGGCCTTCTCCGCCTCCTGGATGCTCATCCATTCGAGAAGCTGCGTATGGACCGGCGTGAGGTTGTCGGTGAGTGAAAAGACCACCATGGCTCGGTTCCATGCGTCGGTCTTGCTGTGGTGAGTGGAGAGGCTCGCCCCGACGTCGTAGGCCCGGCCGATGTAGACCGATGGAGTGGCTGACTCATCTTCGCCGAGGAGGAAGTAGAGGCCGGTGTGGCTCGACTGACTCATTGCCAGGAAGTCCGCGAGCAAGGACCGCGGCACCTCGATGACCTGCACGATGCTGGGGTTGGTTTCACCGACCCGAATGCCGCGTGGGTCACCGTTGGGGAGGTGAATCTGAATCGTCCTTGGTCGGGACATGTTGGTGGCTTCCAGGGGGCGGCGGGTGGTGGTCTGGCTCTTCATTGTTTTCCTCGCGTTCCGCAGGGCTCGTTGCCCGTTGTGTGACACATACACACTCCGGTTCGGGCGGCTAGCAAGACAAAGAGGCTCGGTTTCCGATGCTCTTTCAGGTGCCTGGAATAGTCGCGAGGTTCCGCGGTCTTCGGGCGCACTGCCGACGGAGGCCGGTCGCCTACATCCGCAGCGGGAGTTCGGTGCGGGGCTTCTTGGCGGCGAGCGGCGTGCCCCGGCTCCCGGTAGGTGGCGCCCTTTACGTCGAGCTCGAGCTCTTCGAGCTTGCATGCGTGCGGGCGCTGAGGGACGTGGCGCACGCGGGGACTTGGGTCCAGTAGCTCTTGCGGGTCTCGAGGGTGTCGATGCCGAGCTTCTTCTCGGCGATGGCCGCGAGGAACTCATCGACGGTGGGTTGCTTCTGAGTGTGCGCGGCTCATCGTCCGCCCCCCTCGCACTGCTTCCTCGCGACCTGGCGCGCGCGTCGGTGCGCGGCGCGCCGCACGCGCTTCGTGGTTGGGCACGCGCGGATGGTCGGCTCGCGCCGCGTCCCGAAGAACGCGCGCCACTTGAAGATGCTCTCGATGTTGCTGTGGCCGCCGCCGCTGTAGTCGTAGGGCTTCATCGCGGTCCTCAATGTCGTTGGCGAGTGATGTGAAGACGATCGAGGAGCGACCAGGTCGCCAGAGCTGCCGCCGCTGAGGCATCTTCAGGATCGAGCCCTGAGGCCATCGCCTCACGGAGCAGGTGCTGCGCGAGGGTCCGTACCCGCTGTCGTGGCTCAGCGACCTCGTTCGCGTGGGCGGCAGGGAATGCGTCGAGCTGCCAGGAGCGCTTGGTGGGCGCGATCCGGCTGATCGACCCGTCCTTGTTCACCGACTTCACCATAAGGTTCTTGGCGTCGTTGGCGCGGTTTGCGCGCGCGGCTTCGAAGGCTCGGAACGCGGTGGTGGTCTTCATTGTCGTCCTCGTGTTCTGCAGGGCTCGTCGCCCGTTGCGATGGCCATACACGCTCCGGTTCGCGCCACTGGCAAGGCAAAGAGGCTCGGGTTCCGTGTGATGCGCGGCGTGCATCGCGACTGGTTCCGCGACCCTGCGCCGAGCTCGCTCACCCCACCAGCGTCTTGAGGATCGCCATCCCGCGCTCGACCTCGGCCGGCGTCGCGTCGACCAGCTCGAGGTACACGCGGCCGCGGGCGTCGTTGAAGCTCTCGGTCTGGACGAGCCAGCGCTCCCGCTCGGGCGTGGCCAGCTCTACGTCGGCGGCGAGCTTGTGGAGCGCGGCGCTCACCAGGCGATGGCTCGTGCCCTTCGGGAGCTGGATTTCGACCTGCGGCTCGGCGGTCCCGTAGCGGCTCTGGCCCTGGCTCACCGTCTTCGTCGACTGCGTGTTCTGGCTCATGGTCTGCATCGTCGTCCTCGTGTTCTGCAGGGCGGTTGGTCGCCCGTCGCAAGGGACATACACGCTCTGGTTCGCGCGGCTAGCAAGGCAAAGAGTCTCTGTTTTCGATGTCTTTCCAGGCGCCTGGAATAGCCGCGAGGTTCCGCAGCCTTCCGGCGGCGGGAAGTTCAGCCCTGCAGGGTGGTGTGGAATTCCGCCCTCTGCTCCACCCAGGTGCCCGCGTGCGCCACGTCCCTCAGCGCTCGCTCACCGACGGGCTCCACCCCGTCGACCGCCTCAAGCCCCAGCACCCGCTCCTGGATGTCGGGCGCCAGCAGCAGCAAGTCCAACAGCTGAGTCACCCGCGCCCGCGTGAAGCCCAGGCTGCGCGCCACCGAGGCCCTGTCCGCGACGATGCCCTTGTCGATGGCCACCTGCAGGTGATGGGCGAGCGCCAGCATCTGGGCCACCTTCGCCGGGCGCCGGGTTGGCTCCCGCGGCTCCTCGGGCGCCGGTGGCTCCTCCGTGAAGGTGACCCGGGCGCCCCGCCTCCGAAACAGCGTCCCCTTGATGACGTGCCGGTCGACCATTCCCTCGGCCACCAGCCCCTCTGCGCCGGCACTCATGCGGCCTCCTGTGCCCCGGCCTCGATGGCGAAGTTGATGAGCTCCACCTCCACCTCACCCGTCGCCTCGGCCACCCGCACCTGGGCCACCAAGGCCCGCATCAGCCGCAGCCGATTCTCCGGCGTCATCCACTTCCACACCCGGCCGAAGTCCCTGAGTGCCCCGGCCATCCACTGGGCTTCGTCAGCGGCCCGGGCGAGCTGCTTCCTGTCCAGCTCCGCCTGGGCCAGGAGCCGCTCCGACGTCACCAGCTTGTCGCTCTCAGCCACCAGCTTCTCCTCTGCCATCTCCCTGGCCCGGCCCTCCAGCCTGGAGAGCTCCTCCGTCAGCTTCGAGACGGCGGCCGAGGCGCTGGCCACCCGGGAGGGCAGCTGCTTCAACATGGCCTCCACCGCCTGCCTCTTGGCCGCGATGCGCCTGTCCAAAGAGTCGGCCACCGCGGCAGCCAGGGTCCCGTCCTCCGTCGCCTTGGAGATGCGCTGCACCACGAAGTCCTCGATGGCCTTGGCGGGCAGCGCCTTCGTCGGGCACGCCGTGGGGCCCAGCTTGTCCCTCGTGGTGCACCTATAGTACCGCCAGCATTTGGGCCCCTTCTTCGTGGAGCCAGGGCACATGGGCTGCCCGCAGTGCCCGCACCTCAGCAACCCCCGGAGCAGGTAGTCGGGATTCGTCCCGGTGTGCAGCTGCTTGCGCCCGGCCCCATCAAGCAGGGCCTCCACCTCCCGGAAGGTGGACTCGGCCACCAGGGCCGGGTGCTGCCCCTGGTGCACCTCGTCGCCCAGCACCATGTACCCCGCGTACAGGGGACTCCGAAGCATCCGTCCGACGGCATCCTTGCTCCACCGCTGGCCCAACTTCGAGGGGCGCTTCGGCTCCCTGGGTAAGAGTCCCTGCTTGGTGAGGAGCCGGGCCACGGTGGCCACCTGCCGGTGCACGAGGATGAGGCTGAAGGCTTCCCGGACGGTGTGTGCCTCGACTTCATTGACAACCAGCTTCTTCTCCTCTTTCGTGTACCCGAAGGGCACCGGGCCACCCGTCCACATGCCCTTGCGCCGGGAGGCGGCGATTTTGTCCCGGGTGCGTTCCGCAATCATGCTTCGCTCAAATTCAGCAAAGGACATCAACATATTCATCGTCAACCGACCCATGGCATCGGCAGTCGAGAAGTTCTGGGTGACGGCCACGAAGGAGGCGCCCGCGGTGTTGAGGCGCTCCAGTACCTTGACGAAGTCCAACAGGGAGCGAGAGAGCCGGTCCACCTTGTACACGACGATGATGTCCACCTTGCGTGCGTCGACGTCGGCAAGGAGCCGGGTGAATGCCGGGCGCTCAATGTTGGCCCCGGTGAAGCCCCCGTCGTCGTAGCGCTCCTCGATGAGGCTCCAGCCGAGCTGCCGCTGGATGTACGCCAGGCAGGCTTCGTACTGGGCGTCGAGGGAGTTGAAGGCCTGCTCCAACCCCGCCGTCGTCGACTTCCGGGTGTAGATGGCGCACCGCTTCACCTGGGGCATCGGACTGGCCGTGGGCGTGCGTCGACTCATTGGGGCTCACCATCTCGCTTGTTGATGCCAAAGAATGAAAACCCATTCCAAGGCGTCCCGGCGATGTGCTTGGCGATGGCGGAGAGCGTCTTGTAGTGGGCCCCCCTGTACTCGAAGCCCGTGGGGCAGACGGTGACGTCGTGCTCCTCCCCACCGAAGGCCCTGCGGAGGATGGTGCCCACCGGGGGGATGCGGGAGTCCCGTGGCTCCACGTGCTGCACCACCTGGGCGACAGGCTCGGCCTCTTTCGCCTGCTCCCTCGTCTCGGCGTGACGGATGCGCCAGCGCTCCGGGAGCCCTCCGCCCAGTTGAGTGATGCGCTCGATGGCCGTCTGGGAAAGGCCACCATGGGCCAGCTCCTGGAGGCGCCAGGTGAGACGTTTCTTAAGGTAGGGCTTGTTTCGAGTGCGGGTCGGCTCCCCGTAGAGCTGCCGGTACTTCTCAGTCAGCTGGGTGACATTCATGGTGTCGAGCTCCGCCAGCTGGGCTGGGAGGCTCTCCACCTGCGCCCTGTTGCTTCGGGCCCGGGCGAGGTTGTTGGTGGGGGTGGGCATGGTGGTGTCTCCTTGGCCCTGGGCGTCTTGCCTGGGCGTCGGAGCATGTGGGCTCTGTCTCGCGGCAAAGACAAGGTGAGAAGCAGATGGCGCATGCACTCGATGGAAGTCACCCACGAGTGCCTCCTCCGGCCTTCTGGCCCTGGGCCTGGCGTTGGGTGCTGCCCTCGGCGAGCCACATGGCGAGGAGGGTCTCGGCGAGGACGTCGGCGGCCTCGGCCTTGCGGCGGCGCATGTCGGCCCGGCGCTCGGCGACTCCGAGAGGGGCTGGATTCTTGTTCTGTGAGAATGTGACAGCTGTGTCCATGGTGCGGGGTAAACGCGATCCACGAAGCCGAAGTGGGACACCGACGATGCGGAATTCCCGGCTCACCCTGCGCCGTCCGCGAGGAGCGCTCTCACGCTGATGGGACGCAAGAAGTGCCGCGGAAGTCTCCTCTGGAACGGCAGCCTATTGGCCGCCATGGCGGTGTTTGGGTTGTCACACGAGGTGCTTACGGGTGCATCACAGTGCATCACGACGTCTTGCACGTGCATTACGCTCTGTGTTCTTGGGCAGATACGTCGACTTTTTCTTGATGTGGCCACTCTGACCGGACTATTGAGCCGCCCGCTGTGGTTCGGGCCGGTGTGCAAGACGGAGATGGCGGCATGTGGCGAGGCGAGGATTCGATGGACGCGGGCTGGATGGGTCGAGGGCGAGGTCGGGGCACGGCTCCTCGGTCCTGCCTCGTCAGGTGGGGCCTCCACGCGCGTCGACGTCGGCCCGGAAGAATGCAGTCCCGGTGTTTGTTGGGCGCAGTGGGGCATTCATGATGCCCCTCTATTGTCCGGAATACCGCTGTCCCTGATGCTTTTCCTGTAGTTTCAATTCAACCTCACACAACAACACAGCTCTCTCGGCGCAGGGCTGAACGCCTTCTCATGGGCGTCGGCCTGTCGCTTGGGGGCGAGAGCCATGCGTACCTTTTCGCTTCGACAATTCTCAAGTGCTGAGTCGCTTCAATCTGTGCATCCGCAGCTCCTCCTGGGGTTGCTTGTCCGGTACCGGGAGTACTTCTCCGCCCAGGGCTTCGACGTCGGTCGATTCAGGGGGAGAAACTCCGACTACCGCGCCATCTGTCGAGTCCTCATGGCTCCAAGGGGCGGCATCCCGGCCGGCCTCTTCGAGGACTTGTGCTTCGTCGCCGAGATGTCCACACCCGATGCGATGGATGCCCTCCTGGAGGCAGCCCGGCGTGCGGGCCTCAAGTTGGAGGCGGGGGTGGAGTCGACGCCAGCGGACGTCGCGCTCCTGGTGCGGCTGACCGCACCTCACCTGCTCGAGGAGCAGCACGCGGAGTCCTTCCTCTCTCGGCGCCGGATTGTCGTCGACTACTTCAAGGCTCGGGCCGGCGCCGCCGCGGCCTACCGTGCGCCGAGTCTGGAGAGGCTCAGGGCCTTCGAGGAGGAGCTTGGAGCCCGTCTCGATGGGATGAATCGAGGCCGAGGGTGCAGCGTGCTCCTCTTCGAGAGGGCGGACGGCGTTTGGTTCCTCGTGCGCCGAGGCGATGCCCGTCGGCGAGAGGGCGCGCTCGAGGGCGATGGCTCCCTGTCGGTGGTGGACTTGCACCCCAAGCGGTGTGACGTCCTCAGGTACAAGGAGAGCCAAGGCGAGCTCGCCATCAGCGTCGAGGGGCATGGCCGGAAGCGGCTGGTTGCCCTCTACAGGGAGCTCTTCGGGGAGCTGCTCTTCGAGGACAGGGCCAGGTTTCCAAAGGCGGCGAAGTACACCCTGGAGCCGCTCTCCGCGGCGGGCGAGGACTCGCTCATCTGCGCCGACGTCGAGGGCATCGAGCACGTCACCTTGACGGAGGTGGAGGTGCGTCAGGGGGACACCCTCGGGTCTGCTGAGAGGCTCCGGGCCAGGGACGTCTTCGAGTTGCTGCGGCTGAGGAAGAGGGGGTTACCCCAGGGGCGCATCATGAGAGCCACCTTCATGGTGAGGTTCTCCGACGCCAGGACGCCGCGGGCCGTCACCATCCACCCGAGGAACGTGGCGAGCTACACGCGCGACTCCGATGCAGGCGTCGTCGAGCGGTGGCTCATCCGACGTGGTTTCACGCAGGTGGGGACGGGGGCGCGCGATGGAATCGCTGCTTCGATGCTGGCGTGCCGTTGAGGCTTGCTCCTGGGGTGAGGCCATCCAGATTGAGTGGGAGGGGCACTTCGGCGCTGATGCCACGGCTCTCCGCCCCTACCTCCGCCCAACCGGGGCCATCGCTGCCAGCTACCCCTGTCCCGATGGCACCGGCGACTATTGCCCTCGGTACGTGCATTTCCGGAACGGCGTCTACGATGCCGTGTGCGGCAACGTGCCGAATGAGTGCGAGCGGGTGCGGCTCAAGAAGACGGACCTTGCGGTTTACGCACTGGATGCCCCGGCCTTCTTGAGGCCATTGGTGGCCGCTGCGTGCGAGCGCGAACTGCTCGAGCCGGTGGCGCTGCCCGGCCTCGAGGGGCTGCTCCCCGTCGGCATCTTGGCTCGCCGGGCCGGGCGGGTCCTGGTGGTGCTCGCGACGCAGGAGGGGTTTGCTCACCTGGGCGCGGTGCTGCACCTCCGTCACAGCGCCAGCGCGGATGCTGTCGCGGTGCTGGTCGACCGTGCCCGCGCCGAAATTCGGACCTTCGACGGTGTCGTCGGGCTCCCCCTGGGGGACCCGGCGGAGCCGCGCCTCTGGAGAGCCCTCCGACTTCTGTGGCCCGAGTCATGGGCGGAGCGAGCCAAGCGGAAGGAGGCCATCTTCGAGGACGTGCGGCTCGAGATTGCGACCGCGGTCGAGGGGCATGTGGTCCGCTTGAATGGGGTGGAGCTCGAGGACTTCAGGCACAGCGACATCAAGCTGGCGCGGCTCCTCGTGCTCGCCGCTGCGCGGCACAGGGATTCGGACGTGGAGCGAGGCGGGTGGATCAACAAGCCGACGTTGCAGTTGACCGAGAAGGAGAAAGACCTCGGCGAGCTCCGCCGGGCGTTGGTGGACACGGCCGACAAGCGTGTGGGGTTGAGCGAGGCCGAGCGCAAGGCACTGCTCCAGACGTCCGCGAGCAGGCCGGGCGCGGTCCGGCTCGCGTTGCATCCGAGGAACATCCGGCTCGATGAGAGCCTGCGCGGGCTACGGCTGTTGGGCGACCGGCCTGCCGGTAGCACGGAGCTCGTGCCTCAGGTGAAGGCGAGCGCCAAAGCGATGAAGATGCTCGCCGAGGCGCGGAGGTTGGGTGCTCCGCTGCCGGCGAACACCGCCGAGATGTCCATTGGCGGGCCGCCATCCCGGAGGGCGGGTGGTGGCACTCGAGCCGTCAAACCCATGGCTCGACCTCCCCGGTAGTGGGCTTCGTCACGGTGGCCTCCGACGCCCCGGTAAGGGGCTTCGTCACAATGGCCTCCGACACCTCGGGTTGGCGCGTCCTCACCTCCTGTGGTGGCGACTCGAGTTGTTGGAGCGCGTAGTGCCTCCCGCGGTGCTTGTTCCCCTCCGGCTGGGTAACGCGGAACTCGCCATAGGCCCGCTCTCGTACGCCAATCAACGCCCTGCCGAGACGCACCTGCTGCGCCCTCTCGGTGCCCTCGCCGCGGACGGCAAGCAGCAAGTCGAGCCTCGCGCACATGGCATTCAAGTCGATGACGCGGACCGGCTGGCCTCGGAAGGCGTTCCACCAGGCGTTGGTGAATTCCCTCCAGGCCTCGCCCTCGGCGTCCGCGTCGGCGTACATCTTCTCCAGGTTGCCCAGGAATCCCGGCACCCCGGCCACCTCCAGTACGCCGCCCATCACGGCGGCCCAGTGCTCGAAGGAGCCGAGGCGCTTCTTGCCGACGGGCTTGCCCGCGGCAATCCACGCCTGGACCAGTACAAGGGCGGCATGGACGAGGCGGCCCCGATTCTCGCTGGCCCAGAGGGTGATGGGGTCATGCTTGAAGTCGGAGCGCTGCCAGGCCCTGTCTCTCTTTGGGTCCATGCGGATGCGGATGATGCGGCGGCAGAGCTCCGGGGACAGACGGGGGTTGTTGCCTGTCAGCATCCACAGCGCGTAGTTGGGGAGGACGATGATTTCCGTCTTGCCAAGAAGGCGACTGCGCCAGGAGCCTGTCGTCAGAGCGGACGTCAGGGACTGGCTGTCGATGACTCGATTCTCCTTCGCGTTGTCGATGACGATGATGGGCTGGGCCTTCACCAACTCCGCGGTGAGCGTCTTGCGTACCTCCTCCTCGTCGCCCGGCAGCGTGCTGACGTCGGCGGCTCGGCCAGTGCAGACGATGCTGATGAGGTTGCACAGGAGGCCTTTCCCAGAGCCTATGGAAGGAGCCTCCACGACGTGGAGGGGGGTATTCCCGTAGATGAGGCGTCGGGCGAAGGGCAGCAGGAGCGCGGCCATCAGGTGCGCCTTGTCCGCGTCTTCGACAAGGGGGAAGTCGGCGAACAAGTCGCCAAGGAAGAGCGTCCGTGCGTTGGCGACGTCGTCCGGTGTCGGTGTCGAGGGCACCTCGGAAACCTGAAGCGTCGGGTCCGGGTGAAGCCAGAGGCTGTCTTCCTTGTGGTAGCCGGGCTCGACGATGAGGGCGCCTTGCTTGCCGAAGACGGGAGTCATGATGACGGACTCGAGGGCCGGCAACTCGGGCGACGGGAATTCGACGAGATGCCGGGCAACCTCGCGCGGGGGGAAGGCGGGGCGTCGCCCATCTTCCTTGTCGACGCTTACGAAGTCGGCGTCCCGCGTCAGAAGTCCCATCATCCCGGTGTCGCCCAACTCGGACAGCTCCGGGGCTCTCCCCTCCTCGGCCCTCAGGTAGGCGAGGCGCCCCAGACGGCGAACGACGAGGGGTGGATCCACCTTGAGGTAGAGCTCCTCGCCCTTCCGGGAGATGCGGGCTTTGTTGGCGGCGACGACGGCGGCGCAGGCGTCATCGACGATTTCCCGAAGCTGTCGCAAGTTGACTCGCACCTCAGGGAGTCCGGTGGTGGGCGGGTTGACAGCGGGCACCACCGGCTTCTCTGGGCTGCGCAACTTCTTCACCATCTCATTGAGGGCCCGCCTTCGCACCGAGAATCTCCGGGTGATGGTGTCGAGTACCGCGTCGGCGACGATGGGGGTGCTGCGCGAAATCGACTCCAGCACCGGGACAAGCAGTCGCTCGAGCTCCCCCGGGGGCGTCTCCTTGGGGATGCAGTCAAGCAGGTACTCGGGGTACGTCTTGGCCGCCCCCAGTACGGCCCGAAGGGCCTCGGCGCCCTTGGCTTTCACCAGCTCATTCACGTCCACCTTGTCGACGCCCTCGGGCCTGGGGATGAGGGCCATCCGGACGTTGCGCCCCTCGACCCAGAGCCCCGCGGCCGTCTCTCGTGCGCCAGCCTCTCCGGCGCCATTCACCTCGGAGTCGTTGCAAACGATGACGCGCTTGGCCTGTCGGGTGATTTGAAGCAGCTTCGGGACATCCTGCTTGCGGAAGCGCGTCGTCACGGGCGAGATGCAGGCCACGCCCGCCTGGCGTGCACTGATGCAGTCGGTGACGCCCTCGGTGATGAGCAGCTCCTCGGCCCCCCGCGCCGCGTCCTCGTTGTAGAAGTACTCATTGCCGATGGTGGGCGAGACGTAGCTGTGCCGCTCCGAGTGCGTGAGGAGCTTCTTGTACTTCGCCTGCTCCCATTCATTGTTGCTGGTGTACTTGGTGACTCTGCCGATGAAGTAGACGACGCTTCCCCCGCGCCAGTAAGGGAATACCAGCCGCTCGCGAAAGAAGTCCTCGACCCGGCCGCCCTTCGTTTTGATGAAGAGGCCCGTCTTCAGCGCAAGCTCTCGGCTGACTCCTTGCGCCTCGGTGAAGAGCTGGAAGAGGTGTCCGTCGGCCCAACCCAGCTGGAGGCTGTTGATTGTCTCGTCGGTGAAGCCGTACTGCTGGTGGTAGTACTCCTTTCGGATTTTGGTGGGCAGGACGCGATGGTAGTGGGCGGCGGCCGCGGTGAGGAACCGCTGCACCTCGCGCCGCTCCACCATCGACGCCAGCTCGCGGCTCCATGACGCGTTGTCCTGGTTGGGTCGCCGGATGCCACTCAATTCCGCCAGAGTGAAGACGGCCTCCTTGAAACCGCAATGGTCTCGCCGTTGGATGTAGTCGAAGACGTCGCCGCCGAGGTCGCCACCATTCGAGTAGTCGTGCCACCTCTGCTTGTCAGGCCAGACAATGAAGGACGGAGTCTTCTCTGGGTGGAACGGGGAGAGTCCCTTGAAGGAGTTGCCAGCCTGGCGCAGCTGCACGTCGCGGCCAATAACCGTGACGATGTCGGAGCCAGAGCGGACTTCCTCGGTGAAGGACTTGAAGTCCTGGCTCATCGTTCGCCCCCCTTCATTCCTGCCCCCACCCGACTCGAAGGCTCGCCCCCTCGCGGCACCTTGGCGAGGGGCTCGACCGACGCCTGCCGCGGGGGTGGCTGGGGTTGACAGTCCGGCGGCGCAGGCTCATCGTCGCGAGCGACGACGGGGGGCGAGGTGGTGACGCGGGAGGCGACTCGCCCAGCGGCATCGAGGAAGCGAGGGATGCTTTGGATGCGCCTGGAGGAGAGCATCGGCGGGAGACTCCTGAGGAACTTCCGCCCGTAGCGGCTCTCGGCGATGCGCTTGTCGAGGATGACGACGACGCCGATGTCACCCTGGGAGCGAATGAGGCGGCCGACGCCCTGGCGCAGGGCGATGATGGCCCGGGGCACCAGGTGCTTGTCGAAGGCGTGCTTGTCCTTCTCGCAGAGGGCGTCGATGAGGGGGTCCTCCGGGGAAGGAAACGGCAGCTTGTCGATGACGACGGCGGTGAGGGCCTCCCCTGGAACATCGATGCCCGTCCAGAAGCTCTCGGTGCCCAGCAACACGGAGCCGATGTCCTCCTTGAAGATGCGGACGAGCTCCGCACGGGGGAGCTCCCCTTGTCTCAGCACTCGGTGACGGCCGCCGGCCACCTTGTCGTAGACGGCATTCATTCCCCGGTACGAGGTGAAGAGGCCCAGCGTGCGGCCGTCGCAGGCCTCCACCACCTCTTGGAAGGCCTGGCCCGCGGCGTCCACGAAGCCGGGCTCCTTGGGGCTCGGCAGGCCCTCGGGCACCACCAGGAGAGACTGGGACTTGAAGTCGAAGGGCGTCTCCGCAATGACTTCGAGGGCGTCCTCGGGCACGCCCAACTCCCGGCGGACGAAGTCGAAGGTGCCCGAGGTGGTGAGGGTGGCCGACACCAGACACACCGAGGCGCACCGGCCGAAGAGCTCCTCTCGAAGGAGGGCACTCACGTCGATGGGCTTGGCGCAGAGTCGGGCCCGGCCCTTTGCGTCGAGCTCCAGCCAGTACACCTTGTCGGCGTCCTTCTGGAGGAGCGCCTCCTCGAGACGGGTGCCGGCGGTGGTGGCGGCCCTGGCCGAGTTGCGCGCCGTGGTGCGCGTCTTCAAGTCGAGTGAGTCCATGCCGGCCTTCTTGATGCCGACGTTGGCGAAGGCGGACAGCGTTCGCTGCATCGCCTCGTGTGCGGTGAAGCCCGGCAGCTTCAGCCGTCGCCGATGCTGGGGGAGCTTGGCCAGCTGGGCCAGCTTGACGAAGAGCCAGTAGGAGTCCTCGCGGAGCCCTGCGGCGAGGTGCTTGTCGTCCAAGTCGCCTGCGGCCCGGGCGAGCCTCGAGAAGGTGAATTCCGAGAGGCTGAAACCGAAGAAGCCCCGGGCGATGTCGGCGGCCTCATGGGCCTCGTCGAGGATGAGGGTGTCGAAGGGTGGCAGCACCAAGTCCTGCCCTGTCTCCTTGCGCAGGGCGAGGTGGGCGAAGAGGAGGTGGTAGTTGGTGACGATGATGTCGGCGTCGATGGCCCGGGCCTTCGCCTTCTCAAAGAAGCACTCCTCGCGGGATGTGCATTCGTTCCCGCCACAGTCATCGGCGCCGACGGAGACACAGGACCAGACGGCTGGCGCGGGGATGAAGGGGAGCTCCGAGGTGTCTCCTCCTTGGCTGTGCTTCGCCCAGGCCAGCACGTCCTTGGCTTGCTGCCGGTGGCCGACGTCGCCGAGGGCACCCAGTCGGATTCCGGTGCTTGGGTCCGAGAGGCGGGCCTTGCAGAGGTAGTTCGCCCGGCCCTTCAGGAGTGAGAAGGTGAAGGGCCAGGGCAGGACCTTCGCGAGCGTGGGGAGGTCCTTCATATACAGCTGCTCTTGCAGGGCGATGTTCGCCGTCACGATGACGACGCGCTTCTTCTGGTGGTGGGCGTGCCAGACAGCGGGAATAGAGTACGCGAAACTTTTTCCGACGCCGCACCCAGCTTCGCCCAGAGCGTGGCGCTCACCGCGCATGGCTTGGTCAACCATGCGGGCGAGCGCCACCTGGCCCTCGCGCATTTCGTAGCCGGCGAAGTGTGAGGCGAAGAGCCCGCCGTCACCAAGAACCTGATGGAGGTAGTCATTCATTGGGGGGCTCCTCGCCTCGGGCAGTCATTGGAAAGGGTCAGCCGGGCCCGAGAGGGACGTGGCCGCGTCCGCCTCCGCCTGCAGCTGCGCGACGAAGGCGCTGGCCTTCTCCATCTGCTCGGCGGGCAAGTCCTTGATGCGCTGGATGCCGAACCTCTGGAGGAACTTGTCGACCGCCTCCCTGGGCAGCGCCTTCAGCTGCGCGATGAGTGCCTGGGTTGGGCTCGCCTCGACGGTACCGCTCACCTTCTCGTCGTAGCTGCC
>PMBV01000048.1 GCA_003153055.1 Myxococcales bacterium
CTCGTCAATGACAGGGAAGTCTACACTGGCTCGACGGCGCTCATCCTGCGTTCCAATGGCCAGCTCTCCGGGGCCAGCACCCCGTTGGGGCGTCGAGGCGTCTTCTGGGAAATTGCCAGAGAGGAGCTGCGCAAGTACCCGCACCACTCCCGTCAGGAGGTGCCTTGGTGGCTGTGCTCCTTCTTTACTCACGACGTCAGGCGCGCGGCGGCCGAGGCAGCACACATGCCCACGGAGGAGCGCGTCGCGAGGTTTGGCAAGCAGACTCTCATCGAGCAGTTTGACTCGCTTCCTCTCGATGACTTCCAGCAGGAATTTGAAAATGAGTTTAAAGACGAGTCCTACAGCTATTTTCCCTACGAGCTCATCCTTCCTTGCACCAACGACGAGCTTGTCCTGTACGACGAGCCCACCAGTGTGCGCGCCCCGGTGGGCCGCATCGTCGCGGGCTTCGACGTCGGCCGCACCAGAGACAGGTCGGAGCTGGCCGTCTTCGAGGAGGTCGAAGGGCGCTTCACCTGCCGGATGCTGAAGAGCTTCGAGGGGGCGCCTTTCGCGGAACAGGAGGCCGAGCTCCGGCGGCTGCTCGAGACGCTCCCCGTGGCGAGGCTCTCCATCGACAGGAGCGGCATCGGGATGAACCTCGCCGAGAACCTCGAGCGCGACTACCCCCAGGTGGTGGGAGAGAATTTCACCAACGAGGCGAAGGAGCGCTGGGCGACGGACTTCAAGATTCTGCTCCAGCGCCGGGACGTGACCATGCCTCGTCACCGGGAGCTGGTCGGGCAGATCCACGCCATCAAGCGACGGGTGCTGCCCTCGGGGAAGGTGTCCTTCGACGCGGAACGGAATGCCCGAGGCCACGCCGACAAGTTCTGGGCGGTGGCGCTGGCCTGTCAGCGGGAGCGGCAGCCCGACAAGCCGAGGACGGGCGAAATCGGCGTGCGCGTCATCGGGTGAGTCACCGGAAGCGACCGAGGGACTCCGCCGCCCGGGCTCGAGCGCGTTTCCACTCATCCTCGAGCTCCGTCCGAATGGTCGCCTTGCCCAAGTCGGAGTCACGGAAGCGCTGAACGAAGGAGTGGTTTGCACCGACGAGTGCGGCGACGGCTCGCCTGACTCGGTCAAGTTCCGCGGCGTAGCCCTGCGTGACGGAGTCCTCGGCACTCGGCTCGGGAGCGCTCGGAGTGATGGCGGCGCTGGCTCGCGCACACGCGGCAGCGAAGTCCTCCTCGGCCCAAGCCTCGATGTAAGCCTGCTCCCCGTCCCAGCCGAATTCGCTCTCGAACCATGCGCAGACGCGGATGAGTCGGCCCAAGGCCACCCGACTGGCCTGGAGCGACGCGACGATGCCTGCCACCGGGAGCGGCTGTCTCCCGACATGGGCTTCGAGCCACCGGGACACGAGTCGGCCCCGAAGTGCCTCCGGGTGGCTCCCGCACCCGACGAGGTGCTCAGCAAGCTTCCCCGCGGCCACCGCTGCATGGCACCACGGACACTCCGACTTCGAGCTGCTGACAGCCCATTCGCACGCGTACGTCACGGCCTGGAGGATGGAGCTCGCCCCCTCCTTCGTCGCCGAGGCCGCCCGCTGGGCCGTCACCAATTCGTCGGGCTCGGATAGCTCGCCGAAGGACACCACCACCGGGGTGCGGAGCTCCTTCGGCGTGACGTGCCCCACCAGCGTCTCGAGGACGGACTCCATGATGCCCCGCATCGCGCCCTCGAAGGGGAGCGCATCCACGAGGCGGGCAGCGGGATTCGGTGGGCGGGCCGGCACTTCGTCTACTCCGGGGGGCTCGCACCGGCCATCGAGCAACGCCACCTCGACTTCGGCGTCGCACCGAGTCGCGATGCCCACCGGCTTCACTGCTTCGCACGCGAGGACGTGGGGAACGAGGAGCGCGGCGGGTACGAAACCTCCACACGCAGGACACGGCCGGCGCGCAGCCCACCCCTTCGCCTTCTGGGCACACCGAAGGCTCCCCTCAGTGAGGCGCGCGACGTCATCGGCAGCGGCACTCCCCATCAAGACGCGCTCCAACATGCCTCGGAGGTTTCGAGGCTCATCAGCATCCACAACAGTGACTGGAGGGCTCATGTGGGCAACTGTAGGTCTTGTCTCTGACACTCTGTCGAAGTGTAGCTGAATCAATGGGTTGACTCGAATGGGCGCGGCCGGCTCGATCCGCCGCACGCGAAGCGTCCCCTCGCCCCCACCTCGCGGGCTTTGCCCCGTCCGAGGAGTCTCATGACGGCGCCCGAAGCACACCCCACCCCCGAAGAGCGACTGCAGACCATCCTGAAGGCCGTGGTGGTGGGCGCTCGCGTGCAAGACCCCTCCAGCCGCCCCGGGGGCGAGGAGGCCACGACGGCCTTCACCGCGGCCGGTGCCCTCCTTCCACCGTACGAGCCGGAGTCGCTCTGCGTCCTCGTAGAGCACTCCAACTCGCTGCGGCAGAACGTCGACGCCTACGCCACCAACATCGACGGCTTCGGGTACCGCTTCGAGCCGGCCATCGACTTCGAGGCCGAGGACGCCCGGGACAAGGTCTCCGACGCCCTGATGCTGGAGCGCCTCGCCGCCCGAGACGCGGGCACCCTGCCCGAGGGCACGGCCATGGCGCCAACGGGCGACGAGGTGACGGCGCGGCTCGCCGAGCTCCGCCAGCTGGCCCGTGTCGAGAAGGCCCGCCTCGAGTCCTTCTTCGACTTCGCCTGCTTCGACCACTCCTTCGTGGACCTCCGCCGCCGCACCCGGCAGGACTTGGAGGTGACGGGCAACGCCTTCTGGGAGGTGCTCCGCGACGGCAAGGGGGACCTGGCCCGCTTCGTCTACGTCCCCTCGTACAGCGTGCGCCTCCTGCCGCTGGACCGGCAGCCCGTCGAGCTCCGCGAGCGGGTGCGTGTTTCCAGCGTCAGCTTCGACACGGTCAGCTCCCGCCGTCGGCTCCGGCGGTATGTGCAGATTCAGGGGGCCGAGCGCGCCTTCTTCAAGTCCTTCGGGGACCCGCGGGCCGTCTCTCGCTCCACTGGGCGCGTCTACCCGGACTTGGCCTCCCTCCGTGCGGCGGAGCCCGACGACGGGCCGGCGACGGAGTTGCTCCACTTCGCCATCCACTCCCCGCGCTCGCCCTACGGTGTGCCGCGCTGGGTGGGCACCATGCTGTCGGTGCTGGGCTCGAGGCAGATGGAGGAGGTCAACTACCTCTACTTCGAGAACAAGAGCGTGCCCCCGTTGGCCCTCCTCGTCTCGGGCGGGAGACTTTCGGACGCCTCGGTGCCGCGCATCGAGCGATTCATCGAGGAGAACCTCAAGGGGAAGGCCAACTTTCACAAAATCCTCATCCTCGAGGCCGATGGCTCCGGCACCGGTGACGGCGGGCGCGCGAAAATCGAGCTCCGCCCCCTGACGGAGGCCCAGCAACAGGATGCCCTCTTCCAACTCTACGATGAGCGCAACATCGACAAGGTGGGCAGCTCCTTCCGCCTGCCCCGCCTCCTCCGAGGGGAGAGCAAGGACTTCAACCGGGCCACGGCGGAGAGTGCCTTGCGCTTCGCCGAGGACCAGGTGTTCCAGCCGGAGCGCGACGAGTTCGACTTCCTGATGAATAGGAAGGTGCTGGCGGACATGGGGGTGCGCTTCTGGAAGTTCCGCTCCCAGACGCCGGTGACGAGGGACCCGGAGCGGATGACGGCGATGGTGGAGCGGCTCGTCCGAGTCGGAGTGCTGACTCCTGAGGAGGGGCGCGTCTTGGCCGGCGACATCTTCAACAAGGAGTTCCGCAAAATCGGCGACGACTGGACCAAGCGGCCCATCACCCTCACCCTGGCCGGCTTGCAGAACCAGGGGTCGGCCCCCAGCCCAAAGCAGCCTGGGGCGGAGTCACTCCTCCCCAGCGCCAAGCACCTCATCGCCCTGCGAGAGGACCTCCGGGCCGAGGAGGAGCGCCTGGCGGATGGGCGCCTGGAGCTGGCTCGCCGCTACCTCGACGTGGAGCACGTGAAGGTGCCCAGGGAGGAGTTCGACACCTGGCTCGACGGGGAAGGCCACCATGTGTCTGCCGCCCACAGCTGAGCGCCTCCTCCTGCTGCACGAGGCCGGGCAGGCGGCGGACCAGGTGCTCGAGGGCTTCCTCCGGCTACCAGTCACCAAGGCCCTGGACCTTGGCTCGCCCGAAGGCTTCGACCGGGCCGCCGCCTTGCTTGCCGCCCGGCTGCGACGTGCCGTGGGGAAGGCGGACGCCGATGCAGTCAGGGCCGCATCCGCGGCATGAAGGTACGAGAAGAGCGCGTCCTCGCGGACCGCAAGCTGGCCAGGAGCGGCGGCCAAGTCGAGGAGCTCCTCGCCGCCTGCTGGGAGGAGACCCTCGACCCCGGCCCGTACACGCTCGGAGAGGGCGCCAAGCTCGACTGGGGCAAGGTGCTCCAGGGGGACAGGTTCTTCGCGCTCTTGAGAATCCGCGCCCTGACGTACGGCCCCGAGTACGCCTTCGGCGTCGGCTGCCGGAACGACGCCTGTCGCGCGCGCATCGACTGGGAGCTGGACCTCACCAAGCTCCCCGTGCGCCCCCTCAGTGAGACGAGCCGTGCCACCTTCGTCGCCGGCAACCGCTTCGAGACGCGGCTCCACGACGCCGGCAAGCGAGTGGGCTTCCGGCTCCTCACCGGCGACGACGAGCGGAAGCTGCCCGCCCTCCAGCGGGCCGCGCCGGACCGGCTCCTCTCCTCGGTGCT
>PMBV01000033.1 GCA_003153055.1 Myxococcales bacterium
AAGGCTGCGTCGAGCTTCATCAGGCGGTCGAACTCCGCCGCGAGGGAGCTGCGCGCGTACTTTTTGAAGAAGGGGATCCGCCTCGGCCATGACACGAAAGGGGCGTCACCGGCCGGTGACCACACGCGCTTCCTCGCGGCGATCACCAAGGCCAAATCCTCAGAAAAGCAGAAGCCGCTCCTGGCTGAGCACTTCCGCCCGTGGCTGCTCACCTCAGACTGCGAACGCGTGTTCTCCTTCCTGATGGACCGCCTCGTCAAATGCACGGTTGCCAAGAATTCGTTGAGGCTTGTCTTTCGGGGTGACGACGAGGACGAGGATGACCCCGAGAGCGCAGAGGTCCACGCCCTCTTCGGTCCGCCAGCGAAGGCCAGAGGCGCCGGCTCGGAGGCGGTGCTGCTGCGAACCCACGGTACTGTCGTTCTTGGCGAGCCCGACGCCGGCGGCATCTCTCTGTTCTTCCCCGGCGGGGGATACGATCCGCACGAAGACGAGGAGGGCGAGGAGACGATTGCGAGGTTCGAGAGCTTCTGCGACGCCGGGCAAAACTGGATTGTCAGCGACAGCGGCAGGCCAAACTCGCTGGGTGAGCCAAGCCTGTGCCTGTGGGACCACGGAGCGAGTCTCGCTGACGCGGAACCATACCCAGGCCAGAGCAAGAACTCGTACGGCGCAGGAGGGCTCCTCCTACGGGTCCTTGCCCACCTCGTTGGGTCGGAAGACAAGGCGTATAGCGCCTTCGGCTACGGATGAGCGGGACAAGGGGCGCATAGACGCCTCTGCCCACAGGGGCGAGAGAGCACCAGGAAAGTACTGTCAAGGAAGGGAGAGCTGAGATGAAGAGGGAGCGAGGGACGGGGCGGGTCATCCCGCTGAAGTCGCAGTCGAAGTCGTTGGGCGCCACACCATCGGCGAGTCTGCCCGATGTCGCGGAGGTCGACGGGAAGCGCGTCGTCATCAGGGGACACGAAGAGGTGGTGCTCCAGTGCGGGGAGGCGACCATCATCTTGCGAGCCAACGGCAAAGTCATCATTCGGGGCGTGGAGATTGAGTCGCACGCCCGTGGCCTCAACCGCATCAAGGGCGGCGGCGTGAAGGTGAATTGAGATGAGAGAGACGCTGTGGCCCGTCGTCGAGGAGCACCTTGACGAGGCCGAGTACCTCGTGCGGCGTTGGGAGGACGGACTCAACTCTCCCCTGCTGGCTCTTCGACGGGCTGCACACGGGGAGGAGCGGCTTCTCTCGCACCTGGACGGCCTCGCAGAGGCCTGTCCGGAGGCACTCCCTCGTCTCCTTGAGCCCGCACTTGATGGGCAGGACGTCCACCGGGCCCTCGCAGCTGCCCACGCCATCTTGCGAACGGGGGGGCCTGGAGTCGAGCGGCTCGTGGAGCGGCTGCTTGGGTCGCCGACAGCGGAGCCCTGCTTTCGCGCCTTGTGCCTGGGCCCTCGGGAAGTGGCTCCGGCACTGGGGCCATTGCTCTCCTCGTCCACGGCATTGCACCGTGCATGGGCGCTCGGAATCCAGGCCTTCCGCCAGACGCCTGCTGGAGGCTGGCTCGAGCCCTTCCTGGCGGACGAGACGCCAGTGGTGGCCGCGGCCGCGCTCCGCGTCGCGCGCTTCTCGGGGAGCGATGCTTCGAAGTGGGTTCAGCGTGGCCTGGCTTCCACGGACCTGGGCCTACGTGATGCAGCCATTGAAGCCGGACTCCTTGGGGGACAGCGGGACGCATGGGTGCTGGCACAGCAGGCAGTCGACAGCAGAAGCCTGCGCTCCGACTTGCCCTTCTTCGCCATCGCCATGAGTGCTGACCCGAAGGACGTCGAGCGCCTCGCTGGCGTCCTCGACGATGAACTGGAACGGGCCGCGGCGATCTACGCCCTTGGGTTTTCCGGCCTCCCTCAAGCGGTCGACCTCTGTCTCCCCTTCTTGCGAGACTCGGCGGTGTCGCGGTTGGCCGGCGAGGCCATTGCCGCCGTCACCGGCCTCAAGCTCGAAGGCACCTTCTGCCAGCCGGCCAGGGACGAGTCCGACGGTGATGCTCCTGGACCTGACGACGACCCGGAAGAGATGTGGCTCGTGGAGCTCCCTGTGCCCGACCCCGATGCCGTCGAGCAATGGTGGGGCGCGAACCGGGCGCGCTTCGAGTCGGGGCGTCGGTACATAGGGGGCAGGCCTTGGAGCCCTGAGGTGCTCGTTGATGCGCTCGTCCGTGGTCCAATGCGGCGCCGCCATGTGCTCGCGCTGGAGGCGTCCATTCGAACTTCGGGCCGCTTTCGCCTCGAAACCAGGGGGTGGGTCCGAAATCAGCAACGCGCACTGGCGTCGGCCCCGGAGTCGCTCATGTCCATGTCTCCGGCCCCATTCGGCGAATTGTTGAGGTGAGGCTGCGATGCTGCAACTCAAGAATAGCACCCCCTTCGAGGCAGCCTTCTTTGTCTTCCCTGACGCCGGCGGGGTGGACACCCTCTTCGTCGTGGCCAAGGCGACTTTCGATTTTGGCGTTGACGGCATCCGCGTCGCGGAGAAGCAGCGGCCGGTGGCGCTCTCCGACGAATACGTGGGGGAGCCAGCAAGGTCGAGCCTCAAGTACCCCAATGAAGCGCACATCGCCAAGCCCGCGAGCGACGTCGCCCTGCTTGGCTCCGCCCATGCGCCGGGGGGCAGGCCCGTGTCTCGCTTCGAAGCGCGGATGCGCGTCGGGAAGCTCGAGAAGCGGCTGGGTGTCTTTGGCGAGAGGGTGTGGAGGCGAGGCGTGCACGGATTGACTGCCACCACTCCACTCCCGGTCGTCAGTCTTCCATTGGGTTGGGAGCGGGCCTTTGGGGGGCGGGATGAAGTCATCGCTGGACCGACTTCAGTCGAGTCTCGCAACCCGCTGGGGAGAGGCTTCCCTGGGCGTCGAACGCTGGAGGAGATGGAGGGGCAGCCGCTGCCGAACTTCGAGCTTCCCGACTCGCCTCTGAACTCCTGGAAGGATAGACCAACCCCTGCAGGTCTGGGCTTCGTTGCGCCGGCCTGGGAGCCTCGAAGTCGGTACGCAGGTACGTACGACACCGCGTGGCAGGAGGAGCGAGCGCCCT
>PMBV01000333.1 GCA_003153055.1 Myxococcales bacterium
AGGGAGTCGGGCGGGACGCTCAGTCGCCCGCGGCGGTGATTCGCATGGCATTGCAGGCGTTGAGCAAGGCCGACTGAGTCAGTGGGTGGCGTCGTCGTCGACGGCGTACGGGGCGATGAAGTCACAGGCGGAAGCGAGTGACCGGGTGGTGCGCGCCGGATATTTCGAGACGAGCATTGCTTGCACCATCGAGACCAGCGTACTGCCTTCGAACACGGTCACCACTGCCACGGTGTGCGGCACGTAGGCGCGGAATCGTCGGCCGACCTCCTGAACGATTCCCACCGACGGGATCTCGGCTCGCTCGTCGAAGACGGTGAGGGCGGTGATGCCCCTCGGGTGCAGCAAGGTGGCGCGCTCGTGGGTCTCGAACCACCGCTCTAACCCGCTGGCTGGTGAATCACGATACGACAGGAGCACCGTATTCCCGGTGCGACCCACCGACCATCCATCTGCGCGTCCGGTTCGCTCGAAAAGGGCCATCGGTAGCCGCCTCTCAACGGTAACGACGCCTCCGGGCGAAGTCGACCCCGAGCGTCGAGCGGTCGTGAGGCGTCATGCCTCGGGAATCGGAAACGATCTCTCGGAAGCGTGGCCTGCCATACGCGTAGCGCCAACGAGAAGGCGCGCTCGGTCCGTACCTGAGCCCACCTGCCGCCCTTCCCATCGCCTGAGCGCTGTCGTTCACTGACGCATGGACTTCGCCTACGCGCCCCTGGTCGCGGAACTCGAGCGGCGGCTGGCGGCGCAGGGTGTGCTCGCGATGGGGGCAGGGCGGGTGAAGGCGTCCGCGGGTCACAAGCGCGAGTTGCTCGCGCTGGCCTCTCGCCGCCTGGGACGTCGCTTCATCGCCGGCTTCGCGCGAGACCTCTCGCGCAGCACCGCCCACCCGTTTCTGCAGGCGCTGCTCGCCACCCGAACGCCCGCGCGCATGCTGGTGCAGTGGCAGCGCCTGGAGGTGCTCGCCCACGCGGCGAACCGTGTCTGCACGCTCGAAGTGCATGGCGACTCGGTGCGGCTGCTGCGAACCACGGTCGCCGGGGCCGCGCCCTCGGTGCACGAAGACGTGCTGGTGGTCGAGCTGCTCGCGGGGGTTCTCGAAGCGATGGGCGCGGTTCGTGCCCGAGTGACCAACCTGGGCCGGGCGCCGGGTGGGCGCCGGTGGAAGGTGGGCTGGCAGGCCTGGGCGCAAACCTCGCGCCGCGGCCACCTCGCTCCCTGGGGTGCGAGCGGTGATTTCGCCCGTGCCGCGTTTGCGCTGCTGCTCGACGACCCCGCGTTGTCGCTCCGCTCGCTGGCGCGACGCTTGATGGTCTCGCCGCGCACGTTGCAGCGCCGCCTCCACGAGGCGGGCACCGCCACCCGGCTGCTCACGCGCACCGTTCGACTCGTGCGCGCGGGCGACTCACTCGTCTCCGGCCCGGACCGCGCTTCGCTCACCACGGTTGCGCAGGCCTGTGGCTTTGCCGACAGCGCCCACTTCAGCCGTGAATTCCGGGCCCTCATCGGCGTGCAGCCGGGCCAGTTCGCGCGGGCGCTGACGCACCGTTGATTGGCGCGTTCGTTCAAGCCCTCCCACGCAGGTCCTTCGTAGCTTCCGGCTCGAACTGGAGGTTCACGTGAACGTCACCATGAAGGTCCTGCTGCTGCTGTCGTCGTCCCTCGCTGGTTGCGCGCTCCCCCGGTCGGTCAGTCAGCCGCCGATGGCCACCCAGGCGGGGCGCGGTTCGATACTGTTCGTGCTCTCGAGCGCCGAGGAGCAGGCGCTCGCGAACGGGCGCGTTCGCGCGACGGGCACGTTTCTCGGGGAGTTCTGGGAGGCGTACCGCGCGGTCACCGCGGGTGGGTTCGACGTGGTGCTGGCAACGCCGAACGCGCGCCCCCCGGCGATCGACCCCGAGAGCCTGAAGCCGGCGTACTGGAGGGAACACCCCGACTGGCTCGCCGAGGCCCAACAGTTTGCCTCGACGCAGGAAGCCTTTCACCACCCCGTCGGCCTGACCGCGGCGCTCGCCGACGAGTCTCGCTTCGTGGGTCTCATCGTGCCGGGCGGGCAGGGCGTGATGGTGGACCTCCTCGGGGACGCAGCGCTGCGCGAGCTGCTGCTGCGCTTCGGCGCGACGAGCCGACCCGTGGGTCTCATCTGCCACGCGCCCGCGCTGTTGACGAAGCTGGGCGCTGGCAGTCCCTTCGCGGGCAGGGCAGTCACCTCCGTCTCCGGGCTCGAGGAGTTCTTCATCGAGACCTTCATCATGGGAGGCCAGGCCCGCGTGCGTCGCATCGCGCAACAGCTCGAGGTGGGCGGGTTGCGCTACTCGGCGACGTTCGCCGGTGGGAGCCACGCGGTGCGCGACGGCAACCTCGTCACCAGCCAGAACCCTGCATCGGGTGTCGGGTTCAGCCAGCACTTCCTGGCCGCTCTCGAGGCGTCGCTCTCCGCGGGCCGCGACGCGGGGGTACGATGATGGACTTCGCCGGCAAGCGGGTGCTGGTCACCGGCGCGACCGGAGGCATCGGCGGAGCGCTCGCCCTCGCGCTGCGGACCGCGGGCGCCGTCGTGGTAGTTCACGGTAGAGACGCTCGCCGACTGGGCGCGCTGGCGGACGCCGGCTTCGAGACCGTCGCCGCGGAGCTCGACGAGCCCGGCGCCGCCGTGGCGCTGGTGGCGCAGGTGCTGGCGGGTGGGCCGCTGGACGTGCTGGTCAACAATGCCGCGGTGCAGGTGCTGATGGACTTCAGGGGCGACGACGTAGAGGGACAGCTCGCCAGCCTCGATCGCGAGCTGGCGGTGAACCTGCGCGCCCCCATTCACCTGACGCGGTTGTTCCTGCCGACGCTCCTGGCGAGACCAGCCGCCGCCGTGGTGAACATCTCGTCGGGGCTGGCATTGGTGCCCAAGCAGTCGTCGCCGGTGTACTGCGCCACGAAGGCGGCGCTGCACAGCTTCTCGCGCAGCCTGCGCTGGCAGCTGGACGGGACCTCGGTGCGGGTCTTCGAGGCCTTGCCCCCGGTCGTCGACACCGAGATGACGCGGGGACGTGGCACAGGGAAGATTTCGCCTGAGCGGTGCGCCGCCGAGATTCTGCGCGGCCTGCAGCGCGACCAGGCCACGCACTTCGTGGGCAGGAGCGCGTGGCTGGCGGCGATGGCACGGCTGGCCCCGGACTTCGCCGAACGCATCATGCGACGAAGTTGACTGTGCCGTCAGCTCGGGTGCGCGACCTGAAGGAGCCGGCGGTAGGCTCCGTCGTGTACCACCCCTCGGCGGCGCGCGAGGCGGTCGAGTCGATGCTGACGGTGCTTGCCTCGACGGCGCTCCCTAGCGTGGGAGCCATTGTCTCCCCACGGCGAGAACTATGAAATTGACGAGGCCGAACAGGAGCCCGTACGTCGCGTCGGTCAGCGGTGTCGGCGGCTCGATCCCGCCTTCGAGCGCTTCCCGCTCGCGCATCTCGCGGAGCACATCGGAGTCGAGGCAGGCGCCACCGACGGTCAGGTTGAGCTCCAGCACCTGCGCGGTCCACATCAGACCCCAGGGGATGCCCCACCACCCGAAGCACGCAGTCAACAGCGTCGGGAGCACGGCAGCGCCGCGCGCGTGAGGAAGACACAGAGACCTGAAGGTCCCGGCCCAACGAAACGACATCACACCTATGCTCACACAGAAGAGAGGCGCGACCACCTCTGACTCGCGCGACCCACAAGCGGTACAGGGGCTCCAGGCGGGGACTTCCGGCGGCACACGTGCCCGCCCTTCTGGAGGAGGGACGCCTTCAAGCCTGGGAAGCACCAGCCGACGCGCCCGTACCATCCACAGAGCGACGAGTGCCGGCAGCAGCGCAACGAGACCGCTGAGGCGGGGCCACAAGAGCGCGAGCTCGAGACACGCGAACCCCAACCAGATCGCCTCCGCAGCGCGCCAGGCCTTTGCGTTCCATGCGCATAGGATGCTCATCAAGGCGAACGCGGCCCCTGTGCAGGCACAGGCCACCCCCCAGCGCACGTCGACCATCCACAGGAAGGCCGCTCCGATGGCGAACCAGACGGCGGCACCGAGCGCGAACGCGCGAAAGGTATCGAGCTTGCGGTCGACGAACGCGTCTCCCCCATGACTCGGAACGCCGGTGAGCCCCTTGCAGAATGGGCACCTTCGCCACCGCACTGCAATCAAACGCCCGCAAGAGACGCATCGCGGCGAGCGGCTCACGAGCAGTCACCCGCGGAGACGAGGTGCTTGCGGTGACGGCCGAGGCCGTCTCCGCCATGCGCCCCAGCGTTGAGGATGCGCTCTACCGAGTCCGGGGCCATTGTCAGAAAACGGCTCCCGACAACTCCCACCGTCGACCTCGTGCTCACACTCGACATTGCATCACCTTCTCAAATGACTGCTCTTCTCGGGCCTTTGGCAGATCCAGTCGGCTTGTCAACGAAGATGACGTGCGGCTCTTTCACGACGACGTACCTCAGGCGAGTACCGCAGGCTCGGTCGCAGTAGGGACGGTCGTTGGGCTGCAAGTCGAGCGAGGACGAGCCGACCGTCGTGGTCGCCTGACAGGGTGAGAAGAACGAGCGGCTCAGCTCGGGGTGAAGCAGTTGCGGTGTGGGGCCCAGCGCCGAGCGAGCCGTCCGCTGGCTCGGGTGAGGTCCAGGTCTGCGGCGACGACTCCGACCGCTCCGTACGGGAGGCTCGCCAACAGGGAGCCGTCTGGGCTGATGAGGCCGGTGACCGAGCCCTGATCCATCCCGGCGACGTTGGCGCAGCCGACGTAGACGGTGTTCTCGAGGGCGCGGCAGAGCAGCGCCTTCTCGTTGTACGGGTTCGAGGCGTCGCACCATCTCAGCGGGAGTGAGCCGTCGTCGGTGGTGACGTAGTGGGGCACGAAGATGATCTGCGCGCCGTGGAGAACGAGGGACCGGCAGATCTCCGGGTAACGAAAGGCCTCGTGACACACGGCGATGCCGAAGGTCACTCCCGCGGCGGTGAACACCCGGCGGCCGGTGCCGGGAACGTAGTGGGGATCCTCCGAGGGGTCGATCTGCGTCTTCACTTGCTCGCCGAGGCGCGCTCCGTCGGCGTCGATGACGACCGAGATGATCTCCAGCCCCGCTGGGGTTGGGCGCTCGGCTCCGACGATGGTCACCACGCCAGCGTCGCGCGCGGCGAGCGCGATGGCGGCGAGCGCGTCGTCGAGGGCCGCCGCGGTGACCTGGGGAACGGGCCGCGCCTGGCAGCGGTGCCCGGGAAGACCGGTCTCCGGCAGACATACGATTCGCGCACCGAGGCGACCAGCTTCTCGCACCGCGGCGATCGCGGCCGGCGTGGCCTCGGCGAGGGTGGTGGTGAGGGGCGTCGACGCGACGGCGATGCGGGTCGTGACCATGGCGTCGGCCTAGCATCCCGCGAAGGCCGTCACGACACCAGGGCCGCGGCGGGCGCTCGACGCCGTCTCGACTGGCAGGAGCCTTTCCTCGCGCAAGGAGGAATCCCGCGACTGGTTGAGACCCCAGGAGCGCTCGCGAGGAGGCTGAGATCGCGGTCGGCGGAGTCGTGGCGCACGTGAACGATGCGTGAAATTCTCAGCGTCATGACTCGCCGCTCCTCCCCGCCGTTGACGAGCATCGTCAAGACCGACTTTCTCGCGCTGCTCGGGGCCCTCGCTCCGCCCATCGGGAGCGCCATCGCCATGCTGGGCGCGGTCGGTCTCCTGCCGGACAGGAGCCGCTCGATGCTCGACCGCAAACCGGTGATGGCTACGAACGTCGGTCCGTCCTTCTGGGCCATGATGGCCGCTGGATTTCTGCTCTTGGGGTTGATCATCATTGCCTGGCGCTCCTCGCGGATCCGGGCGGCGTTCGCCTCGAGCCATCGCGTCCCGGGGAGGATCACGAGGCTGACGCCGTTCAAGGATCGAGCGTACGTGCACTACGAGTATCGGGTGAATGGCCAGGTGATTGCGACACGCCACTTCGTCCACCAGACCGAGCGGTTCAAGCGGCTCCGCGAAGGGCAAGAGGTATTGGTCGCCGTCGATCCCCGGCGGCCCAGCACCGGCTTCGTGGTCGAACTCTTCGAGAAGGAGCCGCAATGACAGGCCTGCCAAACCGCGTCGTGACGGGCTCGGCGCCGCCGCGACCTGGCTTTGGATCGCGGCTCTCGATGACGTAGGAGGCGCCGAGGTGACGCTCGCCTCGCCGGAGGGCGGCCCGGGCGGCCCCGCCCCGGTCGACCCGCGGAGCCTCGACGCCGGGCTCCCCGAGGTGAAGGCGTTCCGGGAAGACGTGGTGGCCCAGGCGCAGCTGGCTGCCACGGCTCGGCTCGAGACCCTCGACCTCGGCGGCTTCGACGCGGTCTTCGTCGCCGGGGGCCACGGCACGATGTGGGACCTCGCCACCCCGGCGGTGGGCGCGGCGCTCTCCACCGCATGGAGGCGGGGGAAGGTGCTGGGGGCGGTATGCCACCCTGGTCCACGTCACCGACGAAGAAGGGAGGCCGGTCGTGGCCGGTCGCCGGTTCGCGGCCTTCACCAACCAGGAAGAGGCGGCGGCGGGCCTCACCGGGGTGGTGCCCTTCTTGTTGGAGAGCCGACTCACCCAACAGGGGGGCCTCCATCAGGGCGGGCCGATGTGGCAGCCGCTGGCGGTGGTGGACGGGCGGCTGGTGACTGGGCAAAACCCGGCGTCGTCCCTCGCGGTGGCGGAGGCGACGCTGGCCGCGCTCAGTACACCGGGCGGCAATGACGTCGGTGGCCGCTCGTAGTTCCAGCAGCCCAGTGACTCATCGGGAGGAGCCGTCGATGAAGGTCTTGATCACAGGTGGCACGAACGGCATGGGGAAAGGGGTCGCCAGGGCCTTGGCCGCGAACCCGGAGGTCGAGCTGGTCGTGCTGGGTCGCTCGGAGCGGTTGCTTGACGAGACAGCCGCCGAGTTGTCGCGCATCTCGGCTCCGGAGCGGGTCACCTGCATCCGCTGCGACCTCTCGCGGTTCACCGACGTGCGCGCGGCCATCGACGAGCTGAGGTCGCGGCACGCGAGCCTCGACGCCGTGTTCGTCAACGCTGGGCTCGGCTACGCGCCTCGACGGGAACAGACGGAGGACGGGCTCGAGGCGCACCTCCAGGTGAACTACCTCGCGCACTTCATGCTGACGCTGAACCTTCTCGATCTTCTCGAGGCGTCGAAGCACGGTGGCCGGGTCATCTTCAACGCGGTCGGGGCGCGTCACCTCACGCTCGCGGGAGCCGTCGAGGCGGTCTTCAAGGGTGGGCCACGAGAGCCTTCGCAATTCAACCACACTCACGGGAGCCTTCTCGCATTCTCCGCCACGACCCGGGCGAGGGAGCCCGCCGGCGGTGGCCTCCCCGACCCGGCGCGAATGGTCACCGATGCGCCGCAGCACTCGCCCACCACCTCGGCGTGCGTGCCGAAGTCCGTCACTCGGTCCACGCGGAGCTCGAACTGAGGCCCTTCACCACCCTCGAGCTTGAGGTCGTGATCCGCCACCGCGTAGCGCTCCGAGCCTCGGGCCAACACCAGGAGCCCCAGCGCCCGAGCCGTCTGCTCATCGGGCGGCCTCGCGAGCAGCTCTGCCTTGGGCCCCTGGGCTACCACCCGGCCACCGCGGAGCACCACCACGTGCTCGGTCATAGCCAAGGCCTCTCGACGCTCGTGGGCGACGATGATGGCCACCCGGGCAAACCGGCCGATGGTGGCTGGCAGGTCGACCACCAGGCGCTCCCGGGTCTGGGTGTCGAGAGAGGCCAGCGGCTCGTCGAGCAGCGTCAGTGGCGCCCGGAGCGACAGGGCCCGGGCCAGGTTGACCCGCTGTTGCTCGCCACCCGAGAGCTTGGTCGGGTCTCGATTGAGCAGGTGCTCGACGCCGAGGTCCCTGGCTGCCTCGGCGAGGCGCTGGGCTCGTGCCTGAGCACCGAGGCCTCGGAGCCGGAGGGCCAGCTCGAGGTTGTGGTGGACCGAGCCGTCGAGGAACACGCGCTCCTGGAAGGCGAAGGCGATGGCTCTCTTGGGTACCGGCGCTCCGTCGAGGCGAACGGAGCCGCTGGCCCCACGCTCGAGGCCCGCCAGCACCCGGAGCAGCGTCGTCTTGCCCCCGCCGTTGTCACCCAAGAGGGCGGTGAGCTTCCCCGCCGGGAAGGTGAGCGAGGGGATCTCGAGCGTGAAGCCCCCGGGCTGGGCGAAGAAGAGATCGGTGACGGTCAGGCTCATGCTCTGCGCCGACGTTGTTGCACGAGCGTGAGCCCGAGGTTGAGCCCGAAGGCGAGGACGAGGAGCACCATCCCCAGCGCCAGCGCCTGGTCGGCGTGCCCGCGGCCCGTCTCGGTGACGATGGCGGTGGTGAGTACCCTCGTGCTGCCCTGGAGGTTGCCACCGACGGCCATGGCAGCGCCGACCTCCGACACCACGCCCCCGAAGGCCGCCATCACCGCGGCGAGGAGCCCGAAGCGCGCCTCCCTCGCGATGAGCCAGAGGCGCATCACCGGCCCAGCGCCCAGCATGGCCAGCAGGTCAGGCAGCCGTGGGGAGAGCGCCTCGATGGATGCGGCGCTGAAGCCGATGATGACGGGCAGGGCGATGAAGAACTGCGCCAGCACCATGGCTGTCTTGGTGTACACCAGCTCGAAGGCGCCGAAGGGGCCGCTGCGTACCAACAGCAGCCACACCACCAAGCCGACGAGCACCGGAGGAATGCCCATGCCGGTATTGATGGCTGCGAAGAGGAAGGTCTGTCCCCGAAACGGCCGCCGGCCCAGCGCGTAGCCCAGGGGGACACCCACGGCCATCGCGGCGGCGGTCGCCACGCCCGAGACGAGCAACGTCCGCAGGGCGATCTCCCCCAGCGAGGGGTCGGCCCAGAGCTCAGTCACGGTTCAACGAGCCTCCGATGGCGCGGGCTTCTTCGCGTCGGGAGTGAACAGCGGCTGCCCGTACTCGGCTTGCCCGAACTCCCCGATGAGCCGCTGGGTCTCGTCGGCGACCAGGAAGTCGACGAAGCGCTGCGCGGGCTCGGCCTTCACCTTGGGGAACTTCGCCGGGCTCACCAGGTACACATGGTAGATGTTGAGCAACGAGGGCGCGCCCTCCGAGACGATGGCGAGCTCGAGTTGCTTCCGCTGGGCGAGGTAGGTGGCTCGATCAGTGAGGGTGTAGAGCCGCTTCTCGCTGGCGACATTGAGGGTCGCTCCCATGCCTTGGCCTGTCTCCACTCGTCGGGCCACCGTGGCCAGGTCGACGCCGGCCTTCTTCCACAGCTCGAGCTCCTTCTTATTGGTGCCCGAGTCGTCGCCCCGGGAAGCAAGCCCACCCTTGGTCGCCAACGCCTTCATCACCGCGCCGAGGTCAGTGAGGCCTTTCACTCCAGCCGGGTCTTCAGGGGGGCCGACGAGGACGAAGTCGTTGTGCATGACCAGCCGGCCGCCCACCAGCGCCCCCGAGTCGACCAGCCGCTGCTCGGCGGCCGGCGCGTGGGACAGCACCACGTCGGCGTCTCCCTTGGCGCCCATCTGGAGCGCAGCGCCACTCCCCACGGCGATGACCTTCACCTCGATGCCGGTCTGTTTGGTGAACCTCGGCACCAGCACGTCGAGGAGCCCGCTGTCCTGGGTACTGGTGGTGGTGGCGAGGATGATGGAGGTGGGTGGTTTGTCCCGCGCCGGGGCCTCTCGGTCGGCCAGCGTCAAGGTGAGGATGATGAGCGATGAGGCCCACCGGGGGGGCGTGGTGCACATGGTGCGAACCCTGGGAGCAGCGAGTCGCAGGCGAGTCTCTCCGCCCAGGTGCACGAAGTCCAGGCGGCCCGTTCGCGTCGGCCGCGCTATGCTTCGTGCCGAGTCGTCGGGGCTCGCGGGAGTGCTGCCAGTGGACGTCAGTTCTCGAACGGAGCGCGACCGGTATTCGCGTCAGACGAGGTTCTCGGGCATCGGCCCCTCTGGGCAGGAGCGACTCCGGGCCGCGCGGGTGCTGGTGGTGGGCTGCGGTGCGCTGGGGTCGGCCGCGGTGGACCTGCTGGCCAGGGCTGGTGTGGGTCACCTCACGGTGGTCGATCGCGATCTGGTCGAGCTCAGTAACCTCCAGCGGCAGGTGCTGTTCGACGAGGCTGACGCGGCGGCGGGGCTGCCCAAGGCCATCGCCGCGGCGAAGGCGGTGGCGCGCATCAACTCCGAGGTCGCGGTGGTGCCCGTGGTGGCCGACGTGACGCCCGCCAACGTCGAGGGACTGGTGGAGGGGGCCCAGGTGGTGATTGACGGCACTGACAACCTCGAGACGCGCTACCTGGTGAACGACGTCTGCGTGAAGCGGGGCGTTCCGTGGATCTACGGCGGGGCGGTGGCCTCGACGGGCATGGCGATGGCCATCGTTCCAGGCGAGACGGCTTGCTTCCGGTGCTTGTTTCCCGGCGGTGCTCCGCCAGGCACCATGGCGACGTGCGACACCGCTGGAGTGCTGGCGTCGACCGTGGTGTCGGTGGCCTCCTTTCAGTGGACGGCGGCGGTGAAGCTCCTGGTCGGCACGCGGGAAGGCGTGGGCGAGCTCGCCGCCTTCGACGTCTGGAGCCAGGATCACGAGCACACTCCGGTGCCCCGCCGGCCCGACTGCCCCTGCTGTGGGCAGCGTCG
Organism: Myxococcales bacterium; assembly: GCA_003153055.1. The sequence continues at coordinate 10,630 of PMBV01000333.1, forward strand.
CTTCGAGTACCTGGAGGCGAGGGCCACCAGTCGCACGGCGACGCTCTGCGGGCGCAACGCGGTGCAGGTGAGCCCACCTGAGGCCGTCTCGCTGGACCTGGTCACGCTGGCCCAGCGCCTCGCCTCCGCCGGGGAGGTGACGCCGAAGGGGGGCTTCCTGCTCTGCTTTGCCGTCGACGGCTACGAGCTCACCATCTTCCCCGACGGGCGCGCCATCGTGAAGGGCACCAGCGACCCGAGCGTCGCGCGGACGCTCTACGCCCGGTACGTGGGCGGATGATTTACCTCGACCACGCGGCCACCAGCTTCCCCAAGGCGCCGGGCGTGGTGGAGGCCATCTCGTCGTTTCTCACCCATCGGGCAGGGAACCCCGGCCGTTCCGGGCACTCGCTGGCTCTGGCCGCTCAGGCGATGGTGACCGAGGTGCGGGGCCTCGTCGCTTCGTTCTTCTCGGCCGAGGAGCCCTCGCGTGTGGTGTTCTGTCAGAACGCCACTGACGCCATCAACCTCGCGCTGTGGGGGCTGTGTCGGGTGTCGGATCGCGTCGTCGTCTCGGGCCTCGAGCACAACGCCGTGGCCCGGCCACTCGCGGCGATGACCGAGCGGCTGGGCGTCTCGGTGGCCCACGCCCGGAGCGGGGCCGACGGCGTGCTCGACCTCGACGAGCTTGAAGGGCTGCTCGCGGCGGCTCCCACCAGGCTGGTGGCGATGGTGCATGCCAGCAACGTGTGCGGCACCATTCTTCCGGTGGCCGAGACGGCGGCGCTGGCGCATCGCTACGGGGCGCTGTTTCTCCTCGACGCGGCCCAGACCGCCGGTGTGCTCCCCATCGACGTGCGAGCGCTGGGCGTCGACCTCCTCGCCTTCCCAGGTCACAAGGGGCTGCTCGGGCCCACTGGCATTGGCGGGCTCTACGTGAGGCCCGGGGTGCGCCTGAGGCCGTTGCGCCAGGGGGGCACAGGCACGCGCTCCGAGGAGACTCAGCAGCCCGAGGCGCTGCCCGAGGCGCTCGAGGCCGGCACGCTCAACACCGTGGGGCTCGCGGGGCTGGGGGCCTCCATTCGGTACGTGTCCGAGCGAGGCCTCGAGGCCATTCGTGCCCACGAGCAGCTCCTCACCGCGCAGCTCCTCGAGGGCCTCGGCTCCATACCGGGTGTTCGTCTCATCGGGCCGGCCGACGCGACGAAGCAGGTGGCGGTGGTGTCCATCACGCTCGAAGGCTGGGAGCCGGTCGACGTGGGGGCGGCGCTCGACTCGAGCTTCGGCATCGCGGTGCGGCCGGGGCTTCACTGCGCGCCCATGGCCCATCGGACGCTGGGCACGTACCCCGGAGGGACGATTCGATTCTCTCCAGGGCCGCTCACCAGCTCCGAGGAGGTGGCCTCCGCGGTCGCGGCGGTGCAGCGGCTGGCCGGAGCCTGAGCCCGCACTGGACCTTGGCGCGGGAAATGCCCGAGGCATGGGCCGAGGTCAGGGGCTCGGAGGCTCCGAGCGAGCATCGCCAGCCCCTCGGCCGGTCGGTCGAGTGGTCGGTGGGCACGTGGCCGGGCCCTCCTCCTCGATGGGAAGGGGTCTCCGAGCGTGTCATCACGGTGTACGAATNNGTACTCCGTGATGACAGGGCTGGGAACTGACCCCTCCTCGAGGTCGTTGCCGAGGTGCAGTCAGAGACCCCAACTCGGGCGAGCCCTCGAATGGTACCATTGGTGACGTTGCTGGAGACCCTCGCTCACCTCGCCGCATGGTCGAGGGGCTGGCTGGGCTCGCCCCGGAGCATGGCAGCCCAGCCGCCCCGTCCCATCAAGGCGCTTTTCCCCGCTGCCCTTTAGAGCGCCGGCGTGATGCCGAGCTCCTTGAGCACGTTGTCTGCCCCGTCGAGGGCGTCCATCACCCACGCCATATAGCGAGCGTCCACGTGAATGGTGCGGGTGGTCGCCCCATTGAACACCACGTCGGAGGCAACGCCATCGATAGTGCCGTCGAAGGCCAGCCCCACCAGCTCACCCTTGCCGTTGAGCGTGGGCGAGCCCGAGTTGCCTCCGGTGATGTCGAGGTCGGAGAGGAAGTCCACCGGCACCTCGCCCAGCACTGGGTCAGCCCAGGGGCCGAACTTCTTCGCTTGAATCAGCTCGAGCTCGGCCTTCGGAGCGTCGAACGGTTCGACGCCCTTGTCCTTCTTGGGAATCTCGCTCACCACGGTGAACGCCGGCTCACCGGGCTTGAATGGTTTGATCGTTCCGTAGGTAATACGCAGCGTGCTGTTCGCGTCGGGCGCCAAGAGGCCACCGAGCACCTCGCGCATGGCCACCGCGAACTTCGGCGAGGCCAGCAGGAGCTCGCCGGCGTGCGCGTCGTCTCGCGCCTCCTTCGCCTTGACGGCCGGCCAGAGGGCCAGGGCGGCCACCACGAACGGATCCTTGGAGGCCTTGAGCTGCTTCATGGTGCCAGTGGTGAGGAGCTCGAGCCGAACCTTCTCTTCGGCCAGCGTGGTGCGGGAATACATCGTGGTGAGCGTCTTCTCGATGGCCGCCGCGTCAGGCTTGGCAGTCTTCTTGAGGCCCAGGAGGCTCGCCAGCCACGGCCGCTCGGCCTCGGGCAACGCCAACGCGCGAGTCAGGGCCAGCTTGAAGGTGGCTCGGTCGATGGTGGCGTCGAACTGCCGGGCGAAGGCCTTCTGCTGACCCTCCAGGCGGCGCAGGTCACGGTCCTGGAATCCGGGCTTCCGCTCGGCGTCGGGCTTGGGTCGCTCCTCGGCCAGGCGGGTGAAGAGGAGTGCGTTGCGCAGGAGCGCCGAGCCGCCCAGGGTCTGCCCGAAATCGAAGTCGGCCTTGGCAGTCTTGAACTCCTCGGCCAACAAGGCGTCGAGCGTGTCGAGCCCGGCCTTGAAGCCCTCGTGGCCCGGCTGATTCACCCAGGCGCGCACCTGCTCGTCCGCTTGCTTCTTTCGCTCGAGAAGGTCGCCCTTGGTCAACCCCGCCAGGGTGCCCTCGCGGTTCTCGAGGGCGTTCTGGACGAACTGCTTCTGCACTCCCGCCTTGAGCCCGCTGGGGCCGCCGGCCTTGACGAGCTCTTCCAACAGCGCGTACCGCTCCTTCAGGAAGGCGATGATGTACGGGTAGGTGAAGTCGACGTCGTGCTTCACCTCGGCGTACGTCGTCACTCGCTCGGTCGAGCCGGGGTAGCCGACCACCATGACGAAGTCGGCGGGCTGGAGGCCGGCGGTGGACACCTTGAGGAAGTGCCTGGGCACATAGGGGACGTTGTCGGGCGAGTAGTCGGCCGGCTTGCCGTCCTTGCCCACGTAGGCACGGTAGAACGACCAGTCGCCGGTATGACGCGGCCAGGCCCAGTTGTCGATTTCGCCGCCGTAGTTGCCGACCGAGCGCGCCGGCACGTACACCAACCGAACATCGCGCAGCTCGAGCGACTCGACGAGCTGGTACTCGGCCCCACGGAAGAAGCTGGGCACGGAGCAGCGGATGCCAGGGCGATCCTTCTCGCAGGAGGCGACGAGGGTCTTGAGCCGCGCCTCGGTCTCCTTCTTGCGCGCCGTGGGGTCGGCGATCTTCTCGAGCCCGTCGGTCATTTCCTTGGTCGCGTCCCGGTAGGCCACCTCGACGAAGATGCGCGCGGCGGGCCCGGCGGACTTCTCGTCGGCCTTCGTCTTGGCGAGGAAGCCGTTCTCGACCAGGTTGTTCTCCGGCGTGGAGTTCATCTGCAGGGCGCTCTGCACGCAGTGGTGGTTGGTGATCACCAGTCCCTCGGCCGAGACGAACGAGCCGGTGCAGCCGCCGAGCGACACCACGGCGTTGAGGGGCGCCTCGAGCGGGTCGATGAGCCGCTTGTTGTCGAGGGGCACGCCCATGGCCTTGAAGGCGGCGGCGTGTTGGGGCAGGTCCATCTGCCGTGGCATCCACATGCCGCCGGGGTTCGACCAGGCGCGGCGCGCATCGAGGTTCGGGTCCTGGTTCGGCTGCTGCGAGTTGCCAGACTTCGTTTCGCTCTGGGTCGCCGCCGTCTGCGTCGCGCAGCCAGAGACGGCGCCGATGAAGAGCACCGCGAGGAGTCGGTTGGTCATGCCCAGGCACTACAGCGCCCAGGGCGTCGTGTCAGCGAAGAAGGGCGTGCCCGCCCAATGGGCAGGCTGACGCGCCGCGGCTCACTGGCAGGGGAGAACCCTGACGATTTTGAGCGTCGTCGCGCTGGCCCCCACCGAGGCATAGGCGACGCTCCCGTCGGGGAAGGCGCGCAAAGCGTGGTAGCGGTTTCCCTTGGCGGCGACGCGGATGGGGCTGCTCACCGCTGCTCCGGTGGAGCTGTCGAGGACCTGCACGAAGAGCTCACGGTTGGCGTCGTTCTCGAGCAGGTCGCCGGTCGCAGGTGACCTCTCCCAGGCGGCCAAGAGGCGGCTGGCGCCATACGAGGCGAGCAGCGGCGCCCGGTCGTTGAGGCCCGCCTCGCTCGCCAGGGTGAGGTCTTTGTCGGCCTGGCCGGAGGAGAAGTGGAGCAGGTGGACGTCAGCCAGCCCGTCACTGTTGGCCGGCTGGTTCGCGCGGACGTTGCTGGTGGTGAGCCAGTACCCTTCGCCCGGGGCAAGCACGAGGCCGCCCACGTTCGAATACCAGAGATCCACCGGGTAGATGGTGGCCTGCATGCTCGGGGCGAAGGTGATTCGGTTGTTGTTGTCTGTCTTGCACACCGTCACGAAGTGGCCTGCTCTTGGGTCCCAGACGATGCGCTCGTAGCCGCTGTGGCTGCAGCCCCAGTCGAAGCTGTCGTGGCCCGAGAGGACGGCGCCCGAGGGGCTGACCACCTGCATGCGGTCTCCCTGGTGAATATTGATGCAGCCGTTCTCCGACACGCTGAGGGCCGAGCCGAAGTAGGCGGCGTAGTTGGTGCCGTCGCTGGTGACGCGGCCGTGGTGGGCGTACCACCAGATCATGAAGACCGCTCCGCCGGTCGGCCCGGTGGAGTACGGGGGAAGGGCGCTGCTCGAGCTGGTGAGCTTGGCGGCCCAGCGCTCGGAGCTCCCGTCGAAGCGAACCAGGTACATGTCGGAGCAGGGAATGGCAGGGGTGGGAGGCGAGCCGCAGAGGTTGGAAGGGTTTCCGCAGTTCAGGGTGCCGCCGCCTTGTGCGTCGCGGGTGCCCAAGAGCACGCCGCCCGAGTCGTCGGCGAGGAGGTCACCCAGGTCGTTCACCGCGAGAACCGTCGTGGGGGTCGCGGAGTCGACCGTGTCATCGGCTTTCAGCGTGACGATGTGAGCCTTGCCGTCGTTCCCCATGAAGGCGACCCGTGAGCCACCCGAGGGCACCGGGGAAATCACCAGGGGCTTGAGGGCCGCCTCGTCTTCGTTGGCCACCACCGTCGTGCCCGCCGGCACCTCGATGATTCGAATGGTGGGTGAGGCGCAGGAGCCGGCATCGATGGTCATGCCCGCATCGTTGGTCGCTCCGCCATCGACCCGAGTGCCCCCGTCGGGCACCGCTCCCCCATCGAGCCGCCGCCTCGCCGTGAGGACGAATTGCTGGCTCCCGGCGTCAGTGCGGCTCCCCTGAATGATGCTGGTACCATCGGTCGCGACGTCGAGGTGCTTGCCGCTGTGGCGAGCGGCGAAGGAGACGGAGGTACCTCCTGGGGAGCTCGGCACCGCGAACTGCTGGTCGGTGACGTTCGAGCAGGCACTCTGAATGAGGGCCGCCCCGTTGACCATCTGGCGCCCGCTGATGTCGAGGCACAGCCCGCTGGCGACGTTGGCGATGGAGTAGAAGCGGCCCTCGACCCAACTGAACATGAATGCCTGAACGTTCGAGTCCTCACAGGGGGCGAGGACGATCTTCGTCTGGGCGGCGAGGCTGGCACCCGTTGGCTGGAAGCACTTGCCGCTTCCGCTGCTCATGATGGCATACGGCGTCTTGGGGTCGACCGCGAGGCCGATGACGTCGACGTCGAAGTCGATCGGCTCCTCGCCGAGGTCAAACACCACGCCTCCCTGGCACCCACTCGCGAGAAGCACCAGCCCAGTCGTCCATGCGGCGAGAGCATCGATTCTCGTCATCGCACATCTCCTCCAGGCGCGCAGACATGCCACCGGCGTATCGAGGGCGCCAGAAGAGAACCGGGTCAGAGACAGGAGCGAAAGCCGCCGAGAGGTGCGCTCAGCCTGGCGTGGAGGGTCAGGCCTTGGCCAACTGGCGCAGCACGTACTGAAGGATGCCGCCGTGCCGGTAGTAGTCGAGCTCGTTGGGGGTGTCGATGCGGGCGATGGCGGTGAAGGCCTTGGGTGGCGCGCCGTCGGCCTGGGCCGTGATGGTCAGCTGCTTCTTGGGGACGAGACCCTCGGCGATGCCCGAGATGGAATAGAGCTCGTGGCCGGTGAGCCCCAGCGTCTTGGCGTCTTGACCGGGGAGGAACTGGAGCGGCAACACGCCCATGCCCACCAGGTTCGATCGGTGGATGCGCTCGAAGGACTTGGCGACGACGGCGCGCACCCCGAGGAGAAAGGTGCCCTTGGCCGCCCAGTCTCGGGAGCTCCCGGTGCCGTATTCGGCGCCCGCGAGAATGACGAGCGGCACGCCCTCGGACTGGTAGCGCATGGCCGCGTCGTAGATGAACTGCTGCTCGCTGGAGGGGAGGTGCTTCGTCACCCCGCCCTCGACCCCTGGCACGAGCAGGTTCTTGAGGCGAATGTTGGCGAACGTGCCCCGCATCATCACCTCGTGGTTTCCTCTGCGGGCCCCGAAGCTGTTGAAGTCGGCTGGCGACACTCCGTGGGCCTCGAGGTACTTCGCCGCCGGGCCCTTCCGGTCGATGTCTCCGGCAGGCGAGATGTGGTCGGTGGTGATGGAGTCTCCCAGCACCGCCAGTACCCGGGCTCGCTCCACGTCTTTGAGGGGGCTGGGCTCCCTCGGCATGCCCTCGAAGAAGGGGGGCTGCCGCACGTACGTCGAGCTCGGGTCCCAGGCGTAGGTGTCACCGGCCTTGACGTGGAGCGCCTGCCACGCCGGGTCGCCCGCGAGGACATTGGCGTAGCGCTGGGTGAATTGCTTGGCCGAGATGGATCGGAGCGCCTGGGAGAGCTCCTCTTGAGAGGGCCACAGCTCGGCCAACATCACCGGCCGGCCGCTTCGGTCGTGGCCGATGGGCTCGCTCTTTGGATCCCACTCGGAGTGGCCGGCGATGGCGTAGGCCACCACCAACGGCGGGCTGGCGAGGTAGTTGAGGCGCACCTGGGGGTGTACCCGGCCCTCGAAGTTGCGGTTGCCCGAGATGACGGCGGCGGCGGCGAGACCCGAGCTGGTGATGGCTTCGGCGATGGGCTTGGGCAGAGGGCCCGAGTTGCCGATGCAGGTGGTGCAGCCGTAGCCGACCAGGTGGAAGCCCAGGGCCTGGAGGTAGGGCGTCAAGCCGGCCTCGGTGAGGTAGTCGGTCACCACCTGGCTGCCCGGGGCGAGCGACGTCTTCACCCACGGGCGCGAGCTGAGCCCCCGCTCGACGGCCTTCTTCGCGAGCAGCCCAGCGGCCAGTAGCACCGAGGGGTTCGAGGTGTTGGTGCACGAGGTGATGGCGGCGATGACCACCGAGCCGTTGGACAGCTCGTAGCGCTCTCGGCCTTGCCCGACGTCTGCTCTGGCGGAGAGCTTCGGGTCGCCGTCGGGCACCCGGAGCACGTCCTTCACGTGCCGGGAGAAGGACGCCTTCATGTCGGCCAGGGCCACGCGATCCTGTGGGCGGGCCGGCCCCGCGAGGCATGGCTCGACCTTCGAGAGATCGAGCTCGAGGACGTCGCTGAACCGGGGCTCGGCGCTGGGGTCGAACCAGAGCCCCTGCTCCTTGGCGTAGGCCTCGACGAGCGCGACCTGGGCCTCGGGTCGGCCAGTGAAGCGCAGGTAGCTCAAGGTCTCGGCGTCGATGGGGAAGAAGCCGATGGTGGCGCCGTATTCTGGAGCCATGTTGGCCACGGTGGCTCGATCAGTCAGCGCCAGGCCCGCCAGACCCGGGCCGAAGAACTCGACGAACTTCCCCACCACGCCCTTCTTGCGCAGCAT
>PMBV01000561.1 GCA_003153055.1 Myxococcales bacterium
GTCCCGCACGGCGGACGGTTCCAGAGGTTTTCGTCCGCGCCGGTGGACTGCGAGCCGTCTCCCAAGCCGCCCATCTCCCAGTAGCCCGGTTTGGCCCGTACGCTGCAAAGCCCAGGCGCATGGGAATAGTCTTCGGGGGGAGGACGCATGTGGGGAAGAGAGAGAACAACGAGGATGCCCTCCTCGCCGATGGGCAACTCGGTCTCTTCGTGGTGGCCGACGGTATGGGGGGCTACGAGGGCGGGGAGGTCGCCTCCAGGCTGGCGGTCGAGACCATCTATGACTTCGTAGCCTCGGCGAGGGCCGATGACTCCACCGGGCCCATTCACTACGAGCCGTCCAAGTCGTACGAGGAGAACCTCCTCGGCGCGGCTGTGGCCGCAGCCCATCAGGCCATCGTCTCGCGGCGGCAGGGCAGAGTCATTGAGATGGGGTCCACGGTGGTTGCCGTGCTCGTCGGCGACGGCCACCTGGTAGTCGCGCACGTGGGCGACAGCCGCCTGTACCGGCTCCGGGATGGCGAGCTGCTGGCGATGACTCGTGACCACTCAGCCCGCGAGGAGCTCAAGGCGATGGGCTACGTTGACACCCGGTATACCAATCGCCACCAACTCACTCGGGCATTGGGCGTGGAGCACGCGTCGCAGGCCGACGTCGCCCGCCATGAGATGTGCCTTGGCGACGCCTATCTACTCTGCAGCGACGGAATGTATGAGCCACTCGAGGAGACGGACCTCAAGATGGCTCTCCGCCTCAGTCCAGGCGAAGGCTGTGAATACCTGATTTCGCGCGCCCTGGAATATGGGGGCGTCGACAACCTCACAGGGCTCATCCTGCACGTTGCCAAAGACTGAGGCAGGTGGCTGGCGCAGGCGTGGTATTGGAGATGAACGGGGGGCGGGCACGTGAGACGATGGCGAGAGGCATGTTTCGTTGCGGCTCGAGCGGCACTCCCGTTCGCCGTTCTTCTTCCGCTCGACATGCTTGGCTGGGCATCGGTGCCGCACGGAGTTCCCCTCGTCTGGTGGTCGTCCCCCGCGGTTTGGTGGCTCCTGTCGGCGAGGAGCTCACGGCGCCACCGTGTGTTCTGTGCCCTGGGCGTCCTCGGGGCCGCCGCGTGCGCGGGGGGCTGGATGGGCGTGTCCCTCGTCGTGGCACTCGGGGAGGGGGTGGGGGATGTGGTGGGAGGGCTCCTCGTCTCCTCGTGCCCCACATCCTGGAGGAGGCAATCTGACTCCACCCGTAAGGAGGCGGAGCTCTGGGCGGTGGCCCTCGGTGTCACGGTCGCGTCGAGCCTCGTGGTCGCGGGCATCGCCCTCGGTGTTGGCTCCACCGCGGCGCTGGCTCCACGGCTCCTCGCACGCCTCACGGGCCTTGCGTGCCTCGGCCCGCTCCTCCGAGTGGCCCAGGGGCGAGCCTTGGACTGGCGACGCCACCTGGGCAGTGAGGGCCGGGGTCTGGGCATGCTGCTGGTGGGCACCACCCTCGCCGCAGGGCTTGGCCCCCGGGGCCCCTCGGGACTGGCCCTCGTCTTCGCCCTTACCTTGCCCCTCATATGGGCGGGGCTGAGGCTCTCGGAGCCAATGCCTCAGCTCGGCATCCTCCTGGTGGCGGTGGTGGCGGTGGCCTCGACACGGCTCGGGCACGGGCCCTTTCGGTACGCAGACACCACCCTCGCACTGCAGGTGTTGCTGTCCGTCCTCTCTCTGACAACGCTCCTGGCCGCCGCGACGACCGCCGAGCGGACTCGACTCGAGGAGGAGCTCCGACGTGAGCGTGACGTCTCGGTGAAAGCCAGCCAGGCCAAGGGCGCCTACCTGGCGATGGTGAGCCACGAAATCCGCACACCTCTCGGCGGCCTCATCGGCATGACCAAGGCCCTCGGCCCCGAGGTTGCGGTCGAGCTCAGGCCGATGCTGGACACCATTCGGCGCTCGGCTGAGGGGGTGCTGGGCATCCTGAATGACGTGCTGGACCTCTCCAAGATGGAGGCCGGGAAGATGCAGCTTGAGGCACGCGTGTGCGAGCCTGGGCAGTTGGTGCGTGACGTCCGCTCGCTCTTCCTGGGGAACGCCGAATCCAAGGGGGTCTCCATCAGCGTCGAGATGGAGCCGCAGGCGACGCGGTTGGTCGCGGACCCGTTGAGACTACGCCAGGTGCTGTCGAACCTCGTCTCCAATGCAGTCAAATTCACTCCCCGTGGCGGCCAAGTCGTCATCCGCACCCGGCTGGATGAGGGTGATGAGCAATTTCCCTATGGAACCTTCATTCTCGAGGTGGCCGACACTGGCATCGGCATACCGGCGGACCGGATGCGCCAGCTCTTCGAGGACTTCAGCCAGATCCACGAAGGCGCGGGCCACAACTACGGAGGGACGGGCCTCGGCCTGGCCATCTCGAAGCGCCTCATCGTCGCGATGGGGGGCACCCTGACTGCAATGAGCTGCCCTGGCCAAGGCTCCACCTTCACAGCCTCGCTCCATCTACCCTACAAGGAGCAGCTGCGCGCCACCCTCGCCATGGAGACCGAGGAGCATCTCGACCCAACAATGCTTCAGGGCTGCCACGTCCTGCTGGCGGAGGACAACCCCGTCAACCGATGGCTCGCCATTCGGCTGCTCGAGCGCCTCGGCTGCAGCGTGCGCACCGTGGAGAACGGCCGCCAGGCGGTGGAGGCGTGGCACGAAGGCCAATGGGACATCGTGGTGATGGACAACCAGATGCCGGAGCTCAATGGGCTTGAGGCGACTCTGCTCATCAGGGAGCTCGAGGAGAAGGAGCACCGCGGCCGGACCCCCATCCTCGCGATGACGGCCAACACCCAGAAGGAAGTAGGAGACGCGTGCCTTGCCGCAGGAATGGATGCCGTCCTGACAAAGCCAGCTGAGAGCTCGAGCATCCAGGGGGCCATCCTCCGCCTGCTTGGCCGCAGGGAGGCCTCGTCGCGGCGCCGAGCTGGCCCACACCTGAGCCCTGCCGTCGAGTTTCTCTCTACTCGAGCGCGTTGAGTTCGACGAGGACAGTTTGCTCGGGCCGAAGGGTAACAGACTTCCGCACTTGCATCCTGGGGTGCTCCGGGTATGGGAGACGAGTGGAGCCAGCTCTCACCGCATTGGTGCACCCATCCGCGCCGAGAGACTACCGTCCGAGAACCTGGACGGTCGAATGCCCGCTTTCACAGCTCGTACGACTGGCCCGAGAGATGTATGGTCGCCTGCCGTATGCCACAGGAACTCGACCCAATGGCCCCCCGCTGCTGCGCGTCGACAGGGGGCGTCGGCTCGGGCACCGGAGTCTTCATCGGAGGGATGCTGCCTTGAAGAGACTACTCATTCTGCTGGTGGCGTCCGTCACCGGCTGCCACAACAACTTCCGCACTTGCTCGCAGGACTCCGACTGTCTGGCGAACGGCGTGTGTAGCGAAGGGGTCTGCTACCAGCGCGTTGGTGGCGGAGGAGGTGATGATGATGGGGGCGCCGGTGGTGGTGACGGAAGCGCCGGTGGTGGCCAGGGGGGGGGCACCTCGACGCCCTGCTCCGCCGGCTGTGCCGAGTGGCAGACATGTCGGCCGACAAGTCTGGCCACCGGCATCTGCGAGAACGCCCGCGTCCGCGCCTTGAGTCCTCAAGCCAACACGGAATTTGGCGCGGGCAACACCGTCACCTTTGTCTTCGAGGTGACGCAGTGGGATGCCGGCATGTGGCCTGGAGACGTCCCGCTGGCGGTCGCCGCCGGCATGGTGGGCCCCACTCCGAGTCGGCTGGCGAGGAAGGGCATGACATTCGAGGCCGACGTGGCGCTGGCGAATAGGGCTGGCGCCCAGACGGTTGTGGCTGGCTGGCCCGCAGTAGACGCCGGCCTCACCGTGGTGGCCAAGAAGTGCGACGTCAACTGCAAACCCTGGGAAGAATGTGTGCCCGACCCGTCGGGCGGCCAGTGCGCCGACATGCATCTGACACTCTCCTTCACCGCCCCGACAACAAACCAGGAGTACGGCCCCATCAACTCCGGGGAAGTGCCACTGGCGCTGGCAGTGACGCGCGCAGACGGAGGCCCCTTCGCCTCACCCGTGCCATTCGCCCTCTCAAAGGGCGGCGCCACCCGCCTCACCGGAGTGCTGGACAACTCGGGCGGTGTTTGGCGGGCGACGGTCGACGCCGGGGCCGACGACGGCGCCCGCGGACTGTACGCCGGCTGGGACGGCGGCCCGTACATCACGGGCACATTTAAGGTGACGGCGACTCCCCCCACCATAGCGCTGGTGCCCGAGACGGCACCGGCCCGCGCACCCAACCAGACGGACGGCGACGGCAACCCGCGTTGGAAGAAGTCCGAGGTGGCGCCCGTGAAGGTGACGTCGAACCGGGATTTGCTCGCCGCGCCAGTGCCTGCCGATTTCAGCAATGCCTCCGTGGCCACCTCGACACGATGCACCTCCTGCGCCGCGCCGCGGTGCTACTGCTTCGAGGTGGACTTGGCGCCAGAGGCCTTCACGCAGGCCGCGCCCGGGACTCTCTATGGGGCGGTGCAAGTCAGCCTCAACAAGCCATTGGTGGATGCCCTGGGCAATAGCGGCAATGCGGCGCAGGCGGCCGTTGACATCACTCGCTTCAAGTGGAGCCAGGTGGTGGCAACTCTCTCAGCCTCTAGCCCTACGGCCATCGCGCTCAGCTCTTCGGGACTCGTACTCGCCGGCGCCTCCGTTGGCGTCACCAGCGCCCTCACCGCCCTTAGCCCCGACGGCGGTATTGCCTGGCAGAAGTCCTACTCCTCCGAGGCCATAACCGCCGGCCCCCTCATCGGCACCACCGGCGCCTTCGTCGCCGTCAACAACGGCACCCAGGGGCAACTCCGCCGACTCAGCCTCGCCGACGGCACCACCTTCACTCCGGACAGGTGCCTCGCAGCAAACCTCACCTACCAGGGAGACATGGCGCTGGCGTCGCCTGGGGCAGGCGAGTTCCCCGTCGCAGTCGCCAGTGACGGCACCATCACTGGGGCAACCAATACGGCGCACTGCACTTCCACTTCGCTTGGCAGCACCTCCGCCACATCGACCCTGATCGTCTCCGGCGACGCGGCGTATGCTGCCCTCGACGGCCAAGACCCCATCTGGAAGTTCACCACGCTGTCGGCAACTCCGACCGCGGGAGGGCAGATCTCCACGGGCACGCTCTTTCCCTCGAACCTCTTCTCTTTGGGCGCGACCCTTGTAGGAGGAGGAGGAGGACCATCGATTGGGGGAGCCTTTGCCTTCATGGACACGGGGGGCGGGCTTTCTGGAACCACCACCAACAAGACCCCTGGGACAAAGCCGGCTGGGGCCGCAATCGTGGGGGGCAGCGGCGCGGCTCCACTGGTGTACTTCGGCGACAACAACGGTGGCCACATCTACGAAGTGCCCTTGGGTGTTGGCCCCGTCTTTGGTACTGCCGTTGACAGCGGGCAACTCGCCGGCACTGACTTTTCCAAGAGGGCTCCGCTCTATGGAGCCAACGGCCACCTTTACGTCGCGGGAACCGGCGCAGACAAGGCGCTTCGGGCCCTCAATGCCACTAGCCTTGCCCAAGAGTGGTTCTGGACTGCCCCGAACGCCATTCTTGGCCAGTTGAACATCGACAAGAATAGAGATGCAGCGCACCCCTGTGACCCGGGACAACCGGGAGTGTTGTATGTCGTTACCGCGACAGGCGCTGCAGCGACGCTGAACGCCATTCTGGTGGATTCGCCGGGCCTCGACCCTGCCGCGCCTTGGCCGCGGTACCAGCATGACCCAGCCAACACGGGCAACTCCGCGACCAACCTCTCCGCATGGACGTGCCCATGAGATTGGGAGGGGGACCGAAGTCGACGGGGAGGCGCCATGGTGCGCGCTCCCTCCGCGCTGGGATGCCTGGCTCTGACGGGGCTCGCCTGGAGCGGAGGTGCTGCCGCAGCGGAGCGACCTACGATTGCCGCTCTGCCTCTTGGCATCAGTTTAGCTCAGGCGCCGACCCATCCTCCGCCTGCTGGGCCGGAGGGGGGCCTCGTCGCAGCGCCATGCGGGCCCGCATCTGAGTCCTGCCGTCGAGTTCTCGCTACTCAAGCGCGTTGAACTCGATGAGGACGGCTTGGTCCAGCAGGATGGTGACAACTTCCGCACTTGCGTCCTCGGGTGCTCCGGGTATGGGAGACGAGTGGAGCCAGCCCTCTCCCCGCGTTGGTGCACCCATCTGCGCCGAGAGACTGCCGTCCGAGAACCTGGACGGTCGAATGCCCGCTTTCACAGCTCGTACGACTGGCCCGAGAGATGTATGGTCGCCTGCCGTATGCCCCAGGAACGGTCGCTCGCCCCAATGGCCCCCCGCTGCTGCGCGTCGACCGGGAGCCGAGCGTGACGACACCTTCCGGGACGGTGGACCCGCTCATCGGCGTGATGGTTGGCGAGTTTCAGATTGGCGGCCTCCTCGCTTTGGGCGGGCGGGGCCGAGTGTACTGGGCGACCCATCGAAACCTGCCGAGCCTGCGGCGGGCGGTGAAGGTGCTCAATGACGCGAACACCGAGGCAGACCGCACCGCCCTCCTGCGTGAGGCCCAGGCAGTCTCACAGGTGAAGGGGCTCAACGTCGTGGCGCTCCACGACTTCGGGCGATTGCCAACGGCTGGGCGCGAGCCGTACCTGATGATGGAGCTCCTCGAGGGGGAAACGCTGGAGGAGCGGCTGCTGCGTGTCGAGCAGCTGCCGTTCAGAGATGCGCTCGACATCACTGAGCAGGTGCTGGCCGGGCTCCTTGTGATTCACGAGGCGGGGCTGGTGCATCGAGACATCAAGCCCTCGAACCTCTTCCTATTCTCAGACGCCTCGCATCGGGACGTCGTGAAGGTGATGGACCTCGGCCTGGCGGAGGCGAAGCCCCAGGGCTCGATGGAGATGGGCATCGGCAGAACGCCCTCTTCCAACCGATGCCTGACGCCGGACTACGCATCACCGGAGCAATTCGGTGAGTTGGCGGTGGGGCCAGCGTCCGATGTGTACTCGCTGGGGGTTGTCCTCTACGAGATGGTAACCGGGCGCCTGCTGTTTCCGACGTTGCGCACGGAGCCGATGGCTTTGGGTGCCGAACGCCACAGGACCGAGATTCCGGACCATCCGTGCCGCTGCGTGCCCGACCTGCCCGAGCCGGTGGCGGACTTCATGTTGAGTCTACTCGAGAAGAATCCGCTCGCCCGGCCTACCGTCGGCGCAGCCATCAACCAGGTGAGGCGGCTGCGCGAGCAGTTCAAGGACCGCTTTCGGGAGGGTCCAACGCAGGTCCGGGCGAGGGCACTCGCGAGGCCGGGGGTAGAGACCCAGCGGCTCGACGAGAGGGTGGTAGCCAGGGGCCAGAACGCGGAACCCCACCGGGCGCGGCGAGGCCTCCTCGGCGGCGCACTCGTGGCCCTCGCGACGCTTGGGCTCTTCATCGGGTTAGGCGGTGCGAGGCAGAAGCCCGGTGCTCCGCTGGCGCCGCCCGCGGCGCCACCAATTGGCTTGACGACAGAGGAGACGACAGCGCCGCCCGCCCCCCCTGACTCCTCGGGACTGGTGGTGTCGGCAGGAGCTGGCGAGGAGTCACTGGCGGAGCTCACCCCGCTACGGCCAATCTCCCCCCCAGGTGGGCCAGATGTGAGGCCCTCCAACTCGGCAGCGCGGCCGAAGGCGTCGGCTGCGGCCTCCTCGCGGAGGAGCGCCAGCTTGAAGGCAGCAACTGGGAAGTGCATCTTCGACGCGGGTTTCTTCGAATGGGCCAATAGGCGCAGGAACCAGCTTTGGCGGATGGCCGACACCTCGAATCCCGAGGTGATTGCGCTGGACAGGGCGGTCGATGAGGCGCTCACCGCGTCCGACTGCCAGCGCAGCCGGGAGGCGTTGAGCCGTCTCAGCAAGGCGATTGGAGTGTCAGATGATGAATAGCCCATAGGGCCCCGCTCGTCTAAATGGGGGCATGGGAACCCGAAGTCGGGGCAGCCCGAAAAAGGAGGACGTCGTGCAGAGAGGGCAGGGCATACTGGCTGTCTTGGTGCTGTCGGGGGCGGCGGCGTTTGCGCAACCGACGGTGGCGGTCAAGGTTCGCGTGGACAATGTGCGGGCGCTCGAGCGCGTTGTCGCGAACTCCTCGCCCAAAGCGCAGGAGGAGAGGGGGGGCGTCCTCATCGAAGCTTTCTTCAACGCCGTCAGGGCGAACGCCAAGGTGACAGTGGTGCCGAGGGGGGTCTCCGATGATGCGTCGAGCAAGGTTGGGCGTTCTGACGAGCTCCGCGACTCCAACGTCAGGCTCGGCGAGTTCGCGAAGGCCGCTTCGGCCACCTATGGCATCTACGCTACGGTAAGCCTGGACCCCTACAAGACGGCGGACGCCTCCTATTCCCTCCTCAAAGTGAAGGCGCGCGTGGTGCGACGCGATGGGGTGTTGTCGGTCCATGAGATGGAGAGGACCGCCCAGTTGGCGAAGCCCAACTCGGCCACCATCCACTCAACCTTCGTGGGGCTAGCTCGCGATTTGGTGAAGGACTTGAGTCTGGACACACTGCCAGAGACGATTTCGACGTCGCCTCCCCCCAGTACTAGCCCTTCGACCGAGGGTGCGAATCCGGACTGGCCCATTGGCCTGCCGGCGCCGCCATCGCCTCCTCCTCCGCAGCTGGCTTCGCCATCTCCTCATCCGGGGGATAGCTCAACCCAGAGCCTCATCGGGAAGATTGGAGTGGTCTCGGGCGCCGGGGTTGCCGCCCTGGGCGGCGTCCTGCTGGGGCTGGCTTCTGGTAACAACGCGCGCCTCACCCAGGACGCTGCCGACAACCTGCCGCCTGCTCAGCAGGGGGCGGTACGTGCACTGCAGGCCAAGCAACGCGCGGGGCTCGGGCTGGTTGTCGCCGGTGGAGTTGTTGCGGCCGCAGGCGCGCTGGTGTGGATCCTCGCACCGGCTGCGCCGGTGTCAGTCAGTGCGGGGCCCGTCGGCTCGGGCACCGGAGTCTTCGTCGGAGGGACGCTGCCTTGAAGAGACTACCCATTCTGGTGGTGGCGTCCGCCGCCGGCTGCGCCAACAACTTCCGCACTTGCTCGCAGGACTCCGAGTGTCAGTCAGACGGCGTGTGTAGCACTGCAACCGCCGCAGCCCTCGATGCCCCCCCCCATCCTCTACGTTGCCACCGAGCCGGCTGGTTCGTCAGCAACGTCGTCGACTCCAAGAGACACAACACCGCCGCGCCTGGCCGAAGTATGTGGCTCGACGTGCGCAACATCGGAAATCCGGGCCGTCGTCATCGAGGCCCGTCCATGACGAAGACGGCCGTCCCGAGGACTTCAGACTCGACGTTCAGGGCCAACCGCGCGGCCAGCTTCACGCCATCGCGCGCGCACTCGTCGTGTGCAGGCAGGCCTGGTGGACGCACGCGCATCGCGAAGGAATAGAAGTGGAGGCTTTGCATGGCCGAACTCGGAGATGGAGTGAAGTGGGACAGACCGGCGATTCCACTGGGGACGAGGATCGGCCGCTACTTCGTGGCGGAGAAAATCGCCGAGGGGGGAATGGCGGAGGTGTACCGCGCCAGTGTCATTGGCCCTCAGGGGTTCTCGAAGGAAGTCGTGCTGAAGGTTGTCCTTCCCATGCTCGCACACGACGACGAATTCGTGGAGATGTTCATCGCGGAAGCGCGCCTGGCGTCCAAGCTGACACACCACAACATAGTGCAGATTTTTGATTTTGGTGAACACGAGGGACGCTACTTCATTGCGATGGAATATGTTCGCGGCGTCTCGCTGTGGCGGCTCCGCAGTCGGTGTCGAAAGCTGCATGTCACATTCCCTCCCATTCTCGCCGCCGTCATCTGCGCCGACGTCGCCAAGGGCCTACAGTACGCCCACTCCCTTCGCGATGGCGGGCAGCTGCTCAACGTCGTGCACCGCGATGTGACGCCCCAAAACGTCCTCTTGTCGGTGGATGGGGCCGTGAAGCTGACCGACTTCGGCATCGCCAAGGGCGGCACCGGCGCGAACACCACCCGCCCCGGAATCGTCAAGGGCAAGCTCGCGTACATGTCCCCCGAGCAGGGACGGGGAGAGCCGGTCGACTGCCGGACAGACGTCTTCGCTCTTGGCATTCTCCTGTGGGAGCTTCTGGCGGGGAAGCGGCTCTTCATGGGAAGCACGGACTTCGAGCTCATGCGCGCGGTCCAATACGCCCCCATTGTCTCACCTAGAATCTATGGCGCCCACGTGCCCGAGGAGCTTGCCGAGGTGGCTCTGAAGGCGCTCGCCCGGCCCATGTCGGAGCGCTACCAGACAGCCGCAGAGCTCGAACGCGAGCTCCAGGCCTTCGTTCTGCAGAATGCGAAGAGCGGCGACGACACCTCTGTGGCTCAATTTCTGCTTGCCATGTTTCCACCCCATGAGGAATTTCGCTCTCCCATTCAACCAACCACCTCCGCCGCAGGCGCCCCCAAAGAAGTGGAGGTAGTAGTGCGTGATGCGCCGGTCAATCCGACGGAACGAATGCTCGGCGTGCCGCCCTCCCCCATTCCCAAAGGCGGCAGTTCGCCCGTGTTCGCCGAGAGACCCACCATTCGCGTTCTTCCCCTGCTCTACGAAAGGACCCAGAGCATCCCAGTCGGTCGCGCGGCTCTGGCACTTCCGGAAGATCGCCGTTACACCCTGATGGGCGACGATTTCCCGGCACTCGAGGCTGCGCCCCACTCGAACCCCAAAGGCCGCACGACCGGGCCCACGCCCCCCGATACGGCAGCGGAGGTTTCTCCTTCGAGTCTCCTCATCAGTCCGCGCCGCCGACTCGTCGTCGCGCTCGGCGCCGTCGCTACCCTCGGATGCGTCGGCGCGCTGGCGGCCGTCCTCTTGCGGGAGAGCCCTCGCGCCCCTCTGGATGCGTCCGGCCTCAGCGCGACAGACCTCGCCGAGCTGCCCCCGCTGCCCAACGAGCCGAAGGCAGCCCTCACCGCATCGGTCGGCGCCGTGCCACCACCAACCCTGGCCCCCGAGAAAGCGCCAGGCGTTGGCGCGACACTCCCTCCCGTTCCTGCCTCCGACGCCCGCGCCACGCCGTCCGGCCTCCTCACAGTGCATGCAACACCGTTCGCACTCGTCAGCGTACGCGGCAAGTCACTCGGCGAAGTCATCGGCACGAAGAGCTTCCGGCTTAGTCCTGGAAGCTACCAGGTGCAGCTGACGCACCCGTCGGCACAGACCGAGAAGACCGTGACGATTCGCATCGGAGAGGAAAGCCATTTGGACTTCAATCTTCGCTAGCGCTCGTCTAGCAGGAAGGCATGACCTTGTGCTCGAGTTCCGGCGACATTCCTCGCATGACTGTCACCACGGGGCGAATGGGGCCACATCTTCACCGGGGACCAGGAGCCCCACCCGGTGGCGGTCGGGCAGATCTCATCAGCCGGCGTCGGCGCGTCACTT
>PMBV01000087.1 GCA_003153055.1 Myxococcales bacterium
AGGATCTTGATCGTCGTCGATTTCCCAGCACCGTTTGGGCCGAGAAGACCCATGACCTGCCCCGGCTCAACGGTGAGCGTCAGGCCTTCGAGCGCGCGAACCGTCCGTTTCCTGATCATGCCCACGCTGTAGTGCTTCGTCAGCGCGTCGACCTGAATGGCTGCAGTCACTCGTAAATCTCCAGCCGACGTTGGAGGGAAGTCGAAGTTGCCTTGCCTTCTGTGTCGATGAAGACGAATCCGCCAGCGGGATCCGAAGAGGGGCCATCGTAGAGCCCCGAGATCTGCAATTCCTCGACGGTCGTTGGCCAGTGACCTTTCAAGTTGAGATACGCGCGAGACGCGCGGTCGACACGTTGTAGCACTACCTCGACTTGAAGCTCGCGAACACGCTGTTCGAGTTGCCTCCGAACGTCGTCGTCGAGTTGGTACAACAGAAGCGACCTGGTCATCTCGAGCGCGTCCTCCGCTTCGCCACTATGGGCCTTGAGCCGGGTCGCGAGAGGCGCCATGAAGGGAAGGGCGCCTGGAAGCTTGGCCGCCTTGGAAAACACGTCACCCGCCTCCGAGAACTTCCTTTCATGATGGAAAAGGGAGAACCCGAGATAGAGATGAAGGTTGACGTCTTTCGGAAAAGCCTTGAGACCCCGACGGAACATGTCAGACGCGAGATCTCCTCCTACCCAGACGTTTCGGGCGGCTGGAAAGGGGATGTTGAGCCCGATGAACGCGTACGCGACTCGAAAACGCGGATCAAGCTCGGTTATGGCAACCCCGTACTCGTGGAGAGCACGGTTCTTCTGCTCAGAGTCCTTCAGCCCAATCGCATTCAGACTTCTCAGCCATAGCACATCGACGAGCAAGGGCAGAAACGGCTTCGAAACCGTCCTTGCCAGAGCCGGCCGCAACAGGATCGGCCGGAAGTCATTCTCATGCAGTCGTTCGCTCGGTGGACCAGAAAAGAAGACAACGCAGCTCACTGACACAAAGAACGCGACGTATCTCATTGATGAACACCGGCCCGAAACGCGGGGGACGTTCCGGGCTGACTTCTGCACGAACACCTACTCGCAGTTGACGTCGTTGCGAGTATTGATCGCGGCGCCGGGTTGCTCAGCGGCCAGCACTTCCGAGCAAGCTCCGGCAACGGTCGAGCCGAATTGCGAGCCAACGTAGAACTCATCGGCACCTACGTCGTTGTCGATGTTGCCAACTGCGCGCGCACCGAAATCGCAGGTCGGGCAGGAAGCGCCGTTTACGCCGATAGAGTCCGCGCCAATGGCCGGGTTGCCAGCGACGGAGGAGGTCCAAGTTACAGGGCTGCGACCGACAAAGTTGGTCGGGTTGATGGCCGCCTGATAACGGAACACGTCGGCCAAAACGCCGCACTCCGAGCCAGCCGCCGCCGGTTCGGTGGCACCGGTGCGAACCTTCATGTTGATACATCCGTTCGCAGCACCCGCAGGTGTGGCCATGACGAATGGACTGGCGGAGGGGCCAATGTCATATTGGTAGCGATTTCCGCGTTCGGGTGAGAATCCAATGTCGCCAAGCGAGGGCGAATACCCATCCCGTTCACCATAGCGTGCCTTCTCTCCCGTGAAGATCGCTTTGAGGTTCGTTTTGGCCTCGGACTGCTTCGAGCGGGCTTGAAACTTGATGAAGTTCGGAATGGCGATGGCCGCCAAGATGCCGATGATCGCGACCACGATCATCAGTTCGACGAGTGTAAAGCCTCTGGTCAGCTTCTTCATGGGTGCTCCTTCTGCGGGCGTGAACGGCTGTTTGCGAACTCAGCAAGGCACGCGCCATCCCCACGCCCAACTGTTCAAATGTAATTCCGAGGACTTCAAGCGCAACAGGATTCACAGGTGACGAGAATTGTCACTTTCGGCTGTCCCTCTTCGGTCGATGGGAGCGACCATGACCCCCTAGGGTTGGGCTCCCACATCGGCCTTCTCGTCGCCCTCGGCCGCGAGCTTCCGGTAAATCGTGCGCGCGGCGATGCCCAGCATGCGTGCGGCGAGGTTCTTGTCGCCCTTGGTATGCCTCAGGGTCTCGTGGATGACCCTCCGCTCGATCTCCTCCATGGGTGTGCCGATGGGAATGACGATCTGCGACGCCGAGCCGATGGGGCCACTTCGCACGGCCTCCGGCAGATCCCCCACGTCGACAGCCTCGCCCCGGCAGAGCACCACCGCCCGCTCCACGGCGTGCTCCAACTCGCGAATGTTCCCCGGCCACGCGTAGTTCTCCAGCACCTTCAACGCCTGCTCGCTGAACCCACGCAGGGGCTTCGAGTTCTTCTTCGAGAACCGCCGGAGAAAGTGCTCAGCCAGCAACGAGACGTCCTCCCTCCGAGAGGCCAGGGCGGGAATGCGCACCTCCACCACGTTGAGCCGGTAATACAGGTCCTCGCGGAACCGACCCTCCTGCACTTCCTTGGGCAGGTCCTTGTTGGTGGCCGCCACGACTCGGACATCGACCCTGATTGTCTGCGTGCCTCCCAGCCGCTCGAGCTCGCCTTCCTGGAGCACCCGCAAGAGCCTCACCTGCGCGGCCGGGCTCATCTCGCCGATCTCATCGAGGAACAGCGTCCCACCATTGGCCCGCTCGAAGCGTCCCTCCTTGCGCGCAACCGCGCCGGTGAACGCTCCCTTCTCCACCCCGAACAACTCCGCCTCGAGAATGCTCTCGGGCAACGCCCCACAATTGATGGCGATGAACGGCTGCTTCACCCTCGGCGAACTCTCGTGAATGAACCGCGCCGCCAACTCCTTCCCAGTCCCCGACTCGCCGATGAGCAACACCGACGCCGTCGACGGCGCAGCCTGGCCCAAGAGCTCCATGAAGGCGCGATAGGCCGGCGACTGCCCCACCAGGGTCTTCGTGCCGATGGCCTGGAGCTGCTCCTTCAAGTCGCGGTTCTCCGCCACGAGGGCCTGCTTCTCCATGGCCTTTTGTACGGCCTTCACCAACGAATGCCGCTTGAGTGGCTTGGTGACGAAGTCGTACGCCCCCTCGCGCATCGCGTTCACCGCCGTCTCCACGGTGGCGTAGGCCGTCATCAGCACGACCTCCACGTCGGGCCGCATCGCCCGCGCCGCCTTGAGCAGCGCTTGCCCGTCGACTCCCGGCATCATCAGGTCGGTCACCACCACGCCGATCTCCGGCCGCCGGAGCAGCTCCAGGGCCTCCTGGCCTCCCGAGGCAGCCACCGTCGTCACGCCTTCCTTCTGGAAGATCCGGCAGACCGAGTCGAGGTTGGCGCGGTCATCGTCGACGACCATCACGGTCGAGCTCATCGGTGAATCCTCAGGCAGGTGGAAAGAGGGAACGGCCAGCCGTCACGGTGAGAAGTAGGCACATGCCCTCTCACCTGACGTCAACGGCCAGCACGAGTACAGATCGGCCGCCCGGCACTGGGCCGAGCTCTGGCAGGCCAGCAAACAGGTACCGACATTGTCCATCCACGAGGCCAGGTGATTGCACACTCCGCCGGGGGCGCAGTCGAGCAGATCGCCTCGACAGGGGCCCAGACAATACCCTCCCGGCCAAGACACGCCGGTGTAGCAGAGCCCTGTCTCGCACTGGCTGTCGGCCGTGCAGGCGGCTCCGTAGCGGAGGAGACCCCGGTCTTTGCTGGTGCAGGTCTTGCTCCACGGATTGCACCCGTAACCCTTTTCCTGGCCGGCGCATTCCGCGTCCGACGTGCAGCTCGCCATGCAGACGTTGTTGTCGTTCGACGTATTGGAGTCGACGTCGGTGCAGGCGTACCCGAGCCGGCACCCGCCGGTAGCACCCAGGCCATCACCGGTGCAGGGCGCCAGGCAACGAGCAGTGGCGTCGGTGCCCTCGGTCGTCACGGCACAACGCCCTCCGTGACAGCCCTCATTGGTCAACGTCGAGCAGGCCGCGGCATTGGTGCACGAGCCATTCGGAGCACCGCTCGCCGCCTCGGTCAGACACTTCCCCCCGGCGCACTGGCTGTCCGCGAGGCACGCGCGACCGTCGGCCAGCACCGCGCACGACGGGCTCCCGGTGCACGCCGGGTCGCCGCAATCGACAGCACGGTCGCAGTTGTTGTCGATGCCGTCGTCGCAAATCTCCGCGCCTCGGCCCACGCAGTCAGGGTCGGCACAGTCCGTTAGCCCGTCACCGTCGTTGTCCACCCGGTCTCGGCACTCGACCTCGACGCCGACCCCTCCCACGCAGTCGCACCCGACACCGCACCCGGTGCACGTCGCACCACCCCCGCCCGAGGCTGAGCCACCGCCCGACGCGGAACCACCGCCAGACGCGGAACCACCGCCAGATGCGGAACCACCACCAGACGCGGAACCACCACCAGACGCGGAACCACCACCAGACGCGGAACCACCGCCAGACGCNNCCACCGCCAGACGCGGAACCACCGCCCGTAGCCGCACCACCTCCGGTCGAGGGACCACCACCGGACCCGCTCCCTCCCCCTGCTGGGGTGCCGTGCTCGCAGGTGCAGCCTGCCCCGCACGATTGGCCATCGCAACTCGGGTCGGCGCAGTCCACCAGCCCATTTCCATCGTCATCGAGCTGGTTCCCGCAGAGCTCCACCTGGCGGTTGCAGGCTGGGTCCTGGAAGCAATCAGGGTCGAGGCAATCGACCTTGGCGTCCCCGTCGTCGTCCTTCTGGTTGTCGCACACCTCGGCGTGGTGCACCGCTGGGGTGGGGGAGCTGCCGCAGGCACCCAGCCCTGTCAGCGCGACGGCGAGGATAAGACGTGACACCATGGCGACGAGGGGCTCCGGGAAGAGCCTCGAAGAGACTAGCATACTGTCGCCCGCTCACCTCGAAATGCCCGTGGTCGTTGGGCGTTCCCAGCTGACGGGTGGGGCACAGGTGTGGTTGATGGCATCGTCTTTTCGTGGTGTCCGGGCAGCGGCGGAGCTGTCAGGTTAGCAAGGTGGATCGGATGCGGAAGCGTCGGGCAACACTCCTGGTCGATGCCGGAATATGGCTCCGTCTTGCGGGAGACGAAGAGGGAGCCAGGAAGCTCTTCGAGCAGGCGCTGTCGTTGGACCCCGACAACCGCCAAGCCGCCCAGCTCCTCTCGGCGACCTCGGGTGCCGGGGGAGTAGGGCCCAAGACCGTTCCCGTCGAAGCGCCCGTGCTCGAGCCCAGCGCTCCGGTCGCGGCGAGGAAGCCCCCGGTTCGCGGGCCGCCGAAGCCCGAGGCCCAGCGAGCTGCCCGGCCTGCTGAGCCGTCGACTGGCGCCGAGCCATCTGCGCGCACGATGCCCGTGGCGCCTGCCCGAATCGCGCGCGCTGAGATCCACCGGGCGCCGGTGCTTCAGGCCTCAGCACGGCCGGACCACGAGGCGCCGCTGGCGACTCCCGAGGGAGAATTCCGAGGCTTCGACACGGCCGAGGTTCTCGGGGAGCAGGAGCCCGAGCACGCGACCATCCCGTGGCTGCCGCCGACCCAGGTGGACGCTCCGCGAGCCGGCGATCGCGCCCTCCACCGGCCCCCCGCCCCGCGAACCCCCACCAAGCCGCCGGTTCCTGATGAAACCTCGTCTCTCTCGATCGCTGCCGCGGCCAGCGAAGCAGCGGCGTCGAGGTGGCTTGGGTCGAACCAACCGGTCGAGTCTGGCGCGCCGCCCTCAGCCCCCGCGTTCTCCGCCGAGAGCACGATTCTCCCCTCGCTCGAGGGCGAGCCTCCAGCAGTCAGGTCGCGGCAGGACGCGGTCATCCAGTACCTCCGGGAGACCGATGCCTACTTGCGCTATGGCATCTACGAGAAAGCCCTCGAGTTCGCCGCGAAGGTCCTCGCTGAAGACCCCGAGAACGGCGAGGCGTACGACAAGGCCAAGGCAGCGCTCCTCGCGTCCAAGGGCAGCGCGGCTGCGTTCGAGCAGCTTCTCAAGGTGCTCCGGCTTTTCGCGGGCCGGCTCGACGCCGAGCGTGCGGGGCCCTTCCTCGACGAGTTGATGGCCCAGCAGCCGGGGCATCCTGAGCTGCCGGTGCTCCTCTCGGTGCTGCGCCCCTACGAGCTGGAGCTCTCGGGCTGGAGCGCAGAAGGGCCCCTGCTCGATCAAGCCCTGGTGGCGTACCTCGAGGGCCCGATGAACCCGATGGCCTCGGGTGACCTGCTCGACACGCTGCCTCCAGAGGCCACGGTCCCTGCCGGGTTCCAACTGCCGGCTCCCTTCCGAATGGCGCGGCCTGAGGGCGAGGTGCCGCCCCATCACGGAGCTCATGAGACCTTGCCCCACGGTGTCTCCCTTGTCGGCGCTTCACCTCGCGGTGCCGATGGGAACGATTCTGAAGTGACCAGGCACCTCCAGGCGCCGATAGAGGAAGGCTCGACGCCGACTCCCCAGGAGCAGCCCAAGCCTCTCTACGCGGACGATGAGGCTGAGGCCCCCCAGCCGCCGTTCCGCCGACCGAAGCGCCGACGCTGAGTTGGGGTTGCGACCTATTGCGACACGGTCCACCGCGTTGGGCGTTTCTGGGCCGACGATGCCCGCCACCTACGACCCACGGGGCAGCGCTGAGGCCTATTCTTCTCCACCGTCGGCGGGTGCACCACCCATTGCCGCCAGGGCCTTCTGGTCGACCTTTCCGGGGTCGATCTTCTTCGTCGAGGCGATGAGCTTCTTCACCGTGTCATCGAAGTCGAACTCCCCTTCCTTCTTGAACCTCAGGAAGTTCACCCGGGCCACCACGAAGTTCTTCAGGTACGGCGAGGTCAGCCCCTTGGCCTTGAGGGCGTCGACGACCT
Source organism: Myxococcales bacterium (assembly GCA_003153055.1). Next base: position 6,763 of record PMBV01000087.1, read on the forward strand.
TCACCACCTCGTCGTCCCACGTCAGCAAGAGGTCAGCCCGCGCCTCTCGAACCGCGAGGGCCTCGGCCAAAGGCTCCTCGAGGAATCCTTCGAGCCGCTTCACCACCGGAGCGTACGCCCCGGCCGAATACCTCGGGCGCTTCTCATAGGCCGCGCCGAAGGTGATGAAGTGGGGCTCCTCGAAGATGGTGAGGAACTCCGATTCCTTCCCGGCCTTATTGCCCACCAGCCCGCGGTACATGCGAATCACCTCGAGGGAGCGCTCCTTCAAGTTGTGCGCCTTCTCGGTGTTGAGCGCGAGGATCTGAAAGGCGACCTCCTCCTCGGGCATCACCAGGGCGACGATGGTCTTCATACCCAACAGCGTCATCGCACCCAGCCGATGATTGCCATTGGGAGTCCAATATCGCCCATCCTTCCGGACGCACACGATGGGGTCGAGGAAACGCCCGACCCGCTCCATGGCATCGGCCAGCTTCTTCACGTGCGTCGGGCTGCGGTCGCGCTGGTAGGGCGTCGGGTCCACCTTGTCGATGGGCAGAGCCGCAACCACCACCGAATGCCCGCCCAAGGGCTCCTTGTAGGCCCCGATGACCGCACCGCCATCGGCCTTGATGTCCTCGACGAGCGCGAGACCCTGCGGCGAGACCCCCACGTCGACGGCGGTGAGACCCTTCGACGACTGCTCGACCTTCTTCCGGCGAGGCTTCCTCGGCTTCTTCACCTGCTTCTGGGTCGCCATGTCACTCACTCCCCTGAGACGGTGAGCTCCTTGAATCGAATGGTGGGGGCTCCGGTCGAGCCGTGGAACTCGAGGTCCCTTCCGATGGCGTCGATGTCCTGGAGCATGTCGGTCAAGTTGCCCGCGACGGTCACCTCTTGCACCGGACGGGTCAGCTCGCCGTTCTCGATCCACAACCCGTTGGCTCCTCGGGAGTACTCTCCGGTGACGAGGTTGGCGCCGTGGCCGAGCATGGCGGTGACGTAGAACCCCGTTCCCACCTCGCGGATGATCTCCTCAGGCGACCGGGTTCCCGGCTCGAGGTACAGGTTGTTGGTTCCGATGGCGGGCAGGCTCCGGTACCCGCGTGACGCATTGCCGGTCGTCTTGGTCTTCGCCTTCCGCGCGGTGAAGGCGTCATAGAGGAAAGACCTCAACACGCCCTTCTCGACGATGGCCGTCTTCCTCGTGGCCACGCCCTCGCCGTCGAAGGGGCTGGTGCCGATGCCCTTGGGCAACAGACCGTCATCGACGATGGAGACGGTGGCTGGCGCGATGGCCTTGCCCTTCTTCGCGGCCAGGAACGACGACTTCTTGTACACCGAGTCACCGTTGGCAGCCGCGGCGATGGTGCCGACGAAGCTCGCGGCCATGGTCGGGTCGAACACCACCGGCACCTTCTGAGACTTCACCTTGGTCGCGCCGAGGAGTCTCACCGCTCGCCGCGCCGCCTCCTTGGCCACCGCCTCGGGAGCCCAGAGGTCTCCCAGGAAGCGCTTGGCGTCGTACCAGTAGCTCGTCTGGAGCTGGGAGCCATCGGTCGCCACCGGCGCCGCGTAGAGGTACACGGTCGTGCCTCGGTAGCTCCCGTGCACTCCGGCGCTCGAGGCCAGGTACACCTCGCTCACCGACTCGCCTGCCCCGACGCTCTCGATGGTCTTGATGCGAGGGTCGAAGGCCCGCACCACCTTCTCCATCTCGAGCGACGCGTTGATCTTCCACTCGGGCGGGAGGCTCGCCACGGCGTCGTCGAACAACGGCCCCACGTCGGGCCACTTGCCGAAGTCTGGCTCGTCGGGGAGGCCATTGAGCGGGTTGGGCGCGCTGGCCTCAGCCAAGGCGATGGCCCGGTCGACGAAGCTGTCCAGCGTGGAGGGGTCGAAGTCACTGGTCCAAGCGAAGCCCAGCCGCCGCTTGACGAAGACCCGGAGCCCGACGCCCTTCGAGGTCGCCTGGGTGAGATCCTCGATCTCCCCGTCGCGCACCCGCACGTCTGCCTGGCGGCCCACCTGGAGAAACGCCTCGGCTTCGGCGGCGCCTCGCTTGAGCGCGCGCTGCACGAGCTTCTTCGCCAGCGCCGCGTGGGCCGCGCTCACTTGGCACCTCCCAGGCGTGTCCCGCCCACCGTCATGTTGTCGATGCGCACGGTGGGCAGCCCCACGCCGACCGGCACGCTCTGCCCGTCTTTCCCGCAGGTGCCCATACCGGGGTCAGGCTGAGGGTTGTTCCCCACTCGAGTGACGTTCTTGAGCGCCTCGGGACCCACGCCGATGAGCGTCACTCCCTTGAGCGGGCGACCCAGCTTGCCGCCGCGAATCTCGTAGGCCTCACTCACCTCGAAGACGAAGTTGCCGTTGGTGATGTCCACCTGTCCGCCTCCGAAGTTGGCGCAGTAGACGCCCTTGCCGACGCCTTTGATGATGTCCTCGTGGGAGTCTTCTCCCGGTGCCAGGTACGTATTCGTCATTCGCGGCATCGGCAGGTGCTTGAACGACTCTCGGCGGCCGCTCCCGGTCGATTGTTGGCCCATCAGCTTGGCATTGAGCGAATCGTACATGTACCCCTTCAACACGCCGCGCTCGATGAGCACCTTGAACTGGGCCTGGGTGCCCTCGTCGTCGACGTTCAGCGAACCGCGGGCGTTGGCCATGGTCCCGTCGTCGATGACGGTGACGAGCTCGCTGGCCACCTTCTCTCCGAGCTTCCCCGCGAAGAGCGAGGTGCCCTTTCGAATGAAGTCGGCCTCGAGCCCATGCCCGACGGCCTCGTGGAGCAGAATGCCGCTCCACCCGGGAGCCAGTACCACCGTCTGCTGCCCCGCCTCCGCCTCCTTCGCGCCCAGGCCCGCCAGCGCCTGTCGGGCGGCCTCCTGGGCCACCTGCTCTGGCGTGAAGGTGTCGAAGTGGCTGAAGGGAACGCGCCCGCCGCCTCCGAACGAGCCGATGCGCCGCTCGCCGCCCTTGCCTTCGACCACCACCATGGTTGAAAGGCGACAGAGGTCCTGCGCGTCTTCCGCCAGGTGCCCACGGGTGTTGGCGACCATGATGCGCTTCGTCGAGTCGGCGTAGGTGGCCATCACCTGCTTGACCCGTGGATCGTACCGGCGCGCGGCCACGTTGGCCTGCACCACCAGGTCGCGCTTGCGGGCGATCTCCACCTGGGCGAGCGGCACCGGCACTCGGTAGAAGGTGGGTATGGGAGCGCGGGCGACGTTGAAGGACTGCTCGCTGCCTCCTCCGTGCGCGATGAAGCTCGCGGTGGTGGCGGCCCGGGCCAGGGCTTCGTCGTCGAGATCATCGGAGTACGCGTAGCCCACCCGCGCCCCCGAGATGACGCGCACGCCCACGCCCTGGGAGAGGCCGTTCTGGGCGCTCTTCACCTTGCCCTCGTCCAGCGACACCGCGGTGAGCTCGTTCCGCTCGACGTAGACTTCGGCGAAATCTGCCCCCTTGGCCATCGCCAGCGAGAGGAGCCGGTCGACGAGCGCGAAGGGCAGCAGCGGGGCGTGATGGGGTCTCGGAGGGGCTGTCCTGGCCATGGGGTGAGAGAGTAACAAGCAGTTTCGCCAGCCCCGCCAGCTTTTCGCGTTTAGGCTGCGCCGACGCACTGTGGGGAGGTCAGGCCCGGGTACGCCGGGGCGTGAGGCAATCGTGGGTATGTGGAGCCGTAGACGGGTCGTGTTCTCAGTCGTCCTGACCCTGTGGGTCACGGCGGCTGGTGCTGCTGGGCCCATGAGGGCGCATCGGGCCTCGGGGCCAGTCGTGCTCGACGGGAGGCTCGACGAGGCCACCTGGAGCGACGCCGAGCCCTTCGAGGGTTTCGTCGAGGGGTTCCCCACGCCAGGCAAGGCGCCGGACTTCCGTACGACGGTGCGGGTGCTGTTCGACGACGGGTCTCTGTACTTGGGGATCCGGTGCTTCGACCCAAACCCGGAGCTCATCGTCCGGAACCTCGGCCGTCGCGACACCTTGCCCAACTCCGACTGGCTCGAGGTGGCGCTGGACTCCAACGGCGACCATCGCACGGCCTATGACTTCACGGTGAACGCGGCGGGAGTGCTTCGCGATCAACTGCTGTTCGCCAACGTCAACTTCACCGAAACCTGGGACGCCGTGTGGGACGCCCGGGTCAGCGTCGATGCAGAAGGCTGGACGGCGGAGCTCAAGCTCCCGTTGCGGATCTTCCGGTTCGCGGCTGACCGAAGCACCTGGCGCGTCTGGATTCGTCGCAACGTGCCCCGCACCCACCAGGTCTTCGACTCGACCCTGATTCCCCGGGAGGCCAACCCCGTCACCGCCGGGAACCCGGTGGTCTCGCGCTTCGGCCTGCTCGAGGGGCTCGCTGGCCTCAAGCCCAAAAGTGACTTCGAGCTGACGCCCTTCCTCGTGGCCCGGGGCACGGTGAGGCCACAGTTCTCCGACCCGACGGTGCCGAGCCCACGGCTGTTCGACCCGTCGTTCGATCTCGGGGTCGATCTCAAGCTGGCCCTCACCAGCACGCTGTCGCTCAACGCCACGGTGAACCCCGACTTCGGGCAGGTCGACGCCGATCGCGTCATCTTGAACCTGTCCACCGCCGAGCAGTTCTTCCCCGAGAAGCGGCCGTTCTTTCTCCAGGGGCTCGATCTCTTCCAGCCGGTGGGCATGGAGTACGACACCACCCAGCAACTGTTCTACTCCCGGCGCATCGGGCTCTCGGCGCCGATCCTCGCGGCGATGAAGCTGACCGGGAGCCTCATCGAGAACCTCGACGTGGGCGTGGTCGACAGCGTGGTGATGGGCGAGGGCAACCCGGGCCTGGTGCCGGTGGGCTACTTCGACCCCAACTCTTCCGAGCTGGCGCCGTACGAGGCCAAGCCCGATCGCCGCTGGCAGTTTCACCCGAGAACACCGCTCCACCTGGGTCCCAACGACGCGTTGCCGGTGGCCCACCCGGTTTCCACCAACTACCTGGCGGCCGTGGCTCGCTACCGGCTGGCGGAGAGTGCGAGCGTGGGGGCGATGTTCACCGCCGCGACGCCGCTGGAGCCCAGGTGCCTGCGCTCGGAGTTCTCGAGCGACGAGGACTTCAACCGCGCCGGCTGCGAGGCGACCGGAGCCAACGCGTTGGCGATCGACTGGAACGTGCGCACGACGTCGGGCGACTGGGGCACCTTCGGGCAGGTCGATGCCTCCCAACACGTCGGCAGAGGGGTGACCCTGGCCGATGGCGTGAGGCTCGAGCCGGGCACGCTGGGCTTCGGTGGCTACGCTCGCGCGGGGAAGCTCGGAGGCGAGCCGTTTCGCTTCGACGTGGTCTACGTCCTCCTGTCGCCCACGTTGGATCTCAACGCGACCGGGTTTCAACAGCTCTCCAACTTCCAGTGGGCCGACCTGAACTTGCACTACATTCGCCCCAACGGAGTGGGGCCGTTTCGGTCGCTCAACGCCTATTACAACCTCGACCTGAACTGGTCGGCTGAGGGCCGGTGGCTGCCCAGGGGCGTCAACACCACGCTCGGTGCCGAGGTGCAGTTGGCCAGCTTCCACACCGTGGGCATCATCGGAGGTCTCGAGGACCCCCAGTATGACACCCGGGAGATCCCCGAGGCTGGCGTGGCCTTCCAGCGGCTCCCCGACGTGTTCCTCCAGCTCTACGGCACGAGTGACCCGGCCCAGCCGCTGCAGATCATCGCCGATGTCTTCGGCGCCTACCGCGTCGGCCTTGGGCCGCAGCACGGCGCCTGGGGCTGGGGCTTCGACGCGACCGTGCGCTGGCAGCCGCAGAGCGCCGTGGAGACGCGCCTCGAGACGAGCTTCGGCTATCGTCCGATGGGCGCGAGGTACCTCGACACGCTGGGCAGCACGGCCCTGTTCGGCACGCAGGACCCCACCACGCTGTCCATCACCCTCCGTCAGCAGGTGGTGCTGACGCCGCGCCTCACCTTCCAGGTCTACGCGCAGCTGTTCAGCGGGGCCGTGCACTACGGGCGGTTCTGGTCAGCGCCCATCGACGGGCAACTCTCTGTCGCGGCCGATCGGTTGGCCCCCCATGTGTTTACTGGGCTCAACCCCGACGAGCACACCTCGGTGCTCAACCTGAACGTGGTGCTCCGCTGGGAGTACCGCCTGGGGTCCACGCTGTACCTCGTGTACTCGCGCTCTCAGCACGAGCGGGCCCGGCCTTCAGGCGACGCGGTGCCGACCAGCCTCTGGCCCTCGCAGCTCTTCAGCGGGCCGGCGACCGACACGTTCCTCCTCAAGTGGACGTACTGGTGGACGGTGTGAGCTGCGCCGGACCTACCGCGAGCGTTTGCGCTCGAGCAGCTTCACGTCGAGCAGATCCTTCTCCCGCCCCGTTGCTCGCTTGTTCACCAACAATGCTTCGTGCCCAAGGAACGCGACGCGGTGGCCGTGAACGGGAAGCTCGAAGCGCCCGGCCCACCCAGACTCGAAGTCCACTCCGGTGATTTCGGTCAGTACGTCGACCCGTCGAGGTGGAAGCCCCATCTGGTACACGGTTCCACCGCGAGAGAAGTCGGCTTGGGTGACGCCGTGCTGAGCCAGCGGTGCTCCGAAGCTGGTCAGTCCTGCCACGACGCGCGCGGCGTTCTCGGGAGTGGGCCGCACCCAGATGTCGAGGTCGCCCGTCGCGCGCACCACCCCGTGCGCGGCCAGCGCGTGCGCTCCCACGACGAGAAACTCCACCTTCGAATCGACGAACGCGTCGAGGAGGTCGAGGAAATCTTGATTGAGGCCTGCCTCGAGGCTCACGGTCCACTTCGGCGGATGATCCGGCCTGGCATCTCGGCGCGGAGGTAGGCAGGCAGGGGCCTCCCCGTGAGGGCCCAAGCGCCGAGGGTCAGCTCCCAGAGCATCCCGACCCGCTCCTCGGCCGTCGTCGTCGCCCTCAGGTCAACGGCCTCCTCCGCCGCCGCAAGGCTCGTCAAGGCTCCGGGCCAGGTCGATCGAGCGGCGGCCCTCCGGGCACGGTCATCGATACTCACCCGGTCATTGTAGCTGTCGACGCGGCCCGGAGCGACTGGGCAGTCCGCCAGACCCGGGTAACCTGCTAGAGTCCGCGCGCGTCATGGCCCCCCCTCGGAAGAGCGTCTCTCGTGGCAAGAGCGAGCGTGAGGACGATCCGGAGCGCCGGAACCGCACGGTTCCCAAGGCCAAGAACCCCCTGGTGGTCGATGACCCGGAGCGAGACCAACCCACCAACGCTCGTGCCCGCATCCCACCGCGCGTGCTGCCATCGAAGCGTCGCGGCCCGCAGGTCGAAGAAGAGGAGTATCGCACTGGCCCCAGCTATGCCGCGATGGAGCTCGAGGCTCCGACCCCCTCGGAGGTCCCCGACGAGGCGCTGGCAGGCTCGCAGCTGGAGGGCGAAGGGCTCGACGCGCTCGACCCCGAAGTTGGTTCCCAGACCCAAAGCCTGAAGGCCCACGAGCCCGACGAGGCCGACGAGGCCGACGCTGGCGCGGACCACCAGGGCGCCGACGACGGCGTGGAGGACACCAACGCGACGCGCGCTGGCCCGCCGATCAAGCTCGAGATCTTCAGCGGCCCCGACGCGGGGAGGAAACGCCGCTTCAATGGCGTGCGGATGGTCATCGGCCGTATCCCTGGAGTCGATATTCGCCTGAAGGATCAATCGGTCTCTCGTCGCCACGTCGAGCTGGTGCAGGGCGACGGGGGCGTGCTCTTACGAGACCTCGGCTCCGGCAATGGCACCAAGGTGAACGGCGCCAAGGTGGCCGAGAAGACGCTCGAGCATGGCGACGAGATTCACCTCGGCAGGACGAAGATTCGCTTCGTCGATGAGGTCGCCGCGTTCCAGAAGGCCAACGAGGAGGCCGAGAAGCAGGAGGCCGAAGAGAAGGCGAAGGCCGAGCAGGCCGCGGCGGACGAAGCGCCCAAGGAAGAGGCAAGCCCCGACGGTCCCAAGGCGGAAAAGCGGCCGGTGCGCGAAGGCCGCCGCCGAGGCTTGGGTACCGCCTGGGAGCGCTTGAGCCCGCGCCTGCGGATCACCGCCATTGGCTTGGGCATCGCCGTGGCTGCCATCGTCGCCGCGGGCATTCTGCTCCGCTCGCCTCCGGCCCCGCAGATCGACCCCGCCAAGGCCGCGGCCGAGCAGAAGATGCAAGACGCGCGGGCCGCCGTGCGGGCCGCCGACTACGGGACCGCGGTGGCGCTCATCGAAGGCGCCGAGAAGCTGGTGCCTGGCATCGACCGGAGCAAGCTGGGCAACCAAGCCCGCGAGGAGCTCGCCCTGACCCGCGCGCTCGACGAGGCTCGTGGCCACATCACCGCCCGGCGCTTCGAAGACGCCAAGCGAGTGCTCGACAAGGCTCCGGCTGGCTCCAACAAGAACGAAGAGGTGAAGGTCCAGCTGAGGAGCGATCTCGAGGCCGCCGAGGTCGCCTACAAGAAGGAGCAGCTCGGCGAGTTCCTCGCTGGAGGAGAGCTCGAGGCAGCCAAGGCGGTCCTGGGTGAGCTCCCCGTCGATCAGCAGGCGGACAGCGCTCGGAAGATCGCCGCCTTCGAGCGACACGCAGCGGAGCAGAAGAAGGAAGACGCCCAGCACCGGGCTCAGCAGGTGGCCGGGGCGAGCGCGCGGCGCAAGGCCGAGCGCGAAGAAGAGCTGCTGGCTGCCTTCTCCATCGTCGAACGGAAGTTCGCCGGCGGGGAGTGGGAGCGCGCCGCCTCCGAGTGCAGCCGCGTCATCGACCAGGCCGGCGACGACCAGGAGCTGAAGGACCGGGCTCGCCTGCTCCAGACCGCCATGCCGAGCTTCGGGCGGGCCTACGACGAGGGCACCAAGAAGTACCGGCAAGGGACCCTGGCCCTGGCCGCCAAGCCGCTGCGCCAGGCCCTGGAGCTGCTCACCAAGGCGCAGCTCAAGCGCAACAAGTACCAGAACGAGCTCGAGACGAAGCTGGGCGAGGCGTCGCTGGCCGCCGGCCGCGAAGCGCTGTTGAGGGACGATCTCGTCGTCGCGTACCAGGCCTTCCGCGACGCGGCGAGGTTCGACCCCTCTGAAGCCAAGGCGCGGGAGGGCCTCTCGAACGTCGAGGCCAAGGCGCAGGAGCTGTTCCAGCTCGCCTACACCGAGCGAGACAGCGATCCCACCGGGGCGCTCAAGCGGTTCCGCGTCGTGGTGCAGTCGACGGACGCCAGCTCGCTGGTTCACGAGAAGGCGAAGAATCACATCGCGGCGATGGCCCCGTGACGAGGCCCCGAGGACGCACATGAGTGGATCGCTCCGAGAGCTGGGCCTCGACCTCGTCGCCGAGGGCAACTTCGAGCGCGCCCTGGCGGTGTTCGCCGAGGCCGTGCGCCGCCGCCCTGAGGACCACCGCGCCCGCATGCTCGCCGCCCGCTGCTTCGGCACGCTGGGCGAGCGCGAGCGGGCCGTCACCGTGCTCCACGCCTGCGCCGAAGGTCTGTTGCGACGCGATTACCTCTTGTCGGCGATCGCCGCGTGCCGGCAGGCCCAGGCCCTGGCGCCCAAGGAACGGCGCATCGTCGATACGCTGGCTCGCATTCACTCCCGGGCGCTCAAGACCGTGGCCGGCCGAGCGCCGGTCCCTCCGCCGTTGCCCCCCGACAGCATCTACGAGGGCAAGGTCGAGATGGATCTCATGACGCTCGCCGGCTCGGAGCTGTCGGATCAAGCCATCGCGGTGCTCGCGTCTCCCGACCCTGGAGGGCACGCGGCGCCCGACGCCCGACCACCTCTGCCGCTGTTCGCCGAGCTCGAGCGCGACGCCTTCATCGCGCTGGTGGAGCAGATCGACTACCGCGAGCTGAGGGAAGGCGAAGCCATCTGCCGCGAGGGCGAAGGAGGCGATCGCATCACCATCATCGTGGCCGGAAAGGCCGAGGTGACCCGGCTGGTCGATGGGCATGAGAAGACCCTCGCCTTCCTCGGCGGCGGCGCCATCTTCGGTGACATCTCGCTGCTCACCGGCACTCCGCTGTCCTCGACGGTGACGGCGGTGACCGAGTGCGAGGTGCTGGAGATCCGCCGGGCCGACTTGAACCGCCTGGCTCGCGACTTTCCCGCCGCCCCGCAGGTGCTGGTCTCCTTCGTCCAGATGCGCATGGCGAGGAACCTGGTGGCGACCTCGCCGTTGTTCGCCCAGGTGCCCGAGGCCGACCGTGGTCCGCTCTTTGCCAAGTTCGCCTTCCGGGCGGTCGCCCCGGGAGAGAAGGTCATCGTCGAGGGTGAGCCGGTGGCGGCGCTCATTCTCATCTTGGCCGGCGAGCTGGTGGTGCAGAAGGAGGACCCGGCTGGCGGCGTGGTGAGCCTCTCCATTCTTCGCGAGGGAGACATCGCTGGGGAGATCGCCCTGGTGAAGGGTCTCCGAGCGACGGCCACGGTGGCGGCCACCCGCAAGACCGCGGTAGCGACCTTGTCGAGGGCCGACTTCGAGGCGCTGCTCAAGGGCTCCGAGCGGATCCGCGAGTTTCTCGACGGCTTGTCCGATAGGCGGCTCAAGCAGATCGGCGAGGCCATGCGCCCAGTGGAGATCCTCGACGCCGACGAGCTGGTCGTCGAGCCGAGCTGACACTCCACGTCACCTGGTGAGGGGCTTGGCCTCCTCCAACCACAGGCGGGCGAGGTCGCGCTGGTTGGCCACCTTCAACCGACGGTCGACGTCGAGGTACACCTCGCTGAGCCGGGTCGAGGGCGCGTGCGAGTCTCTGAGCCGGGTGAGCCCGAAGGCGAAACTCTGGCAGCCCGGGCCCCACTCCTTCTTGGCGAATTGAACCTCGCCCATGGCCAGGTAGGCCTCGGCGAGGCCGGTGCCGTCGGGCGGGGTGATGTCGGCCAGGAGCTGCCCCGCGGCGTCGGTCTGCCCCTGGGCCAAGAGGAGCCCGGCCTTGGCGAAGACGGCCTTGGTGAGGTTGGCGCCCTTGGCGTCGATGGCCTTCTGGTAGGCGCTCATCGCCTCGTCGAGGTGCGACGAGCTCTTCAGCAGATCGCCGCGGGCCAACCAGTAGCGATCGTCCCGGTCGAGAAAGGGAAGCTCCTTGCCATCAGACGTCGGGCTCTTGACCCCCTGGAAGAACCCTTCGTAGCGACCGAGGAGGCCCATGGCCGCGTCGGTCTTGCCGCTCCGCTGCAACCGAGCCGCGCCCTCGAAGTAGAACAGCGGCGAGGCGGGGGAGGTGTTGACGAGGGTGGTGAAGGCCTCGCTGGCCCCTTCATCGGCGGTGGCCGCGAGGGCCCGGGCGCGAAACAGCATCGCCCAGACCTCCTTGGCGTCGATGGACAACGCGAGGTTCGCCTCGGTGAGGGCGTCGGCGTAGCGGCCCTGGGCCTCGAGGAGCCCGGCGCTGACCGCGAGGGCCCGGGCGTGCTGGGGAGGGCTCAGGGTGGCCTCGTGCTCGAGCACCTCTTTGACCTGAGCCTCGGCGTCGGCGAGCCGCTCGCCCTTGAGGAGCCTGGCCAGCGCCAAGCCCAACTGGGCACGGAGGAGCCCGGGGTGTTCCTGCACCGCCCGACCGAAGGTGTCGATGGCACCCACGGCGCCCTCTTCGAGCAGCTCGTCGCCCAGCGCGCAGGCGTAGTTCCCGTCGCGGTAGGCCTTGTCCATCGCGGCCAGGAGGGCAGCGCGGGCGAGGGCGAGGTTGCCTTGGGCCTTGAAGGCCTGGGCCTCGGCGAGAAAGAGCCGGGCACCCGAGCCGCCCTTGCGTCGCAGGCCCTCGACGAAGCTCACCACGCCTGCTGCGTCTCCCGTTTGGAGCCTCAGCTGGGCCTCGACGCCGAAGCGCTCTTCACCGTGGGCTCCGGCCTTGGTGGCCCGCTCGAGGAGCTCGGTGGCCTTGGCCTGGGCGCCTGGCTCTCGGTGATCGAGCCAGAGGTCGAGCCACACGGCGGCCCCAAAGGCGTTGGCGTCGGGAGCGTTGGGGTCGAGCTTCAGGGCCCGGTCGACCAGCGCGAGGGCGCCGCGCAGGTCGGCAGTGTTCCCGTTGAGCGCCTTGGCGCGAGCTTCGCGCATCACCTCGCTCAGTTGCCGATGGGTGTTGGCCCGGCGGTAGACCACGAGCACCGCCAGCGCCAGCATCACCGCCACCAGGGTGATCTGTGCCAGGGCCGAGCCGAGGCTCTCTCGTCGCTTTCGATCCTTGGGCGCCCGCGAATTGGCCATCGGGAGAGGAGCCGTCAATAGGGGGTGTAGTCAGAGCGGCTGTGCGCCAGCCACTTGACGACCGAGGGTCGAGCCCAGTTGGCCTCGGCGAAGGCCTTGAAGGGCGCTGGGAGCTCGTCGCCGTTGAGGTTGAGCCGCTGGAGCATGAGGGCCAGGTCTGTGTCAGCGAGGCACCACCGTGAGAACAGCGAGGCCTTCCCGGGGCTGATGAGGCGCTCGCAGGCGACCAGGAGCCGTCGTCGAGCTGCCTGGGCGTGCTCGGACAGCGGCTTGCTGACGCGCTCGATGAAGATGCTGGTGGTCGGCCGCTCCTCGCGAATGGGCATCAGGTCGGAGCGAATCCACGCCATGAGCTCGCGGGCAGTGGCGCGCTCCTTGATGTCGGCCGGGAGCAGGGCAGGGTGGGCGGGAGGCGGGAAGGCCTCCTCGAGGTACTCGGCGATGGCGCTCGACTCGGCGAGCACGAAGTCTCCGTGCTGGAGCGAAGGGACCCGGCCGGTGCGTGCTCGGTACGTCGGCTGGAGGTGCTCGCCCGCGTGCATCCCGACGTGCACCAGCTTGTACGGTACGCCTTTCTCCTCCAGGGCCACGAAGGCGCTCATGGCGTAGGGACTGATCGAGAAGGCGTCGATGAAGAGGAGGAGCTCGCTCATGGAGCCCCTTCTTGTCAGATTCCCGAGGTGATCTTCCACCCTTTGTCACTGTGCTTGAGGGTCATTTGTTTGATGTCCGTCTCGCTCTGGGCACGCGAGGTATAGTCGGGCATCCGGAACGTGAGCTGATAGCTGTAGGTGACCCGAGCGAGGTGAGCCTCGTCGTCGAACTCGACGCGCTTGACCGTCACGTCCAGTCGAATGTCTTGGATCTTCTGGAGCCGCGTGGGCAGCACCGTCTTCAGCTTCTCGTAGTCGAGGTCGTCCTCGGGCGAGGCGCTGCCCCCGTCGTCACGGAAGGACTCGTCGGCCAAGGCCACCAGCGCGCTTGGATCCTTGAGCTCCACCGCCCGTCGGTAAGCGTTGACGACGTCGAGCACCGCCCGCGTGTCCGAGTTGTCATCGATGTCGGTGCCCGGAATCTTGTGCGGCAGGCACCCCGCGGCCAACCCGCAC
>PMBV01000563.1 GCA_003153055.1 Myxococcales bacterium
CGTGATGACAGGGCTGGAGAGTGGCCCGCCATCGAGGTCGGTACCGAGATTCAGACACCCCAGCTCGCCGTGCGTGGAGAAGGACCGGCTGGTCGAGCATCGGACGAGTGCGGCGCCTGAACGACTGGCCAGTGGTCCGACGGATCCTCGGTCGACCGCCTTTCGGCAACGGCCCAGCGAGCCAGCGCCAGCGCATCGAGCCGCCCCAGCCCGTACGATGCTCCGCCAGGGCCTCCCGGCCCGTCTCTGGTGTGCAGCCCTCGAGCCGCTACTTGCCGAAGATCGCGCCGATGAGGCCCAGCACGCTCACCGCGACCCCGAGCCCGCCCAGCACGATGCCAGCGACGGCGAGGTTCTTTCCACCCTCCCGCCCCTCCGACGCCTCGATCTGCTTGAGCGCCGCGATGCCGGTGCCGAGGGCGATGAAGGAGCCGAAGGGGATGCAGCAGATGATGCCCATGACCAACGAGACGATGGCCAGGGTGTTGTTCTTGCGGCCATTCAGCGCCAAAGGCCGCGATGCATCGAAGGGCCGCGACGGATCAAGGGGCCCAGCGCTTCCAGCAACGGGGCCGCTGGGCGCTGGTCGTCCCGCCGGGCTCGATCCGCCGAAGCCCCCCAGCGGTGAAGGGGTGATGGGCGTCGCGGGCCGGGGAGGCGGCGAGTCCTGCTCCGGTGGCACGTCGAAGCTCGCCGTGCAGGCCGGGCAGTTGACCCTGGAGCCGGGTGCTCCGTCGTTCTCGCTCCCGCAGTTGGGACAGTAGACGCGCATGGTGGAGCTCCTTACAGCGATCCTCGAGCCTTGACCTCGAGATACGTGTTGACCGCGGCGAGAGACAGCTCGCTCGCCTCGACGTCGATCACGCTCACCCCGTCACGCCCCACCCGCCGCTTGACGGCCTCCCGCTCGAGGAGCAGCTCGCTCGCCACCGCGTGCTGGTAGGCCGTTTCGGGGTCGCTCGGGGGTGTCTCGAGCAGCGTGGCCAGCGCCGAGTCCTTCACCGAGAGACACAGGGGCACGTGGCGGCGAGCGAGCCGGCGGAGCGGGTCGACCATGGTGTCGGCCTGGTCCTCGTCGATGAAGTCGGTGAACAGACACACCAGGCTGCGCTTGACCAGCCGGGTGCTGAGCTCCTTGAACAGGGCCAGATAGTCCACCGTGGTGAGGTGGGGCTTGGCCGCGTAGAGCACCTCGACGATCTTCCGGTACTGACTGCGGCCGGCGGCTGGGGCGAGGTAGGCCTTCACCCCGTCGGCGAACACCACCAGGCCCACCCGGTCGCCATTGCGCACCGCGACGAATGCGAGGAACAGCGCCGCGTTCACCGCGTGATCGAGCTTGGTGACGTCGCCCACATACGCGGCCATCGAGCGCCCAGCGTCGACGCCGATCAACACCGCCTGGGAGCGCTCGGCTTCCATCACCCGCGTCACCGGGCGAGATCGCCGGGCGGTCGCCTTCCAGTCGACGTCTCGCACCGAGTCTCCCTGGGTGTAGTCGCGCAGGCGGGCAAACTCCGAGCCCTGGCCGTCGCGGCGGATGTGCCGGAGCCCCAGGTTCACCCAGTCGAGCGCCGCGTCACCCAACAAGAGCCGGCTGGCCTGGCGCATGTCGGGGAACACCGACGCCGTCACCGCCGCCGGGACCCGCCGCTCATGCGCCATGAGGCCCAGCGGCCCCGACACGCGCACGTTCAAATCGCCGAACTCGAAGCGTCCGCGGCGGGCCGGGGTGGTGAGGTAGTGCGTGCGAGCCCGGCTGCCTCCCGAGAGGGCCAGCGTCAGCTGCTCGGGCGTGGCGGCGAAGGCCTCGGGAGCGTCGTCCTTGAGCTGGAGCCGAACGGCCGCTCCACCGCGGTTCACCACGTGGAGCTTGACGGTGTTCGCCACTCCGACCTGCAGCCGCGCCGGGAGCTCGCGCCAGACCTCGAGGCGGGTGCGCCGCGCGAGCGCGAAGTCTACCAGGCCCAGGCCGCCGAGGACGAGGTCGAGGAGCAGCACCACGGGCCAGACGCCAGGGAGGAACCCCGCCGCCACCGCTGGAATGGCGAGCAGGCAAAGGCCCAGCCACAGTCGCGCCGAGGGGATCACGCTACCTCGGGACCTCGATGGTTCCGACGACTTCGCGCAGCACCTCGGCGGGCGTCGCGCCGTCGAGCTCAGCGTCGGGAGAGAGCAGCAACCGGTGCTTGAGGACCGGGCCGACCAGGTACCGAACATCGTCGGGAGTGACGAAGCCGCGACCACGGAGGGCCGCGAGCGCCTTGGCCGCCAGCAGCAGGTGGACGCTGGCGCGGGGCCCAGCGCCGAGGCGAATGCGGGGAGACCGACGGGTCGCGGTTACCAGCTGGCGCAGGTACGACAGCACGGGCGCCTCGATGGACACCTCGGCCATGCCGCGCCGGGCCTCCATCAGCTCCTCGCGGGTGATGACCGAGCCGACGCCGGCCCGCTTGAGATCCGAGGCGTCAAAGCCCCGGTTGACGGCGTTGAGCATCGCCTCTTCCTCGTGCTCATCGGGGTAGCCGACCTCGATCTTGAAGAGGAACCGATCGAGCTGGGCCTCGGGGAGCGGGTAGGTGCCCTCCGACTCCACCGGGTTCTGGGTGGCGAAGACCGTGAAGAAGGGCGACAGCGAGAACAGCCGGCCCTCCAGGGAGACGGTGCGCTCCTGCATGGCCTCGAGGAGCGCGGACTGCGTCTTCGCCGGGGCGCGGTTGATCTCGTCGGCGAGGAGCAGGTCGGTGAAGATGGGGCCCCGCACCAGCACGAAGGACTGGGTCTTGAGGTCGAAGACGCTGGTTCCGAGGATGTCGGCCGGCATCAGGTCAGGGGTGAACTGAATGCGCTTGAACTCGGCCGTCAGGCTCAGGGCCAGCGCCCGGGCCATGAGCGTCTTGGCCACCCCGGGCACGCCCTCGAGCAGCACGTGGCCGCCAGCGATGAGGCCACACAGCATGAGCTCGAGCGGCTCGTCTTGGCCGACCACCGCCTTGCGAACCTCGGTCATCGACGCGTCGCGCACCCGGTTCGCGAGGGCCACCGCGCCCGACGGGGGAGCCGGCAGCGGGGCCGGGCTGGAAGTGCCTTGCACTGGGGTCATTTCGTCCTCGAGGTGTGGTGAAGCTGTCGGCGGACCAGCGCGGAGAGTCGAGCCACGGTGTGAAGCCCGGCCTCGCTGGTGACGTGGGCGGCCTCCCGCGTCACGTCGCTCAACGCGCGTGCGAGATCGGCGCGGCCCCGGCTGCTCAGGGTCTGCGCGACCTGCTCGGGGGAGGACTGGGCGTTGAGGCCAGCCCGGGCCGCCAGCTCAGCCAGGAGCCCTCGGCTGATGGCCTGGGCCGCGTGCGCCTGGTGCCGGCCTTCGCGGTAGATGCGGCTCGTGGCGAGGAGCATGTCGGTGCTGCCTACCCGTGTCTCCGCCTGCACGCCCCTGGGGCGTCCGAAGCGCCGGAGCGCCAGGGCCCACAGCCCGAGGCCGAGGAGGAGCTGAGCGATGGCGTACTGCAGCCCATGGCGACTGGCGAAGGCGCCCATCGAGCGCTGGCCATCGAAGCCATGGTGGTACTCGTCGAAGGCCACTGGGCCACCAGCGGCGAGGGCCACCACCAGTGACGACCAGAAGCGAGCGTTGTCGGCCTTGGCCAGGTGCCGGTTCATGGCCAGGCCTGAGGCCCCGATGACGATGACCCGGCCCGCGCCAACCGGAACGAGGGCCGCCACCACCTCGTCGAGCTCGGCGTCGAGGAGGAGCGGCACGGCCCCGGGGGGAAGCTGGAGGAAGGCCTCGACCGGAGCCTCGAGGTGCTGCGCTCCGCGGGTGAAGCGGCTGGGCTGGGCGGGCACGATGGTGCGCAGCCCCAGGCTCGGGGCCGCGGGCACCACGGTCACCTCGAGCTCGTCGAGCAGCGTGTTGGCGCGGGGGCCGGCGAGCGTCAGCACCACGGTCGCGCCGCTCCTGGCGTGCTCGAGGAGCTTCGTTGCCTCGTCTGGGTCGACGTGGGGCGCTCGCAGCGCTGCCCAATCGAGGCGCTCGGCTCCGGCGTCGGCTGGGTCGACCCCCGCATCGGAGCCGTCGAACCACGGGCCGACCGGCTCGCGCTCGTGCTCGAAGCGCACGCCGAGGAGCATCAGGCTCTGGCCCTTCGGGATGAGGTCGAGGCTCTCCTCGAGGCGGGCGACCGGCACCTGCTGCTGCTGAAGCACGAGGTACAGGGCCCTCGCCCCGTCGGGCTCCGAGCGGTACGTCGAGAGCCGATCGGCGAAGGCCCCTCGCTGGGCGCCCTGGAAGAGGAAGGCCCCCACCACGCCGAACAGCACCAGCAGGCCCACGAGGAGGAGCGGGAAGCGATCACCCACGGCCGGGCTCCGACGAGGGAGCGTCGAGGAGTGGCTCGGCCCGCCGACGGAAGGAGGACCAGGCCGCGCCGGTGACGTCGAGGTTGCCGTACCAGGCGAAGTCGAAGCGGGAGGTCAAGTCGCGAAAGGCTGAGCGCGCCCCCGACGGTCCCTTGAAGGTCGACAAGTAGTCCCAGTTGCTCCGGGTCGGATCGTAGTCGATGGCACCGTCGCGGTGGAGTCGCGCGAGGAGGGCGAGGTAGAGGTGGCGGATCGCCTCGCGGAAGCTCCCCTGGGCCGCCAGCTCGTCGGCCAACCCCGCCGAGCTTTCCGCTGGCTTGGCCAGGGCGCTCGATGGATCCACGGCGATGAGCGCTCCGACCGCCCCCGACTCGTCGAGGGTCGTCTCCTGCTTCTTGGGGGTGCGCCCCTTGAGGAGCAGGTAGACGAGGAGGCCGGTGATCGCCAGGAGGGCGATGATCATCACCGCGTTGGCCGCGGCCATCGGGTGGCGCGACGGGGCCGGAGTTGGCTCTGGTGGCCGGTCGCGGTTCTTCTGGATCCATTCCCACAGCGCCTTCAGCAGGGAGTCCCACCAGCGGCCTTGAGGGGGTTCTGGCTCCGCCACGGCGGGCAGCGCGGCGGCGGGGTCCATTTCGCTGAACTCGGGGCGCCCGAGGGTGGCTCGGGCCAGCGCCGACGGATCTCCAGCTGGCTCGGCAGAGGTCGACTGGGTCTCCATCAGCGCCAGCCCCGCTCGCAGGGTCGTCTCGGCGCCCTCGCAGTCTTCGTCGTCCCAGACCGTGTGCTCGAGGCGGCCGACGAAGCGGCCGAGGGCTTCGCGATCGCGCTCGTCGAGGAACCGGGTTCGCTTCAGGTCGGTCGGCTCGACGGTCGTCATCGAGCAGGCCGAGGCGATCGCCTCGAGGCGCTCGGGCAGGCTCTGGCCCGAGGCTGGGAGCGCCAAGATGGACAAGAGCCCGGCTGCACCGAGCGGCAGCCCCTTTTTCCGTCGGCGGGGGAGTTGCTCGGCGGCGGCGAGGAGGTCGAGTCCTTCCTGTCGCACGCGGCCGTCGATGAGGAGCAGCGTTCCGGTGGCCGCTCTCACGGGCTCGAACAGGGCGAAGGTGAGGGCGCCGACGGTGCCGACCCACACGCCGTTGTCGAACGCGGTGAAGCGCTGGAGGAAGGAGACGTCGAAGCCGAACAGCGCCCTGCACAGGTAGAGCGCAGCGGTCACGGCGAGGAAGAGGTTCACCGCCATGATGAGCTGGGTCAGGCCACACAGGCGCACCCAGGGGGCAGAGAACCGGGCGGCCCCCAAGAGCCTCGCCGCCGTCCCGTAGACGTTGAGGGCGCTGCCCTGGCCCCGCATGACGGCGGCGTAGCCCGCGGCATGGGCACCGAAGAAGAAGAAACCGATGCCCCCGGTGAGCCCGATGATGGCGGCGTTGAGCAGCAGCATCGACATCGAGGCGGTGATGAGCCCTGGGGCGCGGGCCAGGGCGGCCCCGAAGGAGCGCCGCACCGTGGGCTCGGTGGCGAGGATCTGTCGCTCCAGATGGGCGCAGGCAGCCCCTTGGCTCACGGCCCGAAAGGCCCAGGCGAGGGTCCACCACGAGACCGGCGCCAGGAGGCTCTGGTGGCGCTCGATGGCCAGGCCCAGGTTGAACAGCGCGGCGACTACCGCGGCGCCAGCGGGCAGGGTGATCGCCCACACTCCTCCGGTGGTGGCGCACACCCTCAGCGCCGCGTCGAAGAGGGCGATGGCGTTCTTCGGTCTCAGCTCGAGCGCGTTGACGGCCATGTCAGGTGGCGAGGAGCGTGGAGGCGCCCAGGAAGACGAGGAACAGCACTCCCAGGGACACCAGGGCGAGGGCCACGCCGCCCGGCGACCAGTCGCGGCGACCGGCGAGCCGCTCGAGCTTCTCGAGGCGCGCCTTGAGGCAGCTGGCGCAGCGGTTGATGCCCTCGAACTGGGTGGTGCACTCGGAGCAGATGACCTTCCGGCACTCGACACAGATGCCGAGGCCGGGGCGCTCCGGGTGATCGTTACAGCGGCCCGAGCCGAGATTCATCGACGGCAAAGACTAGCCCAAGCCGCTTCGGGAAAGGCGGTCTACAGCTCCTCGAGGAACTCGTCGTTGTAGGTGTACCGGGTCAGCCGCTTGATGAGGGCCTCCATGGCTTCCACCGGCTTCACCGCGAAGAGCATCTGCCGGAGCTTCTTCACCTTCTCGTACTCCTTGAAGCTGAAGAGCTTCTCTTCTTTGCGGGTACCCGACTGGGCGATGTTCATGGCTGGCCAGATGCGCTTCTCGGCCAGCAGGCGATCGAGGGTGACTTCGGAGTTCCCGGTGCCCTTGAACTCCTCGAAGATNNCCATTCGGCTGCCGGTGTCGATGAGGGCGGTGCCGATGATGGTGAGCGTGCCGGCCTCTTCGGTGGCCCGGGCGGCCCCGAAGATGCGCTTGGGCTTCTCGAGGGCGCGCGAATCGACGCCACCCGACATGGTGCGACCCGAGGAGTCGATCTCCTTGTTGTAGGCCCGCGCCAGGCGGGTGATGGAGTCGAGCAACACCAAGACGTCGCGCCCGGCCTCGACCATGCGCTTGGCCCGCTCGAGGGCCAGCTCCGCGACCCTGAGGTGGTTGGCCGTCTGGTGATCGCTGGAAGACGCCAGCACCTCGGCCTTGATGTTGCGCCGCATGTCGGTGACTTCCTCGGGGCGCTCGTCGATGAGGAGCACCATCACGTGGATCTTCGGGTCGTTCTCGATCACCGCCTGGGCGATGCGCTGGAGCATGATCGTCTTGCCGGTCTTCGGCGGGGCGACGATGAGGGCTCGCTGGCCTTTGCCCAGAGGCGCGATGAGATCGAGCACCCGGGTGACGAATTCTTTGTCTTTGTTCTCGAGCTTGATGCGCTCGACCGGGTCGACCGAGGTGAGGTCTCCGAAGTGGGGCAGACGAGTGGCGACGTCGACCGGGTTTCCGTCGACCGACTCCACGCTCACGATGGTGCCCTTGAGGCCTCGCATCTGTGCCTTGGCCACCAGGTACTGACCAGCCCTGAGCCTCAGCTTCTGAACCAGGTTCTTGGGGATCTCCGGGTCATCGGGGCGCGGCAAGAGGTTGTGCTTCACGCTCCGCAGGCCCGCGTTCTGGCCCTTGACGTCGAGGTCGAGCACGCCCTCGACCGTCTGCACGGGGATCTGTACCGGCTGCCCGGTGACCTGCGCCTGGCGAACGTGGTGCTGCTGTTGTTGCTGCGCCTGCTGCTGGGCCTGACGCTGCTTCCAGGCGTCGAGCTCGACGGGGGTCAAGAAGACGTTCACGACGTTTCCGTCGGGCTGGATCACCTTGCGGAAGGCCTGCCCGTCTTCGGCGAAGAAGACCGGGTTGCCCTTGCGACGGCGGCGGCGGCGGCGGCGGCGCCCAGCAGGTTGGCCCGGCTGGCCGCCCTGGCCTGATTGGCCGGCGCCTCCACCCGCTGCATCGGAGGCTGAATCGTCGGCGCCGTCATCGCCACCATCGTCCTGCCCGTCGTCTCCCTCGTCGTCGGGGTCGGGCGGGGCCGCTGCGGCCGGTGGGGCGTTGGGCTCGGGGGGATCGGGGAGGTCCTGCTCGCTCATGCGTTGACGCGCGCGGGAACCTTCGAGGAGCCCGCGTCCTTCCTTCACTGTGGGGCAGGGTGCTGACCGCGGGGCTCAATCCCACCCCCCATGGGGTGGATCTCGACCAGGCTCCACGCGCGCCCTGAATCACCTGGAGCCCATTTTCGGACCCAACATAGTGACAAAAGAGACGTTACCAGCGAAGCGCGGGGAGATCATTCATTTTTCTACCGCGGCGAGGTTTTGGTGCCTTTGTTGGGCACCTGGAGGCCTGTGGTACACGACGAGCCATGGTCGCGCTGGTGGCGAGAAGCGTGGTGCCCTTGACGCTGATGCTGGTGGCGAGCGTGGGGTGCAAGCGCCCACCGCCTCAGGCGCTGCGTGAGCCAGGGACACGCGTCGAGGAGGCGCCTCCAGTGGCCGAGCCCATCTTCGGCGGGGGCCTCCGAACCGGGTGGGAAGACCTCGCGTCGGAGAGTGGCGGAGCGAATGACGGGGGCCCCAGGCGCCTCGAGTTGACCGGCCCGCGCGGGTGGATTCTCACCAACTCGAAGCTCCGGGGGAGTTGGGGCGGGCTGGTGTTTCGCTTTCGCGCCTCGGCCACGTTCGGCGACTTCTTCGAGGTGCGCCTTGACTCGGACACCGCCGAGCTGTTCCCCCGCGTGCTCGTCAGCCCGCGCCACCGGAAGGAGCTCGAGGGTGGCTGGAGCGAGGCCTTCATTCCCATGAACGAGCTCAACCCTCGAGGAGCGGCGTTCATTCGGTTGGTGCTGCGCTCGGTGCGCCCGCTCCCCAGCCCGGGTCTGGTCGAGCTCGACGGCGTCGGGCTCACCCAGTCGGACCCCAATGTCAGCGTGCAGCCCGACCAGGTCGCCAGCGCGCTGGGCATGCCCACCGTCTTCGTGGTGGACTGCTCGGCCCAGCCGTCGCCCATCAGCCCGCTGATTTACGGGTTGGGCTTCTCTCCCTCCCAGGAGTTTCCGCCGCCGTCGTCGTGGCGGCTCAAGCCCACGGCCCGGCGGTGGGGTGGGGTCGCTGCGAGCCGTTACAACTGGGAGCTCGGGAGCGCGTGGAACCCCGGGGCCGAGGGCTTCTTCCAGAACGTCAACTTGGTGGGCCGACCCGACTTCAGCTGGCGCACGTTCCTCGAAATCGACGTCGACCGCGGCGTGAAGACGGCGCTCACCGTGCCGATGGTCGGCTGGGTGGCGAAAGACATGACGTCGGCCGGGTTCCCCGTGGCGGAGTACGGGAAGCAGGAGCAGGAGAGCGACCGGGGTGGGGGCAACGGCATCGCCCGCGACGGCACACTCCTCAAGCCCAGCACGCCGCTGCGGACCAGCGTGCCCGCGCCGCCAGACTTCATCGGCCAGTGGGTCACCGCCATCAAGGCCTTCGAGAAGAAGCACGGCCCAGCCGTGAGCCTCTACCAGCTCGACGATGAGCCAGACCGTTGGGCCGTCACGCACCGCGACGTGCACCCGTCACCAGTGACGTACGACGAGCTCCTAGAGCGAACGGTCGGCTACGCCTCGGCGATTCGCAAGGCCGACCCGACGGCCGTCATCGCAGGACCCGCACTGTCAGGGTGGGTGGCCTCGCAGCTGTCGGCCGAGGACCTCGCCGCGGGCCCTGGCAAGAAGCCCGATAGATTGGCCCATGGCGACGTCGCGCTCATCGAGTGGTTCCTCGCCAAGCTCGCCGCCCACGAGAAGAGGACCGGCCTCAAGCCGCTCGACGTGCTCGACCTGCACTATTTCCCCACGGCCAAGGCCATCGGCCGCGGCGTCGACGGGGCCACGGATCCACAGACCAACGCGCTCCGAATTCAAGCCACGCGCAGCCTGTGGGACTCGCGCTTCGTCGAGGAGGGCCTCGATGAGCCGGTGGCCCTCATCAAGCGGATGCAGGAGTGGGTCGACAAGAATGACCCTGGGCTCGGGCTGTCGATCGGCGCGTACAGCTTCGGGGCCGAACGTCACATGTCGGGTGGCCTGGCGGTGGCCGAGGCCCTCGGTCACTTCGGCCAAGAGGGGCTCGACGCGGCCTTCTACTGGAGCTTCCCTCCGGAGGGCTCGCCGGCGGCCTACGCCTTCCGGGCCTTTCGCGACTTCGACGGGAAGGGCGCCGCCTTCGAAACGCTCTCGATGCCCCACTCCGACGACCCCAAGAACTCGGCCCTGTTCGCCGCTCGCTCCGCCGATGGCCGCCGAGTGACGGTGGTGATGCTCAACGAGTCTCCAGGCGATGCGCTCGATGCGAGCGTCAAGCTCGATGGCTGCCCGGTGCCCGAGGCGCAGCGGGTTTTCGCGTATTCGGGAGGCCCCACGGGCTTCGTTCAGCGGGAGATCGTGGTGGGGCAGCCCTACCGCCTGGCGCCCTACTCGATGACGGTGGTTGAGCTGCGGCTCCCGGCTCCCAAGCCGGCGCGGTGAGCCGAAACGTCGGCCCACTCGCGCGCTCGAGCGTCACTGACCCGAGGCGATGGGGGTCCAGGTGTCGGTGACGTCAGGCTTCCCGGCATCGGAGCTGTCTTGCCACTCCACGACGTACCAGCCGTCTCCGAGGACGCTTCCGCCGAGCTGGGGCAGCAGCTGGTTGATGACGTACCAACTCGCCGCGGAGGTGCCCTCGGCGCCGAAGCCCGAGGCGTTGAGCACCAGCGCTCCCCGAGGCGTCGTGGTCAACTGCACCAGAAAGACGTCGTGGGTCGCCGAGATGTTCGACAGCGCGGTAGAGAACACCACGCCTCCGTCGCTGCGGCTGTAGCGCAGGTCGGTGGGGGTGCTGGTGTCGGTGACCCGGGCCCTCGAAGTCTTCTCGAGCCAGGCGATGGCCCGTTGACGGTAGGAGCCGCCGCCCATGACCAGCAGCTCTCCAGTCTGCAGGGGCTCGCCCGTCGTCGCGTCGAGGTACCCCGAGGTCTGGTCTCCCGTGAGGTGCGAGACGGCGGGCTGACAGAGCCCAACTAAGGCGCTGCCGATGGCATCACCGGCCGTGTCATCGGTCTCAAGGCCATCGTGGAGCACCCGCACCACCGGCTCCCGGCAGACGTTGTCGAGGACGCTGGGGCGGCAGGTTCCTCCTCCACAGAACGTCTCCGAGGCGCAGACGTGTCCACAGGTGAGGCCGCACGAGAGGAGGTCTTTCGAGGGATCCACGCACCGGCCATCGCAGCAACTCCAGCCGGTCGGGCACGTCAGGTCCGTCAGGCAGGCCGCGTGGCACGCGCCGCTCCCGCACAGCTCTCCATTGGCGCATTGGCTGTCGAGTTGGCAATTGAAGCAGTTCGAGGCCCCACAGACGCCGCTGGGGCACATGCTGCCGTCGCGGCACCCCGTCACACAGTGGCCTTGATCGCAATACCGGCCTCCAAGGCAGGTGTCGGCCGGGCTCGACTCGCACTCGAGGCAGGTGCTGGCGGGCCCACAGAAGGGCCGGCCCGCGGGGCAGTCGCTCGAGATCCCGCACTCACCGCAACCTCCGTCTCCGAGACACATGCCGACCGAGCAGCCGCAGTCATGCCCAGCGTCGCTTGCACCCGCATCGTCCGGCCGACCAGCATCCGCTCCTTCGTGACCAGCGTCGAGGCTGCCCGCGTCGAGGCTGCCCGCGTCAAGGCTGCCCGCGTCAAGCCCTTCCGCGTCGTGACCACCGGCGTCGTGGCCGCCCGCGTCGAGACCGCCTGCGTCGACGACGTCGTCCCCCCCCGCGTCGGGACGTTCAACAGGTACTCCCCCGCAGCCGAGCGCGAAGAACAAAGCAATGACAAAGACGAAGCTGCTACGTTGGCGGTACATAGGTCTCTCTACTGTAGCGATCTCGCGGCCAACTCACTCTTGATCGGCACGGCGCCGAGGAAGCGACGAGCGCGGCCGCAAGAGCCGCCCGCCCTTTTGCATTCACATAGGTGCCACCATCTGCGAAATCGGGGCGAGGGAAGCTCGAAGTTCCCACCGGATAGGTGCGAGGCGTCCGTCGGCGGATTTCCCTGACCCGAAATGGCTCTTTCGACCACCTTCGACACCGCCTCCACGAACGGTCGGGGTCGCGGTGAAATGAACGAAGGCCCACGAGTGCATCGAAAAACGACACATTCATTGACGCTGTCTGATTTTCAGTCACGTCGCTCGCGTGCGAACTCCTTCAGGCCGCCGATGATGCTCCCGCGGAACGATTCGTGTCCAAAGAAAACTCGAAGTCTTGCGACACGTTCAGCGGATTCTTTCGTTGTCATTGGACTGGGTCGGTTCTGTCCCAGGGGCGTGGCGTACAAACTGCAAACCTCCCACGCCGCGAGAGCCATCAGCTTGTCAGTCCCGAAGAAGGAGTGACGTAAAAGAAGCGAACGAGTTGGGAAGATCAAAAACTTCGGTCGTTCTGTAGGCAGTTCGTTGACGGGGTACCGCTTTTCGCTTGTAAGTGAACTGCATTATTACACAGACTGCCAAAGTTCGGGTTTCGGTGAAGGAAACTGGAGGGCGCCTTCGGGCGACCATATGACCATGAACACACTCTTCGGGAGAATCGCGGCGGGGACGGTAGCGAGACTGAGTCTCCTGATCGACTTGTTGGTGATGATTCTGGCGTTGGTGGGGGCGAGTTACATGTCTGGAGCGAAGGTGCTCCCGCCTTCGCTGGTGACCTTCTCGTTTGCCGCGGTGGCCACCTGGCTCATCATCGCCATGGCGCTGCGACAGTATGACCCGTGGGCTTCTGATCGTGCCGGCTTCGACGACGCGGCGATGACGTCGGTGCTCGTCCTCGCGGTGACGACCGTGTTGGCGATGGCGACGAACCTGTTGCCGATGCCCGGTCTGCCGAACGTGGGCCTCTTCCTGCTCATCCTCTGGCCGACCGCCATCGTCATGCGGGTGACCGTGTTCCGCACGCTCTCTCCGCGGTCGGGGCCTATCGACGAGGTGCTGGTCGTCGGCATTGGCCCCATGGGGCGCGCCACGGCTGAAGACCTCCGCCGCAAGGGCCGCCGCACGGTGCTCGGCTTTGCCCGCTTTTCCAGTGAGCAGGCTCCCGAGGCGCTCAAGGGCAAGGTGCTCGGTACCGCCCGCGAGCTCGAGTCGGTGCTGCGGAGCGTGCCGGTCGGCGAGGTGTACCTGGCGGCCACCAGCATCGCCCACGCCGAGGAGCTGCAAGGGGCCATCAAGGTCTGCGAGCGCTTCGGCGTTCCGTTCGCGATGCCGCCGTACCTCTTCAGGCTCGAGCGAGCCCGCCCGCTGACGACGCACGCCATCGGCGACGGCTACATTCACTACCAGTCGGTCTCGTCGAAGCCGACCCAGATGGCCCTCAAGCGAGCCTTCGATATTCTCTGCACCGGCCTCGCGCTCTGGCTGCTCGCCCCGCTGCTCCTGGTGGTGGCGGCGCTGGTGAAGATGACCTCCAACGGCCCCATCCTGTTCCGCCAGGTCCGCGTCGGGCTCCACGGGCGGCCATTCCGGATGCTGAAGTTCCGCACCATGGTCGAGAACGCCGAGGCCTTGAAGGCCCAGCTCGCAGCGAAGAACGAGATGGACGGCCCGGTCTTCAAGATGAAGCAAGACCCGCGCATCACTCCGGTGGGCCGCTTCCTCCGCAAGTTCTCCATCGACGAGTTGCCTCAGCTCGTGAACGTGCTCCGCGGCGACATGAGCATCGTCGGTCCGCGCCCGCCCGTGCCCAACGAGGTCGCCAAGTACGAGCCGTGGCAGCGGCGACGGCTGTCGGTTCGCCCTGGCCTGACGTGCATCTGGCAGGTGAGCGGCCGCAACGAGATCTCCTTCGAGCAGTGGATGTACATGGACCTCCAGTACATCGACAACTGGAGCTTCCTCAAAGACGTCAGCCTCATTCTCAAGACGTTCCCCGTGGTGCTGACCGGCCGCGGAGCGAGCTGAGCGCTTCGTTCGAAGCAGTCGAGCAAGACGGCCCATGGACCTTTTTGGTTCGTGGGTCTTCGCTTTTCCTGCTCGCAAAAGACCCGCCTTGGGCGTGGTGCGTGCTATTCATTCGGGGCTCGTGGAAACCCCTCCGCTGAAAGGAGCCCTCCCTTGAAATGGAAGCTCTCCCTCGTCGCTCTGGCGCTGTGCGGCTGCTACACGCCCAAGGGCGCCTTCATGACGGTCGATGACTTCGCGGCCACCGCTCCTCGCGAATACGTCATCGGTGTGGGAGACGTCATTTCCGTGCGGGTCTTCCAGCACGAGGACATGAGCGCGAAGGTGCGGGTGCGGGTCGATGGCTTCGTCTCGCTGCCGCTGGTCAACGAGGTTCAAGCCGCGGGCAAGACGCCGCCCGCCCTCGCGCAAGAGCTGACCGTTCGATTCAAAGATTTCATCAACACACCGGCGGTGACCGTCGTGCTCGAGGAGACCCGTCCTCTCACGGTGTCGATTTTGGGCGAAGTGACGCGGTCGGGAGTCCAGACCCTCGAGCCAGGGTCGGGGCTCCTCCAGGCGCTCGCCGCGGCCGGTGGCCTCAACGACTTCGCCCACCCCGATGGCATCTTCGTGGTGCGCCGGGTGCCGGGAGAAGCGCAGCCGATCCGCATTCGCTTCACCTGGCGCGCGCTCTCCGAGGGGTCAGCGAAAGCGGCCGGGTTCTTGCTTCAGCCCGGAGACGTCGTGGTGGCGGAGTGAGGATCCATGCACGCAGCGTAAGGGCGCTGATCGAAACAACCGCGCCATCCTCGGCGCCGGTCCATCCCGGCTGGCTTTGTTGCTCGTCGGTCACGTACCGACGGGTATGCTCCCTCCTCNNGTCTCGACGCCGATCCCTGGCGACGCTATTTCGACCAGCGCCCTCGTCGGCAAGCGTCGTCTCTCGAATTGGTTTTCTGCTATGCCCAGGGGCGAGGAGTCCTCGTGTGAGTGACCCAGCACCCAAGACCGCGCTCGTGGTGGACGATGACCCCGATATTCGGAAGATCATCACCACGTACCTCAAACGCCTCGGCTACGAGGTGAGGCAGGTGGGCAATGGCCGCGCCGCGATCAAGCGCCTCGAGGAGGCCCGGCCCTCGCTTCTGTGTATCGATCTCGTGCTCCCCGAGTCGTCGGGCTACGACGTGTGCGAGCATATTCTCAAGTCGGAGCCGCTGAAGGGCCTGCCGATCTTGATGATCAGCGCTCGCACCATGCCAGGTGATCGAGCGATGGCTGAGGAGCTCGGGGTGAAGCAGTACCTGTTCAAACCCTTCACCCAGGCCGAGTTCATCGAGCACGTGAGGAAGACCGTCGAGGGGACGTTGGCATGAGTGACGAGCTGCCGCCGGGGGCCGTCGGCATCGAGGAGCAGCGCGAGTTGGACCTGTTCGACTACGCGCTGATCCGCAATGTCATCGGCTACGTCTTCCGCGGGGTGCGGCGCCACCTCTGGCTGAGCGTGGGCATGCTGACGGCCATCGTGGCGCTGGGCCTGGGAGTGGTGGCGCTACTGCCGCGCACCTACCACGCCGAGTCGCGGCTGCTGGCCAACCAGAACGAGCTCATTCGCGCACTGGGAAACCCCCGCTCGGCCCTGCCGTCAGAAGACCCGACCCGAGCAGCCCGCGAGCTCATCTTCGCCCACCAGAACCTGGTCTCCCTCATCAAGCAGACCGGGCTGATGAAGAACTGGGAAGAGACCAGGCCCCTGGTCGTGAAGTTGAAGGACGGAGTGACGAGGGGCCTGTTTGGTCCTCCCACCGATCAGGACGAGCTCGACATGATGGTCGGCACGCTCGAGAAGCGTCTCAGGGTCGAGACCGATCGGCAGACCGTCTCCATCTCGATCGATTGGCCCGACGCTCAGATGGCGTACCTCTTGGTCGAGACCGCGCAGCAGAACTTCCTCGAGACGCGTCACGTCACCGAGATGACGGCCATCAGCGAAGCGCTGTCGATTCTCGAGATGCACGCGGGCAACGTGCAGAAGACCGTCGACGACGCCCTCCACGAGCTCGACCGGGTGCGGGAGCAGCGGCGCAAGGGCGCCACGGTCGCCGTGATGTCGCCGGTGATCTCCGAGTCGACCTCGGGCTCGACCCCGGTCGACAAGCCTGGCGCTGCCGTCGAGGCGCCCAAAAGCGGAGGCCCGCTCGCGGCCACCGAGCAGGAGCTGGCGCAGCTCAAGTTCCTCCTGTTCTCAAAGCGCCGGGCCCTTCAGGATCTTGACGATTCGCGGACCCGTCGAGTCAGTGAGCTGACGACCCAGCTCCAGACGCAGCTCGCTCAGTACACCGAGCAGCACCCCCAGGTGCTCGACACCCAGAAGCAGCTCTCGGCCGTGAAGGAAGACTCACCGCAGATGACCGCCTTGAAGGGTGACATCGAGCAGTTGACCGAGGAGTACAAGCGCAAGGGTGGTCATTCACCGGATCAGTGGGTGGAGCAGCCGACTCGGCTCACAGCCTCGAGCCGCAGACCGATGTCCCAGGTCACCGGCGCGATGACGAGCGCTGAGCTCGCTGACGACCCGATGGTGGAGTTTGCCCGCAGCAACCTGCGGGTCGCGGCCGCCAAGTACGAAGAGCTGATGATGCGCATCGATGGCGCTCGGATCGAGCAGGACACCGCCCGAGCAGCCTTCAAGTACCGGTACAGCGTCGTTCGGCCGGCCTCGATTCCGAAGAAGCCGGTGAGCCCCAACACGGTGCTCCTCTCGCTCGTTGTGCTGATCGCCGCGCTGGGTGTCGCGCTCGTTTCTGGGTCGATCCGCGACGCCCTGTCGAGCTGTTTCCTCGAAGCCTGGCAGGTCGAACGCGTGCTGGGGCTCAAGGTTCTGAGCGAGGTAAAGACCCGGTGAGCCACTGGCTGGAGGTCGGGCTGGTGCTGGCCAGCCTCCCGGTGCTGGTCTGCACGACGTACGTGCTGGTGTTGGCGTTGTTCTCGTATCCGCTCCGGCCGCCGTCGCCGCCGTCGCCCCCGACCTTTCGCTTCGATGTGGTGATCCCCGCCCACGACGAGAGCGCTGGCATCGCCGCGACCGTGCACAGCCTGCTGTCGGTCGACTACCCCGAGGCGCTCCGGAGGGTGGTGGTGGTGGCCGACAACTGCACCGACGACACGGCGGTGAAGGCCCGCGAGGCCGGAGCGAGCGTGCTCGAGCGGCACGATCAGAACCTCCGAGGCAAGGGGTACGCACTGGCCTTTGCGTTTGCCCGGAGCCTCGAGGAGGCGCGGGCCGACGCCGTGGTGGTCGTCGATGCCGACACGTTGGTCTCCAAGAACCTCCTCCACGCCTTCGCCGCGCGGCTGGCGGGTGGGGCGGTGGCGGTGCAGGCCCACTACGGGGTTCAGAACCCATTGGCGTCCTGGCGTACCCGGCTCATGCGCATCGCCTTGGCGATGTTCCATCAGGTCCGGTCGACTGGCCGGGAGCGCCTGGGGGTCTCCTGCGGGCTGAGGGGCAACGGCATGTGCTTCACGGTGGGGCTCTTGCGCGAGGTCCCTCACGAGGCCTTCTCGCTGGTCGAAGACCTGGAGTACGGCGTGCGCCTGGGCCGCGCCGGTCATCGTGTGGCCTACGCCGGCGAGGCTGATGTGCTGGGTGAGATGGTGTCGGGTGAGAAAGCCTCTCGTTCTCAACGGCACCGGTGGGAGCACGGTCGGGCCGAGCTGAAGAAGACGCTGGGCTGGCCGTTGGTGCGCGAGGCCCTCGCCAAGCGGAGCGGGTTGCTGCTCGACCTGGCGATGGACGTCTTGGTCCCTCCGCTGAGCCGCATCGCGCTGGGGACGGTGGCGCTGTCAGCCGCGGCCATGGCGCTGTCGATCTTCACCGATTCGGGGAGGTGGGCCATGGAGGCCGCCTCCTTCGCGATGCTGGGCCTGTTGACCTATGTGACCGCGGGCTGGCTCCACTCTCGTACCGGCCTCCGGGGACTCCTGGACCTCGCGCTCGCTCCAGCCTACGTGGCCTGGAAGCTGACCCTGAAGGTCAAGCAACGTCGGGGTGAGAAGAGCGACGAGTGGGTGCGGACGAGGAGAGAGAGAGAGACCGACCGATGAGCAAGAAGAGTGGCCAGCTGGAGCTCCAGCAGCTCTACCAGCAGCAGTTGCTGACCTGTCTGCGGGGCAACTGGAACTCGCTCGCCGTGGTGCCCGCGGCGCCCCAGGTATCGGTGAGCGTGATCGCCAGCGCCCTGGTCGAGGTGAGCCACCTGGTACGCGGCCGGCAGGCCAAGCTCTTCTCGGCCGAGGGGCTCGAAATGGGCGGTGTCTCCAAGGTGATCGTCGACATGATCCGCCACGTGGACGAGGGCGGGCTCGCGGTGGTGACGGTGGACTCGGTCATCTCGAAGCAGGCGGGGGTGCCAGTGACGCTGGCGGCCGACGCCGCGCTCCTGGTGGTGCACCTTGGCGTCACTCGCACCGAGGACGCCAAACGAACCGTCGAGCTCATCGGCGAAGGGAAGTTCATCGGCGCGGTCACCCTCGAGACGACGCGCTGACTGTCGGCCTTCACGCCTGACTGAAGTCGTGAGGCGTTCCCCGGGCGCGGAAACTCATCGACCGAGCGGCGATCATCGAGGCCACCTGTGCCGCCGGCCGGGCCCCCTCTATGGGGAAGCGGGGGAGCACCGCGCCTGGCCTCCGCTCGTCGAGGCGAAACGGCCTCGCCTCGGTGCTCCAGATGAGGAAGTCACCGAGGCCCCGGAGCTGCCTCACCTGCCGCGATGAGAAGTAGGTCTTGGGCGAGCCAAAGGGAAAGGCGAAGTGCCGCTGAGGGCCGAACAGCCGGGCGAAGCGCTCGGTGGAGCGGCGGTAGTCTTCGGCGACGACCGCCTCGGCGATGCTCATCGCCGGCGCGTGGAGATCGGTGTGGTTCCCCAGGCTGACGTTGGGCAGGTGGGCCAAGGCCTCGAGCTCCTCGACGGTCGAGAGCTGGAAGTCAGGGTGCTCGGCCAAGGCGCGGAGCTCGGGGCGTTCGTTCTCTTTTTCCCCGTCGAGCGGGCTGTCGAGGGTCGCCAGGGCCTCGGGCTTCGGGGTCCCTCCCCGTATCGCCAGCTCGGCCAGGTCCCACCGGAAGCCGCTGCGGCGCTCCGCCTTCTCGGGGTTCACGAAGAAGATGAACTCGACGCCGGGAAACTGGGGGGCGCGAGAGCGAAGGTACTCGCCCGCGTCACGGTACCCGTCGTCGAACGAGACAGTCAGCCAACCGCTTGCGGGCCCCGGGCGAGAGGTGAGGAGCAGCTCGAGAAGCGTGTCGATCTCTCCTGGGGGCATGTTGAGGTTCGGCAGCCAGTGCGTGGGCGTCTGGGCCGGAATCGCCCGGTGGAGGCACAGCGCGCAGCCGAGGTTCCCGAGGCCAGCCCCGAGGAGCGGCTTCAAGGCCCACGTGGGCAGAACGCTGCCTGCTTGGTAGGCGAGCTCGGTGGGTGACAATCGGGCCATGGCTCCTTGCTACCACAGCCTTCGAGCCATTCGCGGGCTCGAGGCCCTCAGTTCGGCGTTGCCATCGGCCTGAGGGCGGGCGAACCTCGACTCTGTGTCCGCGCCACGTTTGATGCTTGGGAAGGTCCCCGTCGACGTCCTCACCTTCGCCGAGGCGCTCGATGCCGTTGAGCGACTGATCACTGGGCGGCAGGGTGGCTACGTCTTCACGCCCAACATCGATCACGTCGTCAGCGTGGAGGACAGCCCCGAGTTCGAGAAGGCCTACGCCCGGGCGAGCCTCTCCCTGGCCGACGGGATGCCCATCGTCTGGGCCTCACGGCTTCTGGGGCAGCCGCTCCCTGAGCGGGTCGCCGGCTCGGACCTCGTCGGCCCCCTCCTCGAGCGGGCTGGTCAGCGGGGGTGGCGGGTGTACTTTCTCGGGGCCGGGCCGGGGGTGGCCGAGAAGGCCGCGGCCATCGCCCGTGAGCGCTGGGGCACCAACGTCATCGGCACCGACGCGCCCATGGTGAACCTGGCCGACACGGCGCAGATCGACCGCATCGCGGCCCAATTGGCGTCCGCTCAGCCCGACCTCGTCTTGATGGCGTTCGGCGCCCCCAAGCAGGAGCTCCTCATCGATCGCATCGCCGACCGGGTGAAGCCGGCGGTGCTCCTGGGCATCGGGGCCAGCCTCGACTTCATCGCCGGTACCATCACCCGGGCCCCTGACCTCATGCGCCGCGCAGGGCTGGAGTGGCTCTTCAGGCTCGCACAGGAGCCTCGGCGGCTGTGGCGGAGGTACCTGGTCAACGACCCCAAGTTCCTCCTGATCCTCCTGCGGGCCCTCAAGGACCGGCGGGGCAACGCCGCGTAGCTGCGGGACAATTCTGTACCGCCCGGAGTGTGGGTTCGTTAGTCAGTTGCAGGTTCTCTCTCACGCAGGAGAAGACTCCCGTGGCCACCTCGCTGCTTCGACAGTTGGTCAATGATGCCCGCGAGCTGGTCCGAGTGAATTCGCGGGGCCGGGGGACGCCGGCTTCGTTCTGGGTCCGTCAGGTGACCAGCGATGGCTACAAAGTGCTGGTGCTGCACCGTCTTCGTGAGCGCATGCGCCGGTACCGGATCCCCCTAGGGAACCATGTCCTGCGGCGCATGACGACCGTGCTGTACGGCATGGAGATCGGCAGCGCGGTGACGCTGGGTGACGGCGTGTCGTTCGTTCATACGCTCGGCATGGTGCTGGGGGGAGACGCCCAGGTCGGCGCCCGGGTGCGCTTCATGGGCAACGTGACCGTGGGTACGGCGAAGGACAACGGCTATCCGCGCATCGAAGACGACGTCGTCATCGGCGCCGGGGCGAGGGTGCTGGGGCCGGTGCGCGTGGGCAAAGGGGCCGTCATCGGGGCCAACGCGGTGGTGCTCCACGACGTGCCTCCTGGCGCGGTGGTGACCGGAGTCCCCGGCGTGGCTCGAGCGCCCAAGGGCTCTCCGGCGTTCTCGACCCCGCCGGCCGACCCTTGAGTGAGCGCCGCTACTCGACCTCGATGAGCCACTCCAACCGGGCTTGAGGGTGGGCCGGCTCGAGCAGCCAAGCCGACGGCCCGAGCTGCTTGGCCAGGGCGTCGAGCACCGGGGAGCGCGGGAGCGCGGCGATCGTCGACTCGAGCAGCGCGTTGGGCGCGACTGCCCCCACGAGTGAGCTCAGCATCCCGGTTTGTGGCTGCACGACGGTGACGTCGATCTCCTGCTGCTCGACGTGCGCCCGTACCTTGGCGGCGGAGATCGCGTCCCACAAGCCGCCGAGATGATCCACCAGGCCCCGGTCGGCGGCGTCCGCCCCGCTCCAGACCCTGCCTCGAGCGACGCCGTCGACTTGCTCCTTGGGCAGTTTCCGGCTGGTGGCGACCTCGGTGAGGAAGGTGTCGTAGAAGTCGTCGACCCAGCGCTGGGCGGCGGCTCGCTGCTCCGGGGTCCACGGATCGTAGAGGTCGGTGATGCCCGCCAGCTTTCCCTTCGAGATGCTGACTTGCGAGACCCCGAGCTTCTCGGCCAGGCCACGAATGGCGGGCTTGGCGTAGAAGACGCCGATGCTGCCGGTCAGCGTAGTGGGCGACGCGAAGATCTCATCGCCGCCCATGGCGACGTAGTAGCCACCCGAGCCGGCGAGGTCGCCCATCGAGCTCACCACCGGCTTGCGCTTTTTCGCTTCGAGGATCGCCCGGTACATCAGGTCGCTCGCCAGGCCATCGCCACCGCCGGAGTCGACCCGCACCACGATGGCGACGACGCGAGGGTTCTCGACGGCCGAGCTCAGCGCCTCGATGAAGCTCTGGGCCCCCGCGACCAGGTCGCCCCCCAGCGGAGAGGGCTGGTTCTTTCCCCCCGCGATGCTCCCCAGCACCGGGACGATGGCGATCTGCTTCTTCTCTCCCCACCGGGTGTCGCGGTGAGCGAAGGGCCGGTAGGTGAGGTCGACCCGCGCACCGGGGACCTCCTTCCGGAGCACCTCGTCGAGCTCGGACGGGGTCAGCACGTCGTCGATGGTCCCCAGTTGCTTCTCTCTCCGGGCGGGCTTGAGGCCCTCGTCGAGGGCGGCCTGCCAGCGCTCGGGGGTGAGGTGCCGAGCCTCCTGGATGCGGGCGGCGACGGCCTTGACGTTGGAGTCGAGGTACGCGTCGATGGTCTCCCGCTGCTCCAGGGACATGTCGGAGCGGGTGAACTGGTCGGGGAAGGTCTTGTACGGGCCCACCCGCGCCACGTCGACCTCGACGCCCAGCAGCTTGGCGGCGCCCCCGAAGTAGACCACCGAGGAGCGGAGCCCATCGACGACCATCATGGCCTCCGGCGCCGCGTACAGCCCATCGCACGCCGAGACCATCAGGTAGTCGGCGTCGGAGGCCGAGAGGACGTAGGCGAAGACCTTCTTGCCAGCCTGCCGGAGCCGCACGATGGCCGAGCGCACCTCGTCGGCCCGGGCCAGCCCGATGGAGGCTCCCTCGACCTTGAGGACGATGGCCTCGAGCTCGGGATCCAGGCGGGCGCGCTCGAGGAACTGGAGGAGGGCGAGGTAGCGATCTTCGGCGGCGATGCCCAAGAGCGAGCCCAAGCTCAGGCCCGAGGCGCCGAGCTCGGCGAGGCTCACCACGGCGATCTTCTTCTCGGGCACGATGGACCCGAAGCGATCGACCGAGACGCGGGCGGCGAACTGCCAGTCGAGCTGCCCCTGGGCCATCGACAGGCCCTGGGTGTAGCCGATGTGCTCGAGATCGAGGCCCAAGCCAGCCTGCACCGTCGACGGCTCCGCGTTGGTGAAGCCGTGGCTGAACCCGGCGCTGACCCGGAGGCCGCGCACCACCGTGAGCCCCAGCGTGTACTGAAGCCGACTGTGCTCGATGGAGCGCACCTCGGGGATGACCCAGTCGACGCCCAGGCTGAGCCGCTCGCCCAGCGGGCGGAGGCCGAGGCCCAGGGTCCACTCCCGTGCGAGGCTGGTCGCTGCGTTGGCCGGAGCGTTGAGGTTTCGCACCAGCGCGCCAAACGCGAGCCAGCGGACCGGTCGAGACTGGAGCCCGAGGTCGAGGGTGGCCAGCCCCTGCACCGGACCTCCAGAGAGCCAACTGAGCGACGCGCCGAGTGACAGCGCCTGCGGGCCGACCGAGGCACCGAGTTGGAAGCGCTGGTGGGCGTCGGCTCCGGCGGGCCTGAGCCACTGGGCGCTGAGCCCCAGCCCGACCCAGTCGACGATGCTGGTGGCCAGGAAGATCGCGTCGCCGTCGAGGGCGCGGGTGAGGCTGTGCTCGTGGAGGTACCAGCCGTTGAGGCGCCCGGCGCGGCTCAGGCCGGCGGGGTTGTACACCAGCGAGGTAGCCTCATCGCTGAAGGCTGACGAGCCCGGGAGCAGGGTGACGCCACGGGAGAGATCGAGGGAGCCCACCGCGGCCGACTGGGCGAACGAGGTCGCGGCCAACAGCCCGACGAAGGCGAGGAGAAGGCGCATGGCCCTGATGTAGCCCGCCCCTGCGCTGCGCTCACCGTTTGTTTGGCGCTGGGGCTCCCGACCTCACCAGTCTTCGGTGGCAGGAACGGAGTCGAGGGGGTCGCCGCCCTTCTTCTTGCTCTTCTTCTCTCGCGACCGGTTCCGGCCGCCCTTGTCTTCGGCGTTCCAGTCTTCGGTGCCGTTCCGGCCAGCCAGTGGGTCGCCGGTGCGCGAGGCCTTCTCGCTGGCGTCGAAGTCGAGCAGGGCGTTCACCATTCGGCCGATTTCACCCCGGAGCTCGCCGAACTCGTCACCCTCGAAGGAGGCCCGCTTGGTCGCGTACCTCCGGCCCTCCTTCAGGTCGAAGTAGCCGAGGACGAGCTCGGTCTTGACGTCGGTTTGTCGCACCACGCCGATGAGGGCGCGATCGAGCTTCAAGGAGGAGGCGATACTGCCCATCGCCGAGCCGCCCCGGTTCTTCAGCGCCTCGCTGGCCACCTTGTCGAGGAGCCCGTCGAACGCCTTGTAACCGGCCGTGGCGACCAGCTCGGCGTCGACCTCTTGATCCTCCGGGGTCACCTCGACCATGTGGCCCACTTGGCGGAAGCCCGGCCGTTCGATGCGCACCAGGTGTTTGCCGATGGGGAGCGTGGAGAGCGTGCAGGGGCTGAAGCAATGAAAGGCGCCGTTCAGGTACACCCGGGCCCCCGGCGGCTGGCTCTTCACGTTGATGTTGCCCCTCAGCTGCGCGTTGCGGCTCGAGGCGACAAGGGCCTTGAGGGCCGCGAAGCTCGGCGGGTAGCGTTGGCGATCGAGCTCCGAATTGGGGGCCAGCGCGAGCAGGTCGAGCAGCACGAGCTTGGCCTCCTCGACGTCGCCACGGGCCTGGAGCGCGCTGGCGTACATCGTCACCGCGTCGCAGAGGTTCCCACAGCCCTTCATCGCCCCCACGGCGTGCTCGTACTCCTTGAGGCTCGCCCGCAGCTTCTTCTCGGCGCCCTCGTAGTCGCGGCCGTCGTAGGCGGCCTTCCCCTCGAGGAACCCCTGGTCGGCTCGCTTGAGGGCCGCGGCGCCGTCTTCGTCGGGGGCCACGCCGAACAGATCGTCAGAGGTCTTGAGCCTGAAGCCCTCGAACTCGCGGAGCGCATCGTCGAGGTACCCCTCGAGTCGCAGGGTGAGCTGCTCGGCCCCCTTGTCCATGGGAATGACGAGCGCCGCGATGCGCTTGTCGCCTGAGGCCGCCTGGCTCATCGTCGGCACCGCCACCCCGAGGACGAGCGCCCACACCAGCTGCCTCCCTGTTCCACCCCCACCGAACGTCCGCCCGCTGTGCATGGTCGCGCATGGTAGCCGAGGTGGCTCGGGCGCACGATGGGGCGAGCGTCCAACCTGCGGAAATCTTGCCCAGTCGATCGGCTACGGTATGGTCAGTCGGGCACAGGCCTGTAGCAGCCGGTGTTGCGTCACAAGCGTTCGGAAATCCAATGGAAAAGGCCGGAATGTCTGAACAGATGAGCATCTTCGAGGAAGGCAAGGGCAAGGGCCGAGGCGGGCGGGGTGGGCGCGGGGGAGGCGGAGGCTCGGACGGCGGCGGTGGAGGAGGTGGGGAGCGGCCGACGGACCTGGCCGAGGAGGCGCGGCGGCGGTACATCAACTACGCCCTGTCGGTCATCACCGCGCGAGCGTTGCCCGACGTTCGTGACGGCCTCAAGCCAGTGCAACGCCGCATCCTCTACTCGATGTGGCAGAAGAATCTCACGGCCGACAACAAACATCGTAAGTGCGCAACCGTCGTCGGCGACGTGATGGGCAACTTCCACCCGCACGGCGACTCCGCCATCTACGACGCCCTGGTGCGCATGGCCCAGCCGTTCTC